>JBEIGJ010000212.1:0-1622 GCA_040381935.1 Acidimicrobiaceae bacterium | reverse complement strand
GTGTTGCAGACGGTGACAAAACCGCTGTGGCTGTTTTTTCTGGTCGGTGGCATTGCAATTTGCGCCATGATCTTGCCGGGAATATCTGGATCATTCCTGTTGGTGATGAGGGGCATGTATAGCGAGGTCCTGGGAGCAGTGAACGACCGAAATTTTCTAGTGCTCGGTGTTTTTACCGCCGGCTGCGTTATCGGCCTGAGTTTGTTTTCAACTTTGCTGGAATGGATGTGGGAGCATCACCACGATCGAGTTCTGGCGGCCATGATCGGTCTGATGCTTGGTTCGCTGCGCGTACTGTGGCCGTGGCCGGCAGGAACCGCAACCACCACGATGTCGTGGCCTCGAGAGGATGTATTGGTTCCTTTACTGCTGGCTCTAGCTGGCTTCGCCACGGTTATTGTTTTTGAGTTGATAAGTCATCGTCTGGGAAAAGCGGCTTCCGGTCACAGTTGAATTCCGCAACAACGGTTCAAATGGTTCCGATCAATATCGCGATGGCATACGAGTTATTCGGTGATCGTGCTTTCGAAGGGGTCGCCCATTCTTCATTGGGTAGGGAACGGGTGAATAGCCGCCCTTGACAGGTGAAACCATTCCACCGTCGCCTAGTCTGATGAAAACTTGGAGCGCCGGGAAGTCTGGTCGGCAATATAATCGTGATTGCCGCGCTCATCCTCCTCCACATCGCTCTCGGGCTTGTCGTCCTTGGTCTCAACAATCGCGTCGGGCGACGAGGGTTCGCTGTGGTGGCTCTTGCTCCTTTGGCAACGCTCATCTGGTTGTCGGCTCACGTCTCAGACGTCATTGATGGGACGGTGGTCATTTTCCGTCTCGAATGGGTGGCCAAATTGGGACTAACTCTCGATTTTCGCTTGAATGGACTCTCTTTGGTGATGCTCATCCTCGTGAGTGGCATTGGTCTTTTGGTGTGCTGGTATGCACTTGCCTATTTCGATGACGCCAAACCGGCGCTCGGGCGTTTGGCCGGACTGATGACCATCTTTGCCGGATCAATGATCGGAAAGTTGAACGGACGACGGATTCAGTTGACGAGTTGGCCCTCGATGAGCACGAGTCGGCGGTGGAGGATTCTCAACCGGAGTAGTTCACTACGGCGAGTCGATTCTCAGAAGGGCTCTCCGAGTTGCCGGTAAGGTTGGCCTATGGCCGAGACAGACCTGCGCGTCGTTGCCATTGCGCTAGCCGCGCTGGTCGCGGTATGGCCCAGCAAGTCTTCGACGCGTTTCATTCTCTTTGCCGTGGCAGGTGCGCTGATCGTGAACTCAACGTGGACGGCAACATTCGCCGCTCGAAACCTTGATTGGGCGATGATATTCGTCGTCTTCATGTCTGTTGGATTGGGCTGGGCGGTGCTCATGTTGTACACGACGTTCACGACTCCGATGTACACCTGGGTTCTTTTTGCTGGCTGTTTGGGTGCCATCCACGTGTGCGTTCCAGAAAACGATCACATCAATGAGATTGGATTGCTTTTTGCCTGCGCTGGTCTTGCTGAATTGCTGACTCGGCGCCGTCTTCCGGTGTCGGTATGGACCGCGGCGGTTACTGCAATGATGTGGTCAGCGATCTACGGATCGAGTGGACAGAGTCGGGCCATTATC
>JBEIGJ010000211.1:0-1792 GCA_040381935.1 Acidimicrobiaceae bacterium | reverse complement strand
CCCCTAAAACCCTTTTTTTTTCCCTTCTTTACCTTTTGTGCCCCCTTGTCTTTTAAATTAAGCAAAACAACTGCGCGCAACTCCGTTTAGGATGCCGTTATCAATATCAATGAGGCGACTCGCTCGGTCGAAACGCTCTCACGAAACAGGGTTATGGGGTGATCAGCAGATGAGCGCTGATTCGATGACAGGTGATTCGATACGGATTGGCGTTTTCGGGGCTGGTGGGCGTATGGGCGCCGCAGTCTGTGAGGCGGTCGTGGCGGCTCCCGGCCTCGAATTGGTCGCTGCTGTTGATCCCGCCCATAGTGGGCGCACCATTGCCGGAGTGCCCGTTGTCGCCGATCCGCGGGCTCTGGCCGATGGTGGAGCCGATGTGGCCGTGGACTTCACAGTGGCCAATGCGTCGCGCACCAATCTGCAATGGTGTGCCTTGCACGGAGTTCATGCCGTGGTTGGCACGACGGGATTCAGCCCGGCAGATATCGAAGCGTTCCGGAAATCGTTTTCGTCTTCGAATTGTTTGATTGCCGCCAATTTTGCCATCAGTGCCGTTTTGATGATGAAGTTCGCCGAGATGGCAGCACCATTTTTCGAGACGGCCGAAATCATTGAGTTGCACCACAACAGCAAGGCCGATGCACCGAGTGGGACAGCAGTAGCCACCGCCGAGCGGATGGCCGCTTCGTCATCGCAGTGGGCAACCGATCCGACAACCCATGAAGTGCTGGAGGGAGCGCGCGGTGGACGCGGCCCTGCCGATATCCGCATCCACGCCGTGCGCATGCGCGGTATGGTGGCGCATCAAGAGGTGATCCTCGGCGCTGAGGGACAAACGCTCACCATTCGTCAAGATAGTTATGACCGCGTCAGTTTCATGCCCGGGGTGGTTTTGGCCTGTCGGAAAATAGCCACCCTTCCGGGTCTCACCCTGGGTCTCGAGGCTGCGCTCGATCTCTGAACAACGAGCGACATCCCGTCGGAATTTCGCCTGAGGGGGCTCAGAGTTTTTCTAGCACCACTTCACAGGCGCTCACAGTGATGCCGGCGCCCTCTTCGATGTTCAGTTCTTTGACGACGCCGTCTTCGAGGATGGCGCTATATCGCTGAGAGCGCAAACCCAACCCGAAACCCGATCCGTCCATCTCGAGGCCCATGGCTTTGGTGAACAGTCCTGCACCATCAGCCAACATGACGATTCCTTCGGCACCACTGGTCTTGCTCCAGTTATCCATCACCCACGGGTCATTGACACTGATACAGGCGATCGTGTCCACACCTTTGGCCCGCAAGGCCGCTTGGTTCTTGACGTATCCCGGAAGATGAACCATCGAGCAGCCAGGAGTGAACGCTCCGGGAACTGCGAACAGCACAACTTTGCCCTTGGCCAAAACCTGGTGAGCTTCGACGGGAGAGGGCATCCCATTGTCTCCGAGAACATGCAGAGTGGTATTGGGGATTTTTTCACCGATTTTGATGGTCATGAAAATTCCTTTCGATTCGAATGATGACATCACGTGACGTACTACAGCAGGTGAATATAAACCGCAGCGGTCAGGAGTCCTCGGTCGGATGCTCGATTTCTTGCACAATTTCGGGGAGGTCCTGGCGGGCATGGCGGGCCGACTGGATGAACGAAATGGCAAAGAGGCCGGCTACGACGTACCACTGATAGTCCTCGATCCAACGCAGGAAGGATCGAATCTGGTCTTCGAATGCCTTTCCACCGGCCCAGAGAAGGCCCAATTTGATGGCGATTCCCACCATGATCAATGGGATGAACCGACGAGGT
>JBEIGJ010000210.1:0-1854 GCA_040381935.1 Acidimicrobiaceae bacterium | reverse complement strand
GTACCCCGTTGATAGCCGCCCAGACTTCATGTTCCATTCCGTCTAGTTCGGTCTGCTGCGGATCCTCGACTTTCCACAGATTCACCAGACAATCGAGCGATTGGGCTTTGAAGTCACGAATCGATCCTGCCGGCTTGTCAAGTTGGGTGACCTTGTTCTCCCAGTCGCTTTCCCGCCAGCGCTCCCCGGCGAGCGACCGAACCGTCTCGACAGTCCGCTCCGATGCATCCAATTGGTAGAAGTACTCAAGGACCTCGTGAACGAAGGATCCGATATGAATTGCCCAGGTCGGGGGTTCTTCGATGCGATCGATCCGCGAGAACTTGAATTTCATTGGACAACTGCGCCACGTGGCAATCGACGATGGCGACAGATATTCGGGAACTTCGATCATGCCCCAGTTTGACACGGGGGTGAGGTACTCGGGATCAACCAGCGAGCTCCGCAGCCGCGCGTGCTGCATCGATCAACCAGCCCGGCCACACTCCCACCAAGAGAGTGAATACTGCCGATCCGGCGATGACGGTTCCCGCGGTCCATGGCACCTGTACCGCTTCACGCTGGTGATCATTGGCTTCCGGATCGGTCAGCCACATGCTGATCATGATCCGGAGGTACAACAAGGCAGCAATCACCGAGGCCACCATGGCCACAATGGCCACGGCATAACTTTCATTGGTCAATGCCGATTTGATGACGCCGAACTTGGCGATGAATCCGGACGTTGTGGGCATTCCGGCTTGGGCCAAAAGCATCACCGTCATGGCTGCAGCCAAAGCTGGGCGTTCGGCACCCAGACCGCGAAACGCCCCGAGACCGGATTGGCCGTCTCCCGTTCGGGTCACCAAGGTGACCACCGTGAAAGTACCGATCACCAGCACCGCATAGATCATGAGATACAAAAGCGATGCCGGGATTCCCTCGGTATCACCCGAATGACCGAGGGCCTCGACGCCGATCAAGATAAAGCCGGCGTGGCTGATCGATGAGTAGGCCAACATTCTTTTGACATCGGTCTGGACGACAGCCAGTACGGAACCAATGATGATCGACAAGATGGCCATCACCCAGATCACTGGGCGCCAATCCTCGGACCGAGACGGTAGCGAAGTAGAAAGAACGCGTAGCAACGCAGCAAAGGCGGCAAACTTGCCCATCGAAGCCATGAATGCGGTGACGGGGCTTGGCGCACCTTGATACACATCGGGAGCCCAGAAGTGAAAGGGCACCGCAGCGATCTTGAAGGCAAAGCCCACCAACAACAGCGCCACCCCTGCGAGAAGCAAAGCATCATCGCCATTGACGAACACTTCAGCAGAGAGCACATCTCCAATCCGCGAGATATTGGTGGACCCCGTCGATCCATAAACCAGAGCGATGCCGTACAACAAGAACGCCGAGGCAAAGCCACCCAGAATGAAATACTTCAGACCGCTTTCCTGACTCTCGACCCGCCGGCGATTGCTGGCCGCCAACACGTACAAGGCAATCGACAACGTCTCTAGGCCCAAGAACAAGACCACGAGATCATTGGCCGAGGCCATGATCATGCCTCCGATTGCGGCACTCACGTACAGCGCGTAGACCTCGGGACCATCACTCGATTCACGTCGCAGGTAGTCGCTGGTGGACAATGAGACCAAAGCCAGAGCACCGGTGATGCCGATCCAACAGAACATGGCGAAATGGTCGATGGAAAGCGCATCGTTGATGATGACTCTCGCCCCATCATTGTTGATATCTCGCCAAATGAACATCGAGACCACGAGGGCACTCAGCGAGAGAATCGCCGTCAACACTCCATACAGTCCCCGGGGCCACAAGGTGGTCAGTGAGGCCACGACCAAACCCACC
>JBEIGJ010000209.1:0-1854 GCA_040381935.1 Acidimicrobiaceae bacterium | reverse complement strand
CGTAGGCCAAGTCGGACTGAGTTTTCACCGAAGTGATAGTAACTCCTAGGGCCCCAGTCTGGTGATCTGCTCGCCTGAGTGGATACTCGGATAGTGAAGATGATCATTGGAAAAGGTGGCCATTGCATCCTGGCGTGGATAACAGGACGTAGCCTTTCACGATGCGGATCTGCGTCACCGGTGCAGCGGGGTTCATTGGGTCACACGTCTGTCGACGATTGGCCGATGATCATGAAATTATCGGTATCGATGACCTCTCGACCGGTTCGGTGTCGAATATCTCCAGCCTCACGACCGCTAGCCCGAAATTGGTTTTCATCCACGGTTCGATTCTCGATCCTGTGGCGCTGAAAGAAGCCACTGCTGGCGCTGATGCCATTGTGCATCTTGCCGCCCGGCCCTCGGTTCCGCGTTCGATCATCGAACCGCTGGCAACTCATGAAGCCAATGTCACTGGAACTCTGCGGGTGCTCGAAGCGGCCCGAGATCGCAATGCTCACGTCATCGTGGCCTCGTCATCGTCGGTGTACGGAGCCAATCCCACACTTCCGAAACATGAGGGATTGTTGCCCCAGCCCGTGAGTCCGTATGCGGTGTCGAAGTTGGCGGCCGAGCAGTACTCCTTGGCCTGGCAGCACAGTTATGGACTACCGACGTTGGCGTTTCGCTTCTTCAATGTTTTTGGGCCACGGCAAGCTCCGGGTCACGCCTATGCCGCGGTCATTCCGGCCTTCGTTCATGCCGCACTGACCAACGAAGCACTGTCGGTTCATGGCGACGGAACGCAGAGTCGAGACTTCACCTACGTAGGAACAGTGGTCGACGTAATTGCCGATGCCCTCGCCCGCAAGGTCACGTCGCAGAGTCCCGTGAATCTGGCGTTCGGTACCCGCACCAGTTTGCTGGATCTCATTCGACACATGGAGAAACTGCTCGATCGCCCGGTGGATGTGCAACACACTGAACCGCGGGCCGGAGATGTTGCGCACTCTCAGGCCGCCAACACTCTTCTCACTTCACTTTTTCCCGATGTTGAACCAATCTCCCTTGATGTTGGATTGCAGCAAACCATTGACTGGATGCGCACCTGGCTGGAAACTTAAGGCGCACGTTCTAGGTCTGATTGAGCCATTGCCGATAGTGATCGGCCAACGAAGCCCAGATGATTCGCTGATCGAAGTTGTCCCTCGCCCAAGCAACACCGGCAACTCCAAGTCGTTCACGGAGGTCGCCATCGGCCAAAATGTGAGTCAGTGCTCGTTGTAGTTCAGCGCGCTCACCGACGTCGACGAGGATGCCGGTGATGCCATCACGGACGGCATCGACAGTTCCCGTTGCGGCATAACCCACCACTGGGACTCCGCAGGCCTGGGCTTCGAGGGGAACATTGGGGAATCCTTCGCGATACGAGGGAAAGGCCAGCACATCGAAGGCTGGGTACAGCGCTGCCGGATCGGGCGCCCAGCCGAGAAGGCGAATATGAGGATGAGTCTGCAAAATATGACGGGTCGAGGGGGCGATGGGATCGCCTTTTTCCTCTGACCCGGCGATGACCAACCACAAGTTGCCGTCGATCAGGCTCATCTCGGCAAAGACCTGCACTAAATCGTCGAGTCCTTTGTTGGCTGTCAACCGGCCGATGAATCCGATCACGCGAGCGTTGGCAGGAACGTCAATGACCGACCGGGCCGTCTCACGGTTCATGAGTGCCGAAGCCGCAAAGCGGCTGAGATCAAGGCCGTTGCCCGAGCCGGATCCGAGAACTACACCCCGACCAACTGGGATCAGTGATGCCGATTCGGCAATTTGGTGCAGGCTGGCCGAGTTGAAAAGCACCTGATGGGCCAGGGAAAT
>JBEIGJ010000208.1:0-1864 GCA_040381935.1 Acidimicrobiaceae bacterium | reverse complement strand
GGTGAGAACATTGCCAATCGGGGTGCGTACACCAGCACCGCGCAACAACCGAGTGAAAGCCACGGCCATGTTTTCGGCCGGTGATTGCACCTCAGTGGTCACGATGTTCCGTTCCGCTACTAAGCCAGGAGACTGCGGGTCAATGCTTCTTTGATCAGGTCAGTCATGCCGTTGCGTTCGACGTTCTCTTGGTCCTCGCGATATTTGAGAACTGCGCCGAGAGTCGAGCGCACACTCTCTTCATCCAAAGTGGACACGCCAAGACTGCCCAGTGCCGTCGCCCAGTCGATGGTCTCGGCCACACCGGGAGGTTTGTAGAGGTGCATTTGCCGCATTGCACCCGTAGCGGCAGCGACTTGGCGGGCCAGCCTGTCCGACACCTGCGGAACGCGCAGACGGACAATGGCCACTTCGCGTTCGAAGGAGGGATGTTCGACCCAGTGATACAGGCATCGCCGCTTCAAAGCATCGTGCACATCGCGGGTGCGGTTGGAGGTGAGAATGACGATTGGTGGTTTTGGCGCGGTGAACGTACCTAGTTCGGGAATGGTCACTTGGTAGTCAGATAGGACCTCCAAGAGGTACGCCTCGAACTCATCATCGGCACGATCGATTTCATCGATCAGCAAAATGGGGGCAATGTCACGCGGTTCCAGGGCCCGCAAAACGGCGCGTCGCAAGAGAAATCGCTCTTGGTACAGCTGGTTCTCGAGGGCGTCAGCGCCAATACCTCGGGCCTCGCCGCTGGCTTCAGCGGCCCGCAAATGGAGTAACTGTCGGGAATAGTCCCAGTCGTAGACGGCCTGGCTGGCATCGATACCTTCGTAACACTGCAGACGTATGAGTTCGCCACCGGTCCAACGGGCCAAGACTTTGGCAAGTTCGGTTTTGCCGACGCCGGCTTCTCCCTCTAAGAGGAGCGGACGTTGCAAGGTGAGGGCCAAGTAAACCGATGTGGCCAGTCCTCGATCGGCGAGGTACCCATGGTCAGCGAGTGCTTGGGTGACTTCGTCGACGGAGCGGATGTGAGAGGCGTCGAGCACCCTTGCAGGCTAGGGGTATCGGTTAGATTTTGACTAGACGGTGCGGGACTGCGCACGAGGAATGAGGGAAACATGTTCGATCTGATCATTCGTGGTGGAACAGTGGTCGACGGAACGGGACGAGCATCGTACGTTGCTGATATCGGAGTGCGTGACGGTCGCATCGTGGACATCGCAGTCGATCTGGGGGGAGAGGCCGCGCAGGAAGTGGACGCCCGCGGCAAGATCGTGACTCCGGGATTCGTGGACATCCATACCCACTTCGATGGTCAGGTCACCTGGGATTCGCTCCTGGAGCCAACGAGCGGCCACGGTGTGACCACGATCGTGATGGGAAACTGCGGAGTGGGTTTCGCCCCGGTGCGACCCGGTCGTGAAGAGTGGCTGGTGCAGTTGATGGAAGGTGTGGAAGACATTCCGGGCACCGCCCTCCACGAAGGCATCACGTGGGGATGGGAAACCTTCCCGGAGTATCTGGATCACATCGACCAGGGTTCATATTCGATGGATGTGGCCGCTTATGTTCCACACAGCACGGTGCGGGCCTACGTCATGGGCGAGCGGGGCGCCCGAAACGAGGCCGCAACACCACAAGACATCGTCGCCATGGCCGCCATTGTGCGTGAAGCCCGTGAGGCCGGGGCGATCGGCTTTTCGACCTCGCGTACGTTGAACCACAAAGCACGCGATGGTGAACCGGTGCCGGGAACATTTGCGGCGCTTGATGAACTAAATGCCATTGCCGATGCCTTGGTGGCGGGCGGAGGCGGACTCTTCGAAGTGGCACCGCAAGGTTTGGAATTCGACCGGCCAGTGTTCTT
>JBEIGJ010000207.1:0-1866 GCA_040381935.1 Acidimicrobiaceae bacterium | reverse complement strand
GGTGGGGCGTTGATTCGACTGATCGCTGGGGAGTTAGATGGTCATCAGGGACCCGGTTCGACGCATACGCCGATTGTGGTGGCTCACGCCACCCTGGCCCCGGGGGCGCGAGTTGAGCTGCCGTGGAATCCCCAGTTCAATGCGCTGGCCTACGGCTTGGAGGGTGAGGGCCTGGTGGGACAAGAGCGCCATACTTTCGGCCTCGGACGGCTAGCGGTTTTTGGATCAGGAGATTCCATAGTCCTGCAGGCCTCTGACCAGCGGGCGTTGGATGTCCTACTCCTCGGTGGCCAACCCTTGCGCGAGCCAGTAGTGGCCTATGGGCCCTTTGTGATGAACTCAGAAGCAGAGATTCGTCAGGCTTTTGCCGACTATCAGTCGGGCCGTTTGGGCACCGTGCCAGTGGGCGGCATTCGACCCTTTCGCCGCTGACCCAGGCTGATAGTGGGGCGCGTTCGGTTCGGAGGCCCCCAAAAGGACGTGCCTAGGCTGAGGCGATGGGGACGCGTTCTCGTCAACTTGGTTTGCACTTGTTGGAAAAGGCCGAAGTACCAGTCAATCAATCCGTTCCCGAGAGCATTCAAGTGCATGATGATCGTCTCTGGGATCGAGTGATTTCGCAACGCCAATTGGGATTCGGCGAGGCATATATGGATGGTTGGTGGGATTGCGAGTACTTGGATGTGATGCTGGCGCGAATCATCGCTAGTGGTGCGGTCAACGAGATCAAACCGGGTCCACAGATCGCGGCAATGGCTGCTCGATCCTGGGTGATGAACCGCCAAACTCAACGTCGAGCGGCGCGCAATGCCCGGCATCACTACGACATTGGTAACGATCTTTACGAGCGGATGTTGGATCCTCGCATGGTGTATTCGTGTGCCTATTGGGATGATGCCGATGATTTGGCCTCAGCCCAAGAAGCAAAGTTGGACTTGATCTGTCGAAAACTTCAACTCGAACCGGGTATGAGTCTTCTGGACATCGGCTGCGGGTGGGGCGGGCTGCTGGAATACGCAGCGCGGACCTATGGCGTGACCGGTGTAGGTATTTCTCCGGCATCGAATCAAGTGACCGTGGCACGAGAGCGTTGTCGTGATGTTCCGGTCAGGATCGAACAGGCCGATTACCGCGCGGTCGAGGGGACCTTCGATCGTGTGGTCTCGGTGGGCATGATGGAACACGTTGGTCCACGTAATTTGCCCACGTTTTTTCGTACCTGTCATGAGCGGTTGGCTGTGGACGGCATGATGTTGCATCACACCATTGGATCGACGGTGTCGAAACATCACACTGATCCATTCTTCGAGCGCTACATCTTCCCCGGCGGCGTGGTGCCGTCACTGGCCCAAATTTCCCGCTCCGCTGAAACAACGTGGGTGATCGAGGATGTCCATAACTTTGGTCTGGACTACGACCGCACGCTGCTCTGTTGGGCGGCAAATGTTGAGGCGGCTTGGAATGATCTGCCGACGTATGACCGCCGCTTCCAGCGCATGTGGCGTTATTACCTTTTGAGTTCGGCAGCGTCTTTCCGCGTGCGTAATTTGCAACTCTGGCAGGTCGTCATGCGTCGCACTGGGATTGCGCCGAGATACCGAACGGTGCGCTGAAAGAGGCGAAGAGCTTTTTCGACGGATGGTCTAGACGTCAATGCCAGTCCTGAAGAAGATCAGTACATTTGTAGGTACTTGCATTCCGTTGAGGGCTGTCTAAACTCCGGTATGGCAACCTAGTTCCGGTCGTTGGCTGGCGATAGGACGGTAAATGAACTTCGGTCGAAAAGTAAGGGATCGTTTGTCTCGATTAGTTCAGCAACGGCACAATTGGCCACGGTCTCAAACCGTGGTCGATGTCTTGGCCTGG
>JBEIGJ010000206.1:0-1944 GCA_040381935.1 Acidimicrobiaceae bacterium | reverse complement strand
CACCCGCCCACGTAGCTCAGTGGATAGAGCGTCTGCCTCCGGAGCAGAAGGTCGTAGGTCCGATTCCTACCGTGGGCGCCACAGCCCTTTCAGCCAAGAGCCGATTTGACCGCCGCTGAAATTGTCGAGCCGTCGGCCCCATCACCTACCCGCTCACGAACTGCCTTCATGACCACCCCCATCGCTTTGGGGCCTGTCTGGCCGCGATCTGCAGCCTGTTGAACTTCTTCGGCAACGATGGCCGCCAAAGCTGCTGGATCCATGGCTGCCGGGAGATACGTCTCAAGAATGACCACCTCGCCCCGTTCGCGTACCGCAAGTTCAGTGCGCCCCGCATCGTCATAGATCTGGGCTGACTCCAAGCGCTTCTTGACCTCGGAACGCAAGATGGCAACGCACTGCTCATCGGATAACACCGTGGCTTCCTTACCAGCGACCTCGGCATTCATGATTGCTGCCAAAGCCATCCGTAACGTGGACTTCACCAGTTCGTCACCGGCTCTCACGGCTTCGGAAATATCGTGCTGAATACGGGACTTCAAGGAGGACTCACTGCTCATCACGCCATTCTGTCGCAAGTTGTCCGCAGAGTCCGGGAACTCGACCGAGGCCCGACACAAACACCGCTAGCCTGTCGCCGTGAATCAAGTCAAAAATCGTCTCGCTGCTCTGTCGTTATTGGATCGGGCATTCCGCCTTTTGGACGATGATCTCATTTCGACTCTGTACGAGGGGCTGGAAGACGAATCCAAGGACGCCATCCAGCACATCGCCGGGGTCAAAGGTCAAGATCTCGACACTCCGAGCCTGGTTACTGAAATCAAAGTCTGTAGTGCAAAGGGACGCATCAATGGCGATCTCGAGCGGTTAGCGATCCTTCTGACCGAGAGTTGTCTGAATGATTGCATCGAATCCCTCGGTGATCGCGCCGATGATCCCAGTGAGGAAGACCTTCGCACCGCATTGCCAGACATCATTGCCAAACACTCTCTGCCAGTGACCCAGGTGATGTTGGCCTCGGTTGTGACCGGCGAGGCGCTGGCTTCACCAATCATCACTCGCTTGCTCAAACACGATGAGGCTTGGAAATTGCCGCCGGTCGAATCAGTCCCAGCTGCTCCGGCGCCCAGCGCCAAAAATATTGATGACCCTCAACGGCAGGTTTTGAAAGAACAGCGTCGGGCTCGCAAACAAGCCGAACAAGAGCAGGCGCGACGTCGACGCGAGCAGGCTGCTTCGGCTCGTCGCAAATAAGACTCTTCGGCTACTGCAGATCGGGTTCGTCGGGGACGCCGGCATCCAAAGGAACGCGAGCGCTCTTCAAGAACATGGCAACCAGGTGGTAGTTGCCCACCGTGGCAATGAGGTCTAGTACCTGTTCCGTGCGGTATGACGTGGTCAATTCCGCCCAAGTGAGATCGCTCAATCCCTGGTCGGTATGGAGTTCATCGGCCGCAACAAGAATGAGACGATCACTCGTCGACCATGATCGATGAGTCGGTCCGGACTTGATCCGCTCGATTTCTTCATCGGACAAACCACACTCGCGACCAATGAGGACGTGTTGTCCCCATTCATAACGAGAGCGACAATTCCAGCCGGTCCGCAAAATGAGGATCTCGCGATCACGCGCACTCAAGGTGTTTTTCGAGAGTACATGGGCAGCAAAAACCAACCATCGTCTGAGCATGGCGGGATGGTGAGCCAGAACTCCAAAAATGTTGAGTGATTCGCCATCGGGACCAGTTAGTCCGCGAGAAAAGATGTCAGCGATCTCGGGGTCGTCATTCTTTTTGCGGACCGATAAGCGGCCCGGAGTAAACCGCCGCTCGTGCTCGAGCAGAGCTCGCTTGATCTCCACCCCGGCCGCGAATCCCGTGAGCGCACCGTTGCTTCCAATGACGCGATGGCAGGGCACGATGATCCCGATGGGGTTACGCCCAT
>JBEIGJ010000205.1:0-2038 GCA_040381935.1 Acidimicrobiaceae bacterium | reverse complement strand
GGCGGATGCTGCTCCGGTCAACGTTGGCGGTGTCGCTATGGATCTCTCGGACCAAAATCGGGCCGATGGCTTCTCACCATCCTCTTTCATTGTCTTTGAGGCTGATGGTGTTGATTTAGAACTCTCTGGTGTTCCTGGCTCAGATGACATTGGTCAATCAATTGATGGTTCGTCGCCAATCGTTCTGGAAGACGAGACCAGTGGTGAGTTGTGGCCCTATTGGGCGGAACTGGATATTCAGTCCGGGCTGGTTACGGTGCGTCCAGCGACACTCCTGAGTGAAGGTCACACGTATCGCATCACGATTGGCGACCTTGTCGATGCCGAGAACTCTCCAATTGAAGTCGAAGAAGATTCGTGGGAATTCACTGTTGCAAGTAGCGACTCGCTAGCAAGCCGACTTCTTTCGATGATCGATGTTTCCTACAACAATCTGGGCGATACCACGCCGCTTTTCACCGTTGATGAAGTGACCATCAGTGGTGGGGTGCGAACCATCGATGGAACATTTGAGATATTCAATTTTCTTGATAACGATGGCAGCCCGGGCGGCCGTCTGATCCTTGATAACGCCGGGACGCCTCAAGTGAATCCAACCGCTCCTTTCTATAGCGCCAAATATCGCTGTGTGATTCCCGATGTGGTGGCGAGTCCGGTACCCACGGTCGTGTATGGACACGGGCTCCTGGGTAGCCGAAACGAAGTCGACTTTTTCGGAGCTATTGCGACGCAAGGAAGTGCCGCAGCCTGTGCCACTGACTGGCTCGGTATGTCATCAGATGACCTAGGTAATTTGGGTGGCATTCTTGGTGACATGGGGCGTTTTGGCGAGCAGGCCGACCGGATGCTTCAAGGACAGATCGCTTTTCAAATGTTGGGTCGCCTGGTCAATCAAGGATTCATTTCTGATGCGGCATTTCGAGATAGCAGTGATGCGCCAATCCTGGCAACTGACGGGGCAGTCTTTGTTGGCAATAGCCAAGGGGGAATTCTGGGTGGCGCGGCGAGTGCGGTGTCCACTGAATGGAGCCGAGTTGTTCTTGGGGTGCCGGGAGTGAATTACTCGCTACTACTGCCCCGATCGTCGGACTGGCCACAGTTCCAAGGTGTTTTTGAAGAGGCCTACACCGATGTGGATGATCGTCTGATGGCGATTGCACTGGCGCAGATGTTGTGGGATCGCGGCGAAAACGCCGGCTATGCCCAACACCTCACCGGTGATCCCTACCCAGGTCGCGAGTCCAAGGACGTCTTGCTTGTGGCGGCATTCGGCGATCATCAGGTCGCCAATATTTCGACGGATCTTCTAGCCCGCTCTATTGGTGCTCGGTTGTACTCGCCGGCCCTTGCTTCGGGACGTTCGACGGCAACTGATCCCTTTTGGGGCATTGACGTGATTGAGTCGTACCCCTACGACGGTTCGGTCTACGTGATGTGGGATTACGGCACACCGGCCCCACCGAGCGGACCAACGCCGCCATTTCCCCCGGACTATGGTTCGGATCCGCACGGAGCGGGGAGTAGAGAGCCGCTTGTTCTTATCCAAGCGCTGGGATTTTTGTTCGATGGTGTATTCAACGATGTCTGTGGTGGCCTGCCGTGCACCGGACAAGTGTTGGATTGAGGACCAAATTGCTTACCTTCCTGGTGACGCGAAACATTGATTCGTGTCGTCACTGCCCAACAGGGTCGTTGTCTCAGTGCGCGCCCTTGACGTCATAGCCCAGGCTTCGGAGGTGGTCGCCCCACTCGGCTTCAGCCCTCTTGGCCGATGCTTGGTCCAAATAGAAAGTCTTCGGCGCCAGGTTCATTCGTAATCGTCGACCATGATTGGCAACGTGGCTCGAGTAGAGCCGACCTTTGGGATTGCGGGCCTTTGATATGTGTTGCTCGAAACGCGCTTCCGGAGTCAGTGATGTCTGCCCGACATAGACATGTCCTTTGCCGTGACCCTTCGAGCTGGTTTGATCCAACTCAACCACGTATACCGTCCAGGTGGCATTGGATTTGTTGACGGTGTATCCCTCGAGGGCTAAGC
>JBEIGJ010000204.1:0-2228 GCA_040381935.1 Acidimicrobiaceae bacterium | reverse complement strand
GGGAAAGAAATCGCCGAACTCTGTCATGAAGGTCTCGAAGCCCGGATCGTCACCCCGATGGTTCTTCTCAATCAGTTCATTCAGCGCGGTCATCATCTCTTTCATGCGCTGCATGTCCTGAGGCGACAGGGTCTTCATCGCCGACGAAACTTGATCGAAGGTTTGTTCCATGGTCTGCTGACGCAGTTTTTCCATCAACTGTTCGAATCGCTGCTGAGCCTCTTTTGATTCGAAGTCATAACTCTGTAGTTCTCGTACTTTGCCGGCAAGATCGTCAGGGAGCATGTCCAGTCGGAAGTGGCGATCTTCGGCGGCGCGGGCGGCGTTTTCCCGCCGACGCTCATCGGAACTCTTGTTGGCATCGGTTAAGGATTGATCAACGGCATGGCGCTCTTCGTCAACGATGTCATCGAGTTCATCGGCAATCTCTTTGAAGACGCCACCGAGGTCTCCACGATCCAAGAGTTCCTGGCGTCGTTCTCGTAAGCGTTGGCGCATTTCGCGAAGGCCCTGCATCCGCTCACCATTGGGATCTTGAGCTCCTCGTTCCATGAGTCGTCGAAGGGCCCCTCGAAGGTCACTGTTGTGCAAGAGGTCGTCGGCCATTTCCTCAAAGAGGTCACTGGCCTCCAAGTCGAATCCCTTTTGAGTCCCATCCCAGCGGGAATAGGTGTAACGGCCAGCCATACGGGCACCATAGCCCCCAAATTGCGCTACCAGCCCGTCGTGACGGCGGGTAGCCTGATCCCAGTCATGAAAGTTGAACGTACCTTTGTGTTCGTGGATCTGTCTGGGTTCACCCTGTACACCGCCAACAACGGTGACACTGCCGCGGGCAACATCCTCACGAAGTTTCGCGCTGAGGTTCGCGATGTCGCCGCCGCCTGGGGAATTCGCGTGGACAAATGGCTGGGCGACGGCTGCATGATCGTGGCCGTCGACCAAGAGATGGCCATTGGCTTTGCCCTCGATATGCAAAAACGCTGCGAAGACGTATGTCGCCCTCTGACTGTGCGGGTCGGTATTGCCACCGGCGAAGTCCTGATGTTCCAAGGTGAGGACTACATCGGCACATCGGTGAACTTGGCTTCACGACTGTGTGATGCCGCCGAACACAACGAGGTACTCATCTGTCGCTCCGATATCCAACGCCTGCCTATAGGTGTCGAGGATCGCAATCACGACAGTGTGTTCTTGCGCGGTTTGGGCGAAGTCGAAGTGGTTTCCCTTTTCGCCAAGGACAAACTCGGCGGCAACAATGACACCGGCGAACTCTGGACTCGGTCGCCCTTCGTCTCCTGATTTTCACGACGCTGATTGGCGTTGTCGAGACTTTTCCTGAATGACTTCTCCAACCGTGCCGCCCCAACCCCCGTCACCGGGAGTCTGTCTTGCGACCAATGCCATCCTTGGCCCGTCGACATTGAGTAACCGCGCCGATCCGACACGAGTGGGCAATGGATTTCGTACCCGCGCCGTGGAAGACATAGCGCTACTCGCCCACCATGGCATTACCGATATCCGAATTGGATTCGACTGGTCGCGACTACAACCTCGACCCGGCACCCTCGATGGATCCTGGGCCGAGTGGTACGGGGACCTCGTGACCGCCGCCCATCAAAACGGCGTCCGGCTGTGGGCGACGTTGCTCGAAGGTTCGATTCCACAGTGGTTCGACGACGAAGGTGGCTTCAATGACACCAAGTCCGCAGGACGCTTTTGGCCACGATTCGTGGAAACAATGGCCGAAAACTTCGGCGACCACATCGATGGCTGGTTTCCCATTGACGATCCACTCGGCTTCACTGATCGATACGCCCGCGACCAAGGGCGCCTCCACGGCGATCTATTGCACACAATGGTGGAAGCCTGGCGCGATGCTTGGCGCATATTGCGCGGCGGTCCACCCGTCGCTGGATCTTTCACGGTCGCACATATCGTCCCTTTGAATCCCTCACCAGCCGCAGCCGATGAAGCTCGGCGACGAAACCACTTGGTGTGGAAGACATTTCTACGCGGCTTGCGCGATGGCACCGTCGTCATTCCTGGTCGATCCGATCGCGAATTACCTGATTTGGCCGGAGCGATCGATGTCGTCGGGGTCCGTATTCGCACCGACCTCGGTGCGGATCAAGTCTTGGATGATGATTCCCTGCGGCGCTGGAATGAACGAGCGCAGATGTTTCTCCACCGGGTTGTTGATGAAGGACCCAACTTGCCAATGGCCG
>JBEIGJ010000203.1:0-2232 GCA_040381935.1 Acidimicrobiaceae bacterium | reverse complement strand
TTCGGGCGCGCCGGCAAACCCGGGCGCGCCAGTGGATTCTCGGTTTCGGTCTCGCCCTCGGCGTGCTCAGTTTCTTCGCTCCCCCGGCCCAAGGGGAAACCACCGTGGTTTCTACTTCTCCGGTCAAAGACGACAAATTGATCGTGTCACCCAGTCAGATCACCGCCACCTTCAGCGCCGCAGTCCCGAACAGTGCAGTCCTTCAGGCCACCTGCAATGGAGCACCAGCACCGCTTGGAACCGTCACCATCGGCGTTGATGGTGTCTCGCTCGTCGCTCCGGTGGTGGGCATCCTCCCGACGGGCATTTGCAATGTGTCGTATTCGGTTCCCCAAGTCGACGGCAATGTTCTCATTGGAACGTTTTCCTTTGAAATGCTCGATCCCACAACCGCCGATACCAGCGGAACGGGCGCCGCCGACGCCAGCACCACCAATCCAGATGCGCCACCAGTTAGTGGGCCATTGGGATTGGTGCGTTTTATTTCGTACATCGCTTTGGCCGCTCTCTTTGGCGGCGCGGTGCTCATTGTTCTCTACTGGCCCGAGGGCATCGACTACGACGTCACCCGCAATTACTTCCGCATGACCTGGGTACTGGCCATGGTGAGTACGTATTTCACCGCCGTGCTGCGGGCCGCCCTGCTCTCTGGACGACCGGTCACTGAAACGCTGAGTCCATTTGGCTGGGCCGATCTCTTCGACAATCTCAGTGGTATCTCCATCCTGGTACGCGTCGGTCTGGTCGGCGCCAGCGTCATCGTCATGATGCGGCCCGAGAATCTCCTCGATCCCCAATCGCAGACTCTTTCTCTGGCCCTTCCGGGTTTGGCCGTCTTCAGCTTTGCCCTGACCCGCACGGTCGATGATTTCTCCCTGGTGGGTGTCGTTGCCGGTGGTGTCCACAACCTGGCAGTGGCGGTGTGGTTCGGAGGTCTCATCCTTCTAGCCCGAACAGTTCTCATCGCACCCGGGGACGAGGATTTGGTTCAAGCACTCCGAGGATTCAGCCGACTGGTCACGCCACTGATCATCATCGCCGTGGTTTCCGGCATCATCCATCTCTATCAACTCGATGGTGGAGAAATCCTGAGTAGTCGCCATGGCCGTCTGATCTTGCTGAAAGCCTGTGCCGTTGCCGGCATGATCTACATCGGCGGAGCGGCCCGTCAATACATCTCCGCCAACCTCGCTCGTCGTCGACAACTCACGGCCAAGGCGGCCAGTCGTTTGCGTAGCGCGGTCATCATGGAAATTGGATTCGGCGTTTTGGCGCTCCTGCTCACATCTTGGGCAGTGGCCACTCTCCCGGCCAAGATGCCGCCACCCGGATCCGACCGCACCAAATACGTTTTCGTGAGCAGTCGTTCGTCTGGGGCGTTTGATGTGCAGATTCGCATCGGTCCGGCCAAAGTCGGACCCAATGCAGTCCGTATCGACGTGTTCTCACCGGCCTCTGGTCTGCGTGATCTCACAGTGCAGTTCAATCCACCGACCCAAAATGCCGCCAGTGTGACACTCTCGGTCCCCCTTGATGGAGCCGGTGGGGCGCTTTTGCCTCTGTCCGAAGGACTTCCCCTGGGCGAACCTGGACTGTGGACCATCATCATCACCGCCAACGGGCCCGAGGGTCCCTTGCCAACGGTTGAGTTCACAGTCGAGGTCACCAGTGATGGGCTGGCCCCGCTCGTGGACTCCGGCCCAGCTGCGGTGACCTCAGTGGTGGTGACCAATGATTCCAGCCCGGTCACCTCCGTGGTGCCCCTCGAATCCACGACCATTCCGAATAGTGAAAACGTCATAATCGGTGGCGGCGTACCGGCCGTTACCGTAGCGACCACCGTCCCCTGAGGCTTCGTTCTTGGTTCGGGCCATGACTCCTTGTGTTGGGGGCGAGTAGCGTTCCAGGGGTGAGCAGCACCAACCCCATGCAGGACAAGCTCGAAGACCTTCGTTCACGTAAGGATCAGGCCCTCAACGCCGGATCCCCACGCTCCGTCGAACGACAACACGAAAAGGGCAAGTTGCTTGCCCGGGAGCGAATCGAGTACCTCATGGATCCGGGTTCCTTCCAGGAACTCGATATGTTGGCTCGCCATCGAGCCCATGCTGCCGGTCTTGAAGAGCGCCCCTACACCGATGGCGTGATCACCGGTTGGGGAACCATCGACGGTCGCAAAGTATTCGTCTTCGCCCAGGACTTCACAGTTTTTGGTGGAGCACTCGGCGAAGT
>JBEIGJ010000202.1:0-2356 GCA_040381935.1 Acidimicrobiaceae bacterium | reverse complement strand
AGGGACTGCCGAGCCCGGTAAAAGCCGGGACACACACCACACCCCCACTATCGGGCACGGTGAGAGCGAGCGGTTCGATGTCGGTAGCCGATGCAATGATCCCCAGGCCATCGCGGAGCCATTGCACCGCGGCCCCCGTCACAAAAATGGAGGCTTCGAGGGCGTAGGTCGTGGTCAGTGTTCCGTCGGGTTCGCGAATGCTCCAGGCCACGGTGGTGAGCAACCCCTCGATAGGCGGTGGGCAGGTGGTGCCGACGTTCATGAGGATGAAACTCCCCGTGCCGTAGGTGTTCTTGGCCATCCCGGGGGAGAAACACGTTTGCCCAAAGAGTGCCGCCTGCTGATCACCAGCGATACCGGAGATCGGGATGCCAGCCGGTAGATCCGGATGACGGGTGTGGCCAAAGAGACCACTCGACGGTTTGATTTCGGGCAGCGCGGCGAGGGGCACTCCGAGAAGGTCGCACATCTCTGAACTCCAGGACACGGTGGAGAGATCGAGCAACATCGTGCGGCTGGCGTTGGAGGGATCAGTGGCCAACACGTCACCACCGGTGAGGTTCCAAAGAATCCAGGAATCAATTGTGCCCAATGCCAACGACTCCGCATGGTGACCCGCCGACTGGCCTATGTGATGCAAGATCCAGGCCATTTTGGTTCCCGAGAAGTAAGGGTCGAGGACCAGCCCGGTGGTTTTTCGCACCTTTTCGAGATGGCCATCGTCGCGAAGTTGCGCACAGGTCTCCGCAGTACGACGGTCTTGCCAGACGATTGCTCGATACAGGGGTAGTCCCGTGCCTCGGTCCCAAGCCACGACGGTCTCCCGTTGATTGGTGATGCCGATGACCGTCGGTGGTCCTAGGGCTTCGACGACTTGGGTGAAAGTGTCGACAACTGCTTCCCAAATCTCCACCGCGTCATGTTCCACCCAACCAGGTTGAGGAAAATGCTGAGTGAATTCGCGATACGCAGCCAAACCCGGTCGACCATCGGGGAAGATCGCCCGACAGCGAACTCCCGTGGTGCCGGCATCGATTGCCAGCACATAGTCATTGCTAGAGCCGGTATTTGTCACTGACTCTGTCTTGTCCAGAGACATGGCTATCGCCGTTTTGGCTTGTTGGCGGGACGATGTTGTGAGGGTCCCGTCGAAGTTCGACGAGTCGTCGCTGGGCGGTTGCGTTGCTGAGGTTCTGCGGGACGCGATGGGGCGACTGTTCGTATGTCCTTCAGTGTTTTTCGTTGGTAGCCGAATTTGGCCAAGACGTACCCGAAGCCGAGGTACATCGGAAATGACGCGGCCAGTCCCAAGACCGACCCGCCAGTGACGGTGTCGCGGAGAAAGACAATGAATACGACAATCATGACCGCGGCATACACCAGCCATTCACGAAAAAGTCGTCGCCACGGCACTTCGCGTTTCGGATCCCAAGCCATTCCTTCATTGTTTCATGCCTAGGCTGATGACGTGCGAATCGGAATTCTCACCGGTGGGGGAGACTGTCCGGGTCTGAACGCGGTCATTCGCTCGATTGTGCGCAAAGGCGAGTCCCGCCATGGTGATGAATTCCTCGGTTTTCTCGACTCTTGGGATGGAGTACTCGAGCAAAGATTCGTGCCTTTGGACACTGCTGCAGTTCGCGGGCTGCTACCACGAGGCGGAACAATTCTCGGAACGCGGCGGGGAAGTCCACTTGATCACGAAGACGGACTTGAACGGCTACATCGCACATTTCAGGACCAGAGGCTCGAAGCACTGATCGTTATCGGCGGTAATGGCTCCATGGCGGTGTCTTCATTGCTTTATGACCGAACCGGCCTGCCGATCGTGGGTGTTCCCAAGACAATTGACAACGATGTCTTTGGCACTGATCTGACTTTCGGGTTTCATACGGCAGTGCAAATCGCCACGGATGCCATCGACCGTCTTCACACCACTGCTGAGAGCCACGATCGGGTGATGGTTGTCGAAGTCATGGGCCGGGATGCGGGATGGATTGCTACCTATGCGGGCATTGCCGGTGGGGCAACCATGATCTTGATTCCTGAAGTCCCCTTCGATATCGCCGAGGTATCAGAAATCGTGGCCAGTCGTCACAATCGCGGTCGATATGCCTCGGTAGTGGTGGTGGCCGAAGGGGCGACACCGATAGCCGGAACAATGGAATTGCCGCAGTATGAGACCGATCCTCTCGGCCGGCCGCGGTATGGAGGAATTTCGGTGCATATCGCTGATGAGATCGAACGTCGAACGCCCTATGAGGCGCGGGTCGTGCAAATAGGCCACGTACAGCGCGGTGGAACCCCTAGCGCCTATGACCGAGTTCTTTCTACTCGGTTTGGTTTGGGGGCCATT
>JBEIGJ010000201.1:0-2498 GCA_040381935.1 Acidimicrobiaceae bacterium | reverse complement strand
GAATCGGCTTCGCCCCGACCAATGCATCATGGCAGTCCTTTGTCACTGCACTGCGCATCATTCGTGGTGATGATGCAGCCCGGCAATGGTTGGAGGCTTTCGCCGCCAACGAACCAGTTCCATTTGAAAAGAACGCTGCCGTTCGCGATGGCGTGAATGATGAACAGGTCGCGATCGGTCTCGTCAATCATTACTACTTGTACGAAAAGATCGCTGCCGAAGGTGCCGACAACGTCGTTGCCAAGAACCAGTACCTTGCTCCTGGTGATGTTGGCGGCCTAATCAACGTTGCCGGTGCAGGCGTCATTGGCAATTCCGATAACGCCACCGCTGCTCAATGCTTCGTGTCCTATCTCACCAGCGACGCCGCCCAGAACTATTTCGTGACGCGTTCATTCGAGTACCCGCTCGTGACCGGGATACCCGCCTATGAGAATCTGCCCGATATCGAGTCACTGGATCCGCCAGCGATTGATTTGTCCGACCTTGCCAGCATTGCTGAAACTCAGGAACTGTTGGCCGATGTCGGACTTCTCACTCTCTAGGGGCACACTGCTGCCGTGATTCGCGCCTCGCGCCGCACTTCCCTGCCGGCCACACTGCTGATTCCAGCGGTGCTGGCCGGTTTGGCGTCCTTGGCCCCGCTGGCGTATCTGATCGACGTATCTCTCGATCGCGGACTGGTCTATGTATGGGATGAACTGTGGCGCGAACGAACCCTGCACTTGATTACCCGCAGCCTGGCACTCGCTGCTGCCGTCACGGCGGTCAGCGTCGTCATTGCTGTTCCGTCCGCTTGGGTCGTCACCCGCACCACTTTGCGGGGTCGACACATTTGGCGCGTGGTGTTGGCCCTACCCCTGGCCATTCCGAGTTATCTGGCCGCTTTTGCCTGGGTGAGTTGGCGCCCCTCCCTGGCCGGATTTTGGGGGGCCTTTCTCGTGCTCACCATCGCCTCGTACCCGTATGTTTTTTTGCCCGTCACCGCGGCCTTCAGCCGCCTGGACCCGGCTCTCGATGAACTGGCCACCCTTCATCACCGAGGTGGGGTGGTGCGCCTCATCATGTTTTCCGCCCAACAAGCGCGAGGTTCGATTGCTGCCGGGGCACTACTCGTTGCTCTGTATGTGCTCAGCGATTTCGGAGCCGTGGCCACGATGCGCTTCGATGCCTTCACGTGGGTCATTTACGGCGCCTATCGCGCCGGATTCAATCCGAGTCGCGCGGCGGTACTCGCGCTGATTCTCGTCATCTTGGCCGTCATCTTGATCGCCAGTGAAGCCTTGATCAGGGGCCGAACAGTAGCCACGATGACCTCGCGTTCAGTACACCGCCCCCTGCGCATCCGGCTCGGGTCATCAGAAATAGTCGTTCAGGTCATCCTGGGCCTCATCGTCACATTGGCACTGGCCTTCCCTCTGTGGCGCGTTCTGGTCTGGGTCACTCGCTACGGCAGCGATCAAGACCTGGGTGATGTCGGCTCGGCGTTATGGGGATCATTGCGCTATTCGTTGATGGCTGCGATCGTCACAGTGCTGATGGCATTGCCGATCGGGCTCTTGGCGGGCAAATATCGTTCCCGCACTGCATCGCTCCTTGCCGGGTCTACCTATGTCACCCATGCCCTACCCGGGGTGGTCGTTGCGATCTCCATGGTCTTCATCGGTGTGAGACTTCTACCCTCGTGGTATCTCCAGGCACCACTCCTGGTCCTGGCCTACGTTGCCCTCTTTTTGCCGGTGGCCGTAGGGGGCATTCGCTCCATCGTGGCGCAAATTCCACCCTCCCTCGATGAAGTGGCCCGCTCCCTCGGATCGACCCCACTACAGACCGTACGACGGGTCAGCATGCCGTTGATCCTTCCCGGAATCGCCACGTCAACGGCTTTGGTTCTCCTTGCCGCCATGAAAGAATTGCCCGTCACCATGCTGCTCCGGCCAACGGGTACTGAGACTTTGGCCACTCGGCTCTGGACCCAAACCACGGTCTCGGATTACGCCGCTGCCGGACCCTATGCATTGGCGCTGATCATCTTCGTAGCATTACCTACGGCCCTGGCCACCATCCGATCATGACCACTCTCAACCCCGCCGCCCTTGAAATAGCGCACCTGTCCAAGTCCTTCGGCTCAGTACAGGTTCTCAACGATGTCTCGTTCACTGCGCCTGCCGGTTTGGTCACTGCCGTTCTCGGACCCTCTGGCCAGGGCAAAACAACTTTGCTACGTCTCATCGCCGGCTTTGACCGTCCCGACCACGGGCACATCTCCATCGGCGGGCGCACTGTCAGCGATTCCCGCAGTTCCGTGGCCCCGGAAGATCGCGGCGTCGGATTCGTTCCCCAAGATGGCGCACTCTTTCCCCATCTTTCGGTCATTCGCAATATTGAATTCGGCCTACCGCGACACGAACGATCACGTCGGTGGCGCCGATCGAGTCCGCGCCTCGACGAGATGATGCACCTGGTCGGTTTGGAAGGTCTGGGCAATCGACGTCCCT
>JBEIGJ010000200.1:0-2666 GCA_040381935.1 Acidimicrobiaceae bacterium | reverse complement strand
TGAATAGTGGTCGGATGCTATGAACCACATGACGAACCACATCTATAAACCACATGATGAATGACCTGATGACGAACTCCATGGAACCTTTGGCCATCGAGGCCTTCGAATTGCGCCGCATCGCCCTTCCACTGGTTGCTCCTTTTCGCACCTCTTTCGGCACTGATACAACGCGCGACATCTTGTTAGTTCGCGTCATAGGCGATGGGGTCGAAGGGTGGGGGGAATGTGTCGCCGGCAATGAGCCTCTCTACTCGAGTGAATATGTCGAAGCAGCACAGCATGTCATTGCTCATCACCTGATTCCCCGCCTCAGAGGACGCAAACTTCATGCCGTCGAGATTGGCGATGTTTTGTCTCCGGTCAAGGACCACCGCATGGCCAAAGGTGCCGTCGAAGCCGCGATTCTCGACGCTCAGTTGCGGGCTCACAATCGATCAATGGCGGAATTCTTCGGCGCCCAACGCACGACGGTCCCCTCGGGTGTTTCAGTCGGTATCGCCGATTCCATCGATGCCTTGGTGACCACAGTTGGCCACTACCTCGATGATGGATACGTACGCATCAAGTTGAAAATAGAACCGGGTTGGGACATCGAGCCAGTTCGAGTCATTCGCCAAACTTTTGGCGATGCGATTCCCCTACAGGTAGATGCCAATGCGGCCTACACACGTGACGATGGACCGCTACTTGCCGGCCTCGATGAATTCAATTTGCTGTTGATCGAACAACCACTGCCCGAAGACGACATCACTGGTCACGCTCTCATTGCCCGTCAGATTCGTACACCAGTGTGCCTTGATGAATCGATCGTCTCGACACGAGCCGCCCTCGATGCCATCGAACGCCGGGCGTGCTCGATCATCAATATCAAGGCCGGCCGAGTGGGTGGTTATGTCGAAGCCCTCCGGATCCACGATCTCTGTCGTGACCATGACATCCCGGTTTGGTGCGGCGGCATGCTGGAAACCGGTATCGGTCGGGCCATGAATTTGGCTCTGGCCGCTCTCCCCAACTTCACGGTGACCGGCGATGTCTCAGCCGCAGAACGCTTTTGGTCTCGCGATATCGTCACCAACCCGGTGCGACTGGAAAACGGACACGTGGCTGTTCCTGCCGGACCTGGATCTGGAATCGACCTGGATCTGGACTTCCTCGATGCCGTCACCACTTCGAAGCTGATGATCGACTGAATCTCATCTCTCGAACAGGCCTTCGTGTTCGCAAAGTCGAGCAGTACACTTCAGGCCATGAGTCATCCTTTTCTCTCCGATGCCTGGATGGAAGCAGCCCAGGGAATCCGCGCCAAATACGAAGGTCAAACGCCCACGATCACTGCGGTGGTCAAGATCAATCAGGTCATCACCGACGTTCCTTTCGGTGATGGCACGGTGAAGGCTTATATCGATACATCATCGGGTGAGATGAAGATGGAGCTCGGGGAGTTGCCCGATGCTGAAGCCACGGTCACCACCGATTGGGCGACTGCTCGGGCTATTTTCGCCCTCGGCGATCAAGCCACGGCGATGCAGGCTTTCATGGGCGGCAAGATCAAAGTCGTCGGCGACATGATGAAGATGATGACCTTGCAAACCGCAATGCCCCAGACCGACATCACCGCCAAAATCGCCGAGGAAATCAAAGCCATCACCGAGTGATCCATTCGACGAGATCCTGAGGCTGATCAAGTCATCGGCTTGTGCCGTGGCGCACGGTGGGTGTCACTCGTAACGAGAGGAACACGGCTATCAGAGCAACCACGGTTGCTACCCGAAATGCCGCCACGAACGACTCGGCGGTGGGTTGACCTCGTCCGACTGACTGTTGCACTGAGGTCATCACCACTGATCCAAAGACTGCACCCAGTTGCGTCATCAATTGCTGCATGGCGCCGGCTACTCCAAGATCCCGGTCATCCACTGCGTTAGCCACCAGTGAGGTCATCGCCGGGCTGGAAACTCCGATGCCGGCACCAGATAAGCCAAGAGCAAAGAGCATGAGCATCAGCCCCGTACCCGGCCCCACGGTGGTGAAGGCCAACATCGACGCCACCACGCACAGAGTTCCGGCCACACCCATAACCCGTTCGCCGAGCCGAATGGTGATCAAACTGGCCAAGGGAGCAACGATGGCAAAAGTCAATGGTCGACTGATGACGACGAGGGAGATTTTGGCGGTGTCGTAGCGAAGAACTTCGTCGAGAACTTGAGGTGCCAAGAGGAACCCTCCCATGTAGGCAAAGTTCGACAAGGTCTGAGAGAGAACTGGCAGCGCAATATTGCGAGTACGTAGCCACTCGAGCGGTAGGAGCGGGTGCTCAACGCGTCTTTCAATGCGGATGAAGGCTGTCAATGACAGTACCGAGAGCACCAAAAGAGACACGGTGGCCGGACTCTGCCACCCCCATTGGGGCCCTTGGTTGACGCCAGCCAACATCATCGCTGCACCCGCACCAAGAGTGACCGAGCCGGCCACATCGAATGTCACACCCTTGAGGCGTTCGGTGTCGGGCAACAACCACAGTGCTACGACAACTCCAATGAAACACAACGGAGCCTGGACGATGAAAATCACCCGCCATCCCACTGCCTCGACGAGTGGTGCTCCGGCAACCACGCCCAAAACTGGTGCCCCGGCGTTGACGAAACTCCAGTAACTCAAAGGAC
>JBEIGJ010000199.1:0-2676 GCA_040381935.1 Acidimicrobiaceae bacterium | reverse complement strand
TCGAACGCGCATTGTCGTTCGCCAGCCGACAGATCCCAGTTCCTTTAATGGGACGGTGATGGTGGAGTGGATGAATGTCACTGCGGGTCTCGATGTGCCGCCGGTTTGGTCGTATTCCAAGGTCGAACTCATGCGATCGGGAACTATATGGGTAGGAGTATCAGCCCAAAGGGTCGGTATCGAAGGTGGCGGCAACCCCCTTGGTGCAATACGGGTCTTAAAGAACGCGGACCCAGAACGCTACGGATCACTTGTTCATCCTGGCGACAACTACAGCTATGACCTCTTCAGTCAAGTAGGAGCCACCATTTGGCGTAACGCCAGTGTCTTATTCGCTGGTGGGGAACCGGAGCGAATGATTGCTGCTGGAGAATCACAGTCGGCCTTTCGCCTGACGACGTATCCCAATGCCTTGGCACCAACTCATGATGTCTTCCACGGATACTTGGTGCACAGCCGCGGATCGCGCTCGGCCCAGTTGTCGAGTGATCCAGGTCCAGATGTACCTGGATCTCAGGCGGCTCGAATTCGTACTGACCTGACTCGACCCGTTCTCACACTGTCCGCCGAAACCGATGTGGTGGGTCAGGCTCTGGGGTACCGACGAGCGGCACAACCCGACACCGATGTCTTCCGTAGTTGGGAGATTGCCGGCACTGCTCACGCCGATGTCTACAGTCTGGGTATCGGTGACACCGATGATGGCTCGGGTCGAGCGGGAGCCGAGCTTTTCGAGGCCATGTTGAATCCACCGAGTTCTGTGTACTTTGGCTTGATCAATTGCGATCTGCCGATCAATGCGGGGCCGCATACCTATGTCGTTCGGTCCGCCATTTCTGCTCTTGATCAATGGATTCGATCCGGGGTTGCGCCCCAGTCAATGGAGCCTTTGGAGGCCACGGAAGATCTCGAAGGTTTTGTTCTCGATGAGCGAGGACTGGCGCTCGGGGGAATTCGAACTCCACACGTCGATGTTCCGGTGGCGGTGCTCTCAGGACTCGGTCAAGCGGGTGGCAGCTTCTGCGGTCTTTTTGGAACCACCACTCCATTTACGGCTGATCAGCGGGCAGGTCTTTATGCCGATAAAGCGGAGTTCCAGCGACTATGGGCCGAGGCCACAGAGCGCGCCGTCGCACGTGGCGCGATTTTGGAAGCCGATGTTGCAGAAGTACTGGCCGCAGCCGAGCGCTATCCAGGTTGACCGACCATCACCGGTGCTGAGGTGATCGGCGATGCGTCACCATGATCCTCAATGGTGCGGGATCCTCACTGGTGCGGGATCTTCACTGGTGCAGCATCTTCACTAGTGCAGGTCGGCCAGAAACTTCTTGATGGCGGCGTTTACTGGTTCGGGATGAGTGAGATTCGCGGCGTGGGGTGCGCCTTCGACCGTGATCAATGAAGCTGAACCACCTAATCCGTCTCGCAAAACTTCCGCTTTAGATACCGGAATAGCAGCGTCGGCAGTTCCGTGGATAATGAGACTTGGCGCCGTGATCTCGGCCAAACGTCCAGTGACATCGTCACGGTTCATTAGACAATCGAACGCTAAAGAGAATTGATCCTTATCCAGAGCAGCCCATTTTGTGAACCAATCAGGCCAGTTGCCGGGTCCGAGGATCAGGCCGGCAATGATTTCTTGAACCGGTTCGGGGCCGTAGGCCATCCATGCTTCACGCAATTGACCGTACCCTTCGACTTTGTCGGCATCTTCGGTACCGGCTTGGGTGTCGATGAGAATGAGTCCGAGCACTCGTTCAGGAGCGGTGAGCGCTACCCGAAGCGAGATGAACCCTCCTTGGGACATGCCACCGATAAATGCTTTGTCGATACCGAGATGATCCATGAGTGCCAAAACATCGGCTGCTGAATCCCAATAAGTGAAAGCCCCAGGTGCTGGAGTTGATCCGAAGCCGCGCTCATCCCAGGTGATGACCCGGTGATAAGTACGTAATGCTTCGACTTGGGGTTCGAACATGGAATGATCCATTAAGAACCCGTGGCTCAAGATGACCGGCGAACCCGATCCGCCGCTGTCTTGGAAGTAGACCGATGTGCCGTTGATCGATGCAGTCGCCATGGCGCGACCATAGTGCACGTATCTATCGCCCTGTGACGCTGCGATCGAGGCCTTCAAGCTGTTGAACGAAATTAGCGTCACGGAGATTGATGTTGAGCGCCCCCTCGAGGCGCTGCTCAGCGAATTCCCGTACATACGAGGAGTGTGAAGATACCCAATGGGGTATTCAACGCAGGGAAAATTTGGTGATCAGACGCTCAGAAAAGAATTCAGCATGGGCATGTGGCACGATGAGTCGATGAAGAACAACATCGGGCAGATCCTCACCAAACGCGCTCATCTCAACCCGCATGCTGAAGCGCTCTTCGACGTAGTCGCCAATCGGCGCTACAGCTTTCAGGAACTGAACGAAGAGACCAATCGCGTCGCCACTCTCTTGAAGGACTTCGGAGTCAGCAAAGGAGATCGTGTCGGATTATTGGTGATGAATTCCGCCGAATTCATCACTGCATTTTTCGCCACTGCCAAATTGGGGGGAGTCATCGTGCCTCTTAATTGGCGACTGGTACCCGACGAATTGGAATTCATTTTGAAAGATGCCGGCGTCACGGCTCTGGTCTTTGGCAGCGAGTTCACCCCTTCGGTTGTCGATCTTC
>JBEIGJ010000198.1:0-2694 GCA_040381935.1 Acidimicrobiaceae bacterium | reverse complement strand
GCACCAGACCATCGACGATCTTTTGTTTGCGGGCTTGGGTAAGCGCGAACTGCACCGTGGGTGCGCTGGCTTCCACACCGAAATCCGCGGCGTGAGCCACATGGCGAAAAACGGCTGCGGTCTCCAAAAAGGCTTTGGCGGGAATGCAGCCACGATTGAGGCAGGTACCGCCCAAAGCGTCCTTTTCGACCAAGGCTATGTTCAGGCCGGCAGAGGCACCATAAAGAGCGGCGCCATATCCTCCGGGACCGCCGCCGATGATGACGAGGTCAAAGTGCTCAGCCGTACGGACCACCTCCGCAATAGGGCGCCAGTGGCGCGTGTCTGCCTCTCACGGTATCGCTCAGGGCGCCCACTGACGCTGTTCACCGGCGCGGGTATAGGCCACAGCCTGGACTGTTTCCACGGCGGCGAATCGCAGCGTGCACTGCACCACCGCATTGCCATCAGGTACTCGGGTGGCCGATGTGCACCAGCGGGAACCATCACCCGCCCCCGAAGCCGAGAAGACTTTGCCGTCTCCGAGCAGCCGCCAGTCCTCGATCACCGGGACCCCAGCCACACCGGACATGGTGATCTCGACCAGAGTCTCCGAGCCCACGGCGGAGTCCGGAACTGCTGTTCCTTCAGCATCTTCCAAGAGGCCGTCGTTCCCGGTCGTGATTCCAATCACACTCACGGTCATATCGCCGATCTGCACTGCTTGACCAAACCCCAAAACGGGCACTTCGGTGCGGTCCGTGGCCACTTGCAGGAGTTTCACCCCACCCGCCAGGAGAATGAGCAACCCGCATCCCACCGACAAGAGCAGCAGTGTGCGCGTCTTCATCGAGATCTCAGCCTAGGGGCTCGACGCCGGAGATGAGTAGGGTGATTGCTCGTGGGATCCGACAAAACTGCTGGGCCAGAGTCAGTTGATCTAGCCCGAGAGATACATCACTCTGGAGGCGTTCTCGGGTCTGGTGACGATGGCACCGACGACGTTCCTCCGTTGCCGCCAGATTCCTCGCATGAACAGCCACCGTCGCGGCGAGGTAGTGCGCTCATGGCCGTCGGCGCCCTTGGCGTGGTCTACGGCGATATCGGCACCAGTCCGCTCTATGCCTTGCGCGAGGCCTTCACCGGTCATGGCCACGAAATGACCGTGGACCGCATCAATGTCTATGGCATCTGCTCGCTGGCCTTCTGGTCACTGGTCATCATCATCTCCATCAAGTATCTGATGCTCGTCATGCGCGCCGATAACCACGGCGAAGGCGGCATCCTGGCCTTGACGGCTCTGGTCATGTCGAAAAAGGATCAGGTAGCCAAAGCCGGCCTCTTGATCTTGCTCGGCGTCTTTGGCACCGCTCTGCTCTACGGCGACGGCGCCATCACCCCGGCCATTTCAGTGTTGGCCGCAGTTGAAGGACTCGAAGAGGTATCGCCGTCCTTTACTTCGTGGGTCATCCCCATTGCCATTGTCATATTGGTCTTGCTCTTCTCGGTACAAAGTCGCGGCACCGGCGCGGTGGGCCGCGTCTTTGGACCCATCATGGTGGTCTGGTTCTCGACGCTCGCTCTCTTGGGTTTTTCGAAAATCATCGACGCACCGGAAATCATCGGCGCGATCAATCCCATTCACGCCTACAACTACTTCACCCATGAAAGCCTGAAGGCGTTCCTGTCACTGGGATCCATCTTCTTGGTGGTCACCGGCGGTGAGGCTTTGTATGCCGATATGGGCCACTTCGGACGCAAGCCGATCATGCTCGGTTGGTACAGCCTGGTCATGCCGGCGCTCTTGCTCAACTACTGGGGCCAAGGAGCCATGTTGTTGAAGGATCCAGAGATCGTCGACAAGAACTTCTTCTTCCTCTTAGCTCCGGAGTCGCTCAAGTTTCCCCTTGTCATCTTGGCCACGATGGCCACGATCATTGCGTCGCAGGCGCTGATATCCGGGGTCTTTTCTCTCACAGCGCAAGCCGTTCAATTGGACTATCTGCCGCGTATCAAGATTCGACACACCTCGTCGAAACAATCCGGTCAGATCTACGTACCCCTGGTGAACTGGGTATTGATGCTTGCCTGTATCGGTTTGGTGCTCGGCTTCCGCTCGTCGGAAAACTTGGCTGGGGCGTACGGCGTGGCTGTCACGATGACCATGGCGATTACGACATTTATTTTCTTCAAAGTTCTTGTCGATCGCTGGATGTGGGCGCGCTGGAAGGCGTATGCCATCTGTGTGCCACTGCTGATCATCGAATTCGGTTTCCTTGGCGCCAACCTCGTCAAGATTCCCAGCGGTGGCTGGTTTGCTATTGCTGTGGGCATCATCCTCATGTTGCAGATGCAGACCTGGCGCCGCGGCCGTCAACTCGTTGCTGATCGCATTCATCGTGGAGAGCGGCCGATCAATGAGGTGCTCGACGAAGCCACCGACGTCAAAAAGGTCGAAGGCACTGCAGTGTTCATGTTCAAGGACTTTGGCAAGGCTCCTCCGGCCTTGGTGAACAACTTGCGGCACAACAAAGTGATCCATCGGACCACACTCATCGTGTCGGTCGTGACCGCCGAGGTACCACGAGTCAGCGACGAGGAACGTGTTTTCGTGGGACGCCTCGAGCCCGGGGTCTATCAAGTGCAGTTGACTTTTGGATTCATGGACGAACCCGATGTTCCAGCAGCCTTAGCCAAAGCCGATATTCGCGGCTT
>JBEIGJ010000197.1:0-2867 GCA_040381935.1 Acidimicrobiaceae bacterium | reverse complement strand
GAAGGCAACTACACCAGCTGGTTGGAGCAAAAGCAAGAACGTCTGGCCAAAGAGGAAAAGGGCAATGAGAACCGTCGTCGCACCTTGGAGCGCGAATTGGACTGGGTGCGCATGTCACCCAAGGCGCGGCAAGCCAAAGGCAAGGCCCGACTCTCGGCCTATGAGAAGTTGCGCGCCGAGGCCGAGGCTGCGGATCGGGGTCCGAGCAAACTCGAGATCCTGATTCCGTCGGGCGGTCGACTAGGAGACACCGTCATCGAAGTCGAACACTTGACCAAAGGATTCGGTGAGCGTCTCTTGATCGAAGATCTCACGTTCTCGCTCCCACCAGCGGGCATCGTGGGCATCATTGGTCCGAACGGCGCCGGTAAGACGACCCTGTTTCGTATGCTCACCGGACAAGAGGCGCCCGATAGCGGCACCATCAAAGTTGGTGACACGGTTCAATTGGCCTACGTGGACCAGAGTCGAGATTCGCTCAATGCCGACTCCACCGTCTACGAGGAGATCACAGGGAACATCGAGCACTTGAAAGTAGGCAACCGTGAAATCAATGGCCGGGCCTATGTTGCGTCATTCAACTTCAAGGGCAGTGACCAGCAAAAACGAGTTGGTGATCTCTCCGGTGGCGAACGTAACCGGGTTCACTTGGCCAAACTTCTCAAAACCGGCGGCAATGTCCTGCTCCTCGACGAGCCCACCAACGACTTGGATGTCGACACCCTGCGCGCCCTGGAAGACGCTCTTGAATCATTTCCCGGCTGCGCCGTGGTCATCAGCCACGACCGCTGGTTCCTGGATCGCATTGCCACACACGTCCTGGCCTTCGAGGGAAACAGCCAAGTTCGTTGGTTCGAAGGCAACTTCTCTGAATATGAAGCGTGGCGCAAAAAAGAAATGGGCTCTGCGGCCGATCAACCTCATCGCATCAAGTACAAGCCCCTGTCCCGTTAGCGATTGTCCCTGTGATGAGTAGTTCACTCTCCGTTCGTGTCATTCGTTGGGCCTGTGCTGTCACTTTCGTGTCCTGTATCGCCGGACTCATTATTTCTTCCATTGCGGGAAACAATGCTGGCTGGGTTTTGACCATTGGCATGGTTGGAACGGCTGCGGCCGTCATTTTGATCGTTGTTTCCCTGGTCACGTCTCAGCAGCGAGTTCCTGTTTTTTCTGAGGTTCGCGCTGAAGCCCTCGAACAGCGCATCGCCGATCTCGTAACGGCTGGGGCCGATGAGAATGAAATACGTGATCTGGTTCGGGCTGCAGTCGAGTTGGGCCGCGGCCTGTGAGCGAAGCCGATCTGAATGAAACCGATCATGAACTGGCCGGCCGCATTGCCGATGAAGCCGGTCGAATGTTGGTCACGTTGCGCAACGAACTCCAACGCCAAGGATTTCACTATTGGGATCTCAAAGATGAGGGCGACTTCGCCGGACACCGCTTCATTGCCGATGCCATCAAGACGTCCCGCCCCGGTGATGTCATCTTGTCCGAGGAGGCCGTCGATGATCGCCAACGTCTCACCGCGGACCGAGTGTGGATTATCGACCCCATCGATGGCACTAACGAATTCGCCGAGCCACCACGCCACGACTGGGCAATTCACATTGCCTTATGGGAGCGCGGCGACCTCACGACCGCGGCAGTTGCCCTTCCTGCCCTCGATCTGACTTTTCATGTCTCCCCGGCACCAGTGCTACCGGATCGCACGCGGCTCCGTCCGCGATTGGTCACATCTCGAACTCGTAATCCCTACAGTGCCGTAGTTGTCGCCCAGGCCCTCGGTTGTGATGTGGTCCGACTTGGATCCGCGGGTGCCAAAGCCATGGCGGTGGTTATGGGCGAGGCCGATATCTACGTGCACGACGGTGGTATGTACCAATGGGATTCCGCTGCCCCAGCCGCTGTCGCCCGCGCTGCGGGTCTCCACGTCAGCCGAATCGATGGGTCGCCTTTGACCTACAACGAGGCTTCTCTCTGGCTTCCCGATTTGCTCATCTGCCGACCCGAATTGGCCGAACCGGCCATTGCCGCTCTCAACAGTTGAACACCCGGCGCAGTAGGCGCCCGTGACCACCGGTTACCATGTCGCATGGTGCGTTTTCCGGGACTCGTCATTGCCGCCCTTACTTCTTTGGGTGCGGGCATCATCCATGGTGTTGCCGTTGGCCTTCACGCCGAACATCCTCAAGCTGCCCGGCTTTTCATCATCGTCGCTTTGGCTCAACTGGCCTGGGGTCTGACCGCTCTGCTCCGACCGCAATACGCCATCTTGCCCGCCGGAATCGTGATCAATGGACTCGCCGTTGGTGGGTGGATCGTCACTCGTTTGTCCGGTATCAGCTGGGTCGATGGTCTCGAACAGAGCGAGAACCCGCAGTGGGCAGACACGTTATGCGCCGGTTTAGGCGTGATAGCCACCTCCGCCGCCGCTTCAGCCTTGGTACTCGGCGCTCATCGCCTGCCTCCGGTGCGACTGGCTTTCCCTTCCGCGGCCATCGGCGCCGTTGTCGTCGTTGCGCTCTGGACGGGCGCGTCGCATGTTCATGAACACGAGACCATCTATGACGCCGCCGGCAATCCCATTGATGAATCGCAACCCCACGGCCATGATGATGGCCATGCAGATGATGGCCATGATGATGACGGCCAGGGAGATGCGCAAGCAGTGGCCTTCGCCCAGCAGTGGCCCCGAGAATACGACCCGCAACGCGGTATCGATATCAGCGGTGTTCCCGGCGTTACCGTGGATCAAGAGGTCCGAGCCCGCTCCCTCATCGAAGCCTCATTGCGCGAACTTCCCCGATGGGCTGATCATCGCGATGCCGTTGAACAAGGGTGGCTGTCAATCGGCGATGCGCGAACCG
>JBEIGJ010000196.1:0-3007 GCA_040381935.1 Acidimicrobiaceae bacterium | reverse complement strand
CGGTGGCCAAAGTCGCTGCTCGGGCTGCTGATGACAAACAGGCGACCGAGACCCTGGTGATTCCGGTCGGAGCGATTCTGGGGATCACCGAGTATTTCGTCATCACTGGCGCGTCGAACCGTCGCTTGGTTCGGGCTGTCGCCGAGGAAATAGAAGAGCAGGTGCGAGAACTCTGCGGACGCTCGCCCGGTCGCACTGAAGGCCACCGCGAACAGCAATGGGTATTGCTCGATTATGGAGATGTCGTCGTGCATGTATTCCTGGACGAGGTACGTCATTTCTACGAAATCGAACGCTTGTACAAAGACGTCCCGCGAGTGGAATGGCGCGACTGACCTGTCCTGTCTGTCGTGCCTGGTTGGCCGATGTATCAGACGAATCGTGGCGGGTCTTAGGTAAAGGGATCTGCACCATTGAAAGTGTCGTTTCAAGATCGATAGATCTTTGGGCCGACTTGGATTTGGTGGACAAGCGTGCTGATGAATGGCGGGTACGCGGTACTTATGAACCTCTTCCACCGCCACCGGACCCGCCATTGACGGCACTGGCTTTGGTTTGCGAGTGCGGTCAGCGGTCACTCTTCGAGCGGCCAGTGCCAGAGGAGACTTGATGCACTGATCTACGGGGAAGATTAAGGAATCAGTTCGCAATCAGGTTTGGCCTGGCAGTGGCCGGTTGGTAACGTCTCAATGTCCCGTTGAGGGGCTGTAGCTCAGTTGGCAGAGCGCTTCCATGGCATGGAAGAGGTCAGGGGTTCAATTCCCCTCAGCTCCACGTTCTTGTTGGTTGTTGCTGATGTGCTGTGAAATAGTCGCCGTTTGCTGAACCCGGATCCAGGTTCGGTTAGTTTCGGCGGATGGGTCAAATGGAAATGCGCAGTCTCCGAAGCCTTCATCGCTGATGTCGTTGCGGAGCAATGTGTCCCGTCTCTCATTTTTCGGTCTACAAGATCGGGCTCGCCGGCGTTCGGTGGCCCTCGTGGCGACGTCATTCGTCTTGCTCTGGGTCGTAGCCAACATTGTGGTCTTTTACCTACACATCGAACAGGGGCCGTGCTCTGGCACCTACGGAGAATCGTGCTCATCTCGTTTCGCCTTCAATGAAGGAGTTCTTCTCGTCACGGCCGGAGTAGTGGTGGCCTATCTCGGACTGGCTTATCTGGTCTCTGGTCAAGCAGCCCTGTCTCTCGCTGGAGCGCATCGCGCCACCGGTGATGAATACCAACGGCTACGCAATGCGGTTGAGGAAATGGCTATCGCCGCTGGGGTTCCGGTGCCAGCGACATACGTCGTCGACGACCCTTCGCCAAATGCGTTCGCCACAGGACGAAATCCATCCCATGCCGCAGTCACGGTGACAACTGGGTTGCTAGCCACCATGAATCGCGCTGAATTGACCGGCGTTATCGCCCACGAGATTGGGCACATCAAGAATCGCGATATTGCGGTGACCACTTTTGCGGTTCTGACTGTTGGGGCTATTGCGGTCTTGGCTGACGTGGCTTTGCGTATCAGTGCCTTGTTGGCCGTAAGCGGTGGTCGGCGTAGCAGTAAAGAAAGTGGGGCACGAGCAGGCATAGTGACCATTGCTCTTTTCATTGGGTTGGTTTTGTATGTTCTCGCTCTGCCGGCGTCGCTGGTTTTGCGAGCGGCACTTTCTCGACAACGTGAAACCTTGGCCGATGCATCAGCAGTGCAGTACACCCGTGATCCATCAGGCCTGCGATCAGCCTTGGAAAAATTAGAGGCCGACACGACCGTTCCACAACGCGTTTCGACGGCAACAGCTCATATGTGGATTGATCATCCCAAGCCCTCATCGTCGGTACAAAAGAGCATGCTCTCGAGATTGCTCGACACTCATCCACCACTTCATCAACGCATTGCGATCTTGCGCGCCATGGAGGGAGCAGAACCCCGAACTATGAATACCTGACGATCACGGAATGCGGGAGTAACTGTTCATGAGTTCGTCTTGTAGAACCTGAGCGAGAGTATTGGTGGTATCGACGACCAGATCTTCGCTGAGTGTTCGACTGACGAACTGCCAACCTTCTGGGAGTTGAAGGCGAGTTCCGAGACCGGCAAGATCACCTTCAGTCAGAGTGGCGTCACGTTGTTGGCTCCAACTTTGCATGACGTATTCGGTTCCGTCATCGGCGATGAGAGTGAATACGGTCTGGCCAGCCTTGAACGTGAAAGACGATCGGCGATCAACGGCTTGGGGTGAATAGGGCTGACCAACGGTGTCCGGGGTCCCAACCTCCACTCGGGCATAGCGATTCATGCTGATGCCACCGAATTCTTTGGTCACGATTTCGGATCGATCGGGTTTGGACACACTGTCCATCAACCAATATCGGGGACCATTGGCTAAAGCCAGGGGAACTCCGGCTTCCAGCGCTATCGCAGCCACATCGAGGCTCTGCCATTGATCTGGTGGACAGTCGTTGAGGGGATAGGTGTTGTACACCTCGGCGATCAGCCCGGTCTCGGCCATGCTGAGAAAGAGAATCTCGCAGTATCGAAGGCCGCGCATGTCAGCGCCAACAGTGGGCTCCGATTCGACGGGCGCCACCGATTCGGTTGGGGGTGACATGGTGGTCGGAGCGGTGGAGTCGCTGACGGCGCTACCGATCACTGCTTCGTCAGTCGAACTGCAGGCACTCGATAGTGCGATGAGAGCGAAAGTGATCAGCGCCAGGCGACGGGGTGAATGACCGGAAGAGGTGTAAGGAAGTGACATGATGCCTGTCAGAATAGCCAGAACAGGATCCGGAGAAACCACATCATGGAGATGAATTTGGAGAACAGTGCAGAGGTGGACTGGCAGGCCGTTACCCGTCGGGCGAGTTTGGCCTCGCATCGTTTGATTGGCTGGATCTATTGGGACCCGAAGGCCATCGAGTTGTACACCGCTCTTGGCATTCCCAATGGAGTCGGGTATTACGTCGCAAGTCGGGCGGCACCACTCGCCGGGGCTGGACATCAGGCAGTGGCGGCGGCCT
>JBEIGJ010000195.1:0-3067 GCA_040381935.1 Acidimicrobiaceae bacterium | reverse complement strand
GAACGTGATTTCCAAGGAGCGAGCCTCGATCACGCCATTTGGTTTCATCGTCCTATTCGCAGCGATCGATGGCATTTGCACGATTTCACCTGTCACTCTGTGAGCAATAGTCGCGGTTTGTCGCTCGGACACGTGTTCTCCGAAGATGGTGTCCTCGTGGCCTCGGTGGCCCAAGAGGTACTACTGCGCGATCGGCGAGCGTAGACGTACGCCGTTGACATGGGGGCTGATTGCCGCATCGAAAAATGGTGTTAGCCATTGGGCATACGTCGTCGTGATGTGGTTGGAGTCGCGGTACATCAAAAGATTGCCCGAGATGACCGGACACGTGTCCACTGCACAGACCCAATTGCTGATGTCGAGGTACTGAGCGCCATTGTCGACGGCCACCGCAATGTTCGTCTGCTGACGAGATTCGCGGATGCCCTTGGCGCGAGTGAAGGTACATAACGGCACATTGGAAAGCGCCTGGGAGAGACAGGTCGGAACATCTTGTCCGGGATATGGCGTATCGGTGATGACGATCGGGCTGATTCCCATACTTTGCAGTGTCGGTATCAATTCGGCGAATCCCGCTTTGATGATCGAATCGGCGAAAGGTTCTTTGGTATTCGGATCAAGGAGACGATTGGAGTAGCCGATGAAGACCACCTTGACATTTTCGTCGATCAGTCGTTGCATGACTCGTTCGCGCCATGGACGGCACTCGGGATAGGTCGGACCTACAAGTGAGTTATAGGTGATCAAATCAATAGGAGTGCAGCCAGTTTTGGTGAAAGGCACCAAACGCCACGAATGGGTGATGGCAACTTGGTTCAACGTAGGAAACCACTGAGCGGCATGAGAATCACCAAAGAGCGCAACCGTGAAAGACGAAGAGGGGTCGCCGTAACTGCACTGCGCTGGTTCATACGAACCGATATCGACATGGCAATTGGCGGCGTAGATCTCTGGTTTGTCACCTGATGCACCGCGCAAACTGGGTTCGAGGTTGGCGGGTACTGCCACGGTGGCCACTGCAGCATCGAGAACATCCAAGGGTGCTGTTGGGCTGAGAACGGGGGGAGGGGGACCATCGGGAATCACCGGGGCCACCGAACTGCTGGTGCTCGATGCCGGTTCCGATGTTGACGTTTGCGGGATCGTGGGCACGATGACTGCTGGTGTCTCGGCAATTTCATCGGTACTGAGGGCGACCGAAGACGTCCGCAAGACGAATCCGACCGTCATACTGCTCATCACCAGAGTTGCTCCGATGCCCAGTGATATTCCTGGTCGAAGACGCAGAGATCGGGCATGCCGAATGGGGTTTTCCAAAAGCTGATGCGACAAAGTGGCAGCGCCAACGGCAATAGCCAAGGTGGCAAGGCGATCTTGGACACTCAGTTCACCACCGGCATGGGCCTCAGCAATAATCAGAGCCGGCCAATGCCAGAGATAGATCGCATACGACCGGGCTCCGATCCACTGCAATGGTGGCAGCCGAAGCAGGACTTGGGGTCCAAAGCGCGTGTGGTCTCCAGCCAGCAATACCAGTGCGGTCGCGAACACTGGCAAGAGGGCCAGGCTGCCGGGGAAGGCCATGGTCGCATCGAAAAAGAAAGCACTGATCGTGATTCCTGCGATACCGATCCAGCCGATGACTGATCGCAATCCTGATTCGATGGCGGAAACACTTTTCCAGGTCAGTGCTAACAGCGCCCCAACACCTAGTTCCCAGGCCCGGGTATGCAAACCAAAGAAAGCCCACGGCTGAGACGTCGTGGTTTGCCAGAGACAAAGAGCCAGGGAAACTGCACTGACGAGGGCGATGATGATGGTGGCGCGCCGATGCAGAGAGCGTCGACGCTGTTCATCATTGTCAGCGTGACGGGATGACCGACGGCTCCAGAACAGCAGGACCAGGAGAGCTGGCCAGACGATGTAGAACTGCTCTTCCACCGACAGCGACCAAAAATGCTGAAACGGAGAGGGAGGCAGATCAGAACTCAAATAATCCGTACTGCGGGCCGCCAAGACGATGTTGGCGAAGAATCCGCCACTGGCGATGGCATCGGTACCCACATCGCGAAGACGCAATGGTTCGAGCCATTGACGACTGGCCAGAACGGTGACCGCGATGACCAAAGCCGAGGCGGGGAGCAGTCGCCGCGCCCGTCGGGCGTAGAAATCTCGAAGAGAGATGCGGCCGGTCGATCGATGCTCATCCAAGAGCAAAGTGGTGATCAAGAAACCGGAGACGACGAAGAATACGTCGACGCCAATGAACCCACCCGTGAGGCCGACAAAGCCGGCGTGATACAAGACCACGAACACGACGGCTATGGCACGCAACCCCTCAATGTCGCGTCTGAACATGATGTGGTCGAGACCGGCGTCGATCCGGTGACCTTCCGCTTTTCAGGCGGACGCTCTGCCGACTGAGCTACTCGACCCTGTGTTGGTATGACACCAACACTGGCGGTCCCGACGGGACTCGAACCCGCGACCTCCGGCTTGACAGGCCGGCGTGAACTCCAACTTCACCACGAGACCAGAACTTGCGATTCCGGCTATATGACTCATTCAGTATGGCAGTATTGCACCCCCAACGGGATTCGAACCCGTGCCGCCACCTTGAAAGGGTGGTGTCCTAGGCCACTAGACGATGGGGGCTAGGTACTCGTCCGATGAGAGCATGTGAACCCTACCAGGGCCGATTTCGGATGCCACCTGTACCGCAGGCCCTCTTCCACGCCTCGATTCTCACGTGCGGTCCCAGCCCTTCATACGGGCTGACACTGCACTTTCCAATAGCCACGACAGATAGTTGTACAAGTTCATCTCGTCATGGTGAGGCCCAGCAGTACGCCCTGCTGACTCGTCATCGTCGTCATTGATACCGAGCAGTGTGCCCAAGACCAGACGCACACCATTGAGGGCAGTGGCAAAGGCATCCAGGTCATCAGCGGTGACCTCCGAGCGATGCTCGTCGGCCAAGAATTGGTCGACACGGATAATCGAGTCCAGTCGGCTGGCCACCAGTTCCTCGCGCATGTACTGCTTATAGTCCGATTCCGCTTCACTT
>JBEIGJ010000194.1:0-3157 GCA_040381935.1 Acidimicrobiaceae bacterium | reverse complement strand
TCAACACCGCAATCAGGACCCGAGCAACCGAACCGATTCGTGTAGCCCCCGATCCTGACGCCCCAACCAAAGACAGCTCCATCAACGATCTCATGGGGTGGTTCGATGACCAACGGGAAGCGCTGCTGCAGACTCTTTCCACCACTGATCCGCATCTTCCGCTGTGGACCTGGGGTCAACCCCACTGCGCGGTGTTCTACTTTCGCCGCATGGTCCATGAAACAACGGTGCATCTCGCCGATCTTTGGCCCACCATCGATTTCTCAACTTTGAATGTGGCCAGGTCGGTTCACTGCGATGGTATTGATGAGTACTTCGCCGTGGTGCTTCCCCGAACGATCGAACGACGAAAAATTGACCTGCCCCACGGCAGTTTGCATCTACATTGCACCGATGGCGATGGTGAATGGCTGGTAACGGTGGACTCCGGTTCCCTCATCACCAGTCACCAACATGCCAAAGCGGCAGTCGCCTGGCGCGGATCAGCCACAGACTTGCTGATGGCCTGCTGGGGTCGCATGGGCTCGAATGTCGAGGTCTTGGGCGATCCCGATACCTCCCATCAATGGTTGGCCATTGCTCCATGACGTGGTGCTTGGCCCGGGTTCAGCCGACGAGTCGGATCGAAGGACTCCAGTAGACGCCGAGTAATGGCTGCAACACCCAGCGACATCTCTGGTACCGGTTGAGGTTGACGATGATGGAGAGTGCCGACGCCCATTTCGGCCCAACAGAGCTCTGGTGTGCGAGCCACGGTGATCGGAATCTCCCCCGGAGCCACCGACCAACGATGCGGAAAGTCCGACACATCGAGAGGTGACGTCTCCGCCAAAGCAACACCCACGTGTGACTGCACCGCGTCCACCGCTACTGCGATATCGGCCTCATGACCTTCCAGGCAAATCATGACCGTCGACCCATTCCATAACACCGCTGCCGGACGATAGAGCGTCCCCATGAGCAGGGTCACGACTTGACTATCCACAACCGATGCTCGCCACCAGGTGCTACGACGTGGTAGCGGACGGGTTCGTAAAAGGACCTCCCCCATGAAGCCGAGCGAACCCCTTGCGCCAACCATCAACCGACAAAGATCGAATCCGCTCACATTTTTCACGGTCGAACCACCAGCAGTGATGACCGAACCATCGTGACCGACACAACGCAACCGCAACACCGCATCGCGAACTGCTCCCCGCCCCAAACGGCGTACGTCGCTGTGTCCCATGGCCAACGCTCCCCCGACAGTTCCCGAGCCCCGCGTCAGGGTTGGCAAATTGACGTATTGACCCACCTCGGACACCGCAGCCTGAAGCTCGTCTATCGGAGTCCCGGCACCGCATTCGACGATCATCTCATCCGCCCGCAAAAAGGTGATGCCGTTAGGAGCCCGTACCGTGCGGACATGCGCGGGAGCCGCACTGCGTGTGCCGTTACCTTCTACCCACACCGGACCGGCATCTATCGGTCCCACCTCACGAGCAAAATCTTCGAGACTCATACCCACATCCCGTGATCACTGTGTTGGGCATCACCACACGATGACGGACTGGGAAGCACCTTAAAGGGGTTGGCCAAGTTCCAAGGGTCGAAACTGGCTCTCATCCGTTGCTGCGCATCAAGATCTGCTGCGCTGAACATCAAGGGCATGAAATCGCGTTTTTCCAAACCAATGCCGTGCTCTCCCGACAGCACGCCCCCGGCTGCCATGCTGACGCGAATGATTTCCTCACCAGCAGCATGAACACGCTCCATCACCCCCGGCTCGCGTCGATCGAAAATCAGGAGCGGATGCAAGTTCCCATCCCCCGCATGAAAGACATTCAGTACTTGCAAAGAGTGCCGATTGGCAATGACATAGACCTCACTCAAAACTTCGGTCAGGCGATGGCGAGGTACCACGGTGTCGTGGAGGTAGTAATTCGGCTTGATGCGGGCAATGGCACCGAAAGCATTCTTTCTGGCTTTCCATAAGAGTGCTCTTTCTGCTTCATCAGCGGCCACGCGTATGGTTCGGGCAGAAAAAGCCGTGCCGATCTCCCGAATGTGTTCAAGGTCTGCTTGCACTTGATGGGGAGCGCCAGCAACTTCCACCAGCAATGCCACTGCAGCATCCGTGGGCAAACCGGCGTTCACGAAGGCCTCCACCGCCTGCAAACACAGTTGGTCCATCATCTCCAACGCCGCCGGCACCATACCGGCGGCAATGATCGCGCTGACTGTGTCAGTGCCCTGTTCCACGGTTGCGAAATCCATCAGGACAGTGCGTACTTCCGGTGGATTTTGCGTGAGACGAACGCAGATTTTGGTGGCAATACCGAACATACCTTCACTGCCGATGAAAGCACCGCGTAGGTCGAAGCCATGGGCATCGGCCTCTTCACCATTGAACATGACCACTGTGCCATCGCTGAGCACGACCTCCATGCCCAAAACATGTTGCGACGTCACGCCATCGGCCAAACAGTGCGGACCACCTGAATTGTTGGCCACATTGCCACCGAGCGAACAACTCTGCTGACTACTGGGGTCCGGCGCGAAATGAAGGCCATGAGCCGATACCTGCCGGGTCAGATCCAAATTCAGGACTCCCGGCTCGACCCAGGCCAAACGCTGATCGACGTCGACTGACACGATGCGATTCATTTTGGTCGTCGACACCACCACGGCTCCATCTAGAGGAGTGGCGCCACCAGCCAAACCTGTTCCCGATCCACGTGCCACGAAGGGCACATTGAATTCATGACACGTAGCCAGGACTCGCTGCACTTGTGCGGTCGATGTCACAAAACACACCACGTCGGTATGACCCGACATATTCGAAGCGTCGCGTGAATACAAGCCCCGTTCGACCTCACCGGTATGTACCTGATCAGACGGTATGGCTCGCTTCAGTGCCGCTATGAACTGTTGATTCACGACTTTCGAGACGAACCCTGAGATCGAGAAGCGGTCGAGGATGATCGCGTCGATCGCCGAGCCTGGCGATCAGGGAGAACGATGACTTTCGAGGAGTCAACGTCTTCCCCGGCCGATGATGGGTCACGGTCGCCATGAAAACGATCTTGCAGTTCTTGTTCGCGATGACGCATGGCATCGACACCCTCATGAAGGGCCTCTCGGACCGTGGTGCCCATGGATTTGACACGCTGTACTC
>JBEIGJ010000193.1:0-3163 GCA_040381935.1 Acidimicrobiaceae bacterium | reverse complement strand
TTCATGTGGTTGAACCTTTCGTGTTGGTGGTGGAATTCCACGGAAGACACTGTATAACGACACCGTTTGTTGCCCCATTAACTTTCATTGATTGTCATCATTCCGTAACTAGGTGACAGGACAGCCCGGAGAGCCATTAGAAAAATGGCCCTGACCTGGTCTTTTTCGGCCACAGGAAGCGAACCGTCATAATCACCAGGTGTCATGACCGCAAAAAATGACACCGTCAGGCGGTCGAGAGACGACCGGTTCACGTCAACTCTTGGCCGTCGAAGAGTTCTAGAGTCATATGCGTGCGGTGTCGAGGCCAATTGTTCTTTCATCTGGCCATCGCCGGAGTGACAGCAATTTTGCTAACAAGTTGTCGTTCGGGTTCGGTCAATGAAGTCACCTCGACCACGGTCACCCGCCAACCTTCCCCAGTCCAGCGCTCTTCCGATGGGATTCTCCGAATCGGTGTACTGGTACCGCTCACCGATGATCAGGCCCCTTTTGGACCCCCACTGGTCCCCGTCGTCGAGGCATTTCTTCGCATCATGAATAGCATCGGAGGCTTCAACGACCGAGATGTCGAATGGGTGATACGTGATGAGGGGCCCAATCCTGACACCGCTCGAAAAGCAGCCAAGCAATTGATTACTGCAGACCAAGTTGATGTGGTCCTTGGACCTTTTTCATCGGTCAACGCTCCCAGCGTGGTTCCTCTATTCACCGCAGTCGGCATTGGCGTCTGCTCGCCATCGGTTTCGACTCCAGTCTTTGACGCCCTCAGCGATGACAGGCTGTTCATCCGCACAGCAACATTGGATTCGGAACTAGTTGCGAACATGGTGACGTTGGCTACGGGGAGTGGCAGCCCATCCATCTCACTCGCATTCCCCGATGATCCGTACGGACGATCTTTGGCACAAATCGTGCGCAAAGCAGTTGACGAACAGGGGTTGGCAATCATCTCTGAGAACGCATACCAGATAGCGGCGCCTAACTATGTGGAAATAGCGACGGCCATGGCCACCGACGACTCTCCAGTCGATCTGATCATTACTGATCCAGTTGATGGACTTCGCTTTCTCAACAGCGTCATCGCGGCTTCCGACGGTTCCACAATTATCACCAACGACACCCTGATAGGTAGTCAGGTGACATTCGCACCTGAAGAACGTGAAAGTCCTCGACCGCGAGTCATTGCAGTGGCTGGAGATGCAAACAATGGAAGCAATGAATTACTCAACCTCATTCGCCTATCAGACAAAACGTTTGACAAGGAAATCACTCAACTGCCGACTTTTGCAGTGAACACCATTGATTGTTTGACTCTGATGTGGCTCGCTGCAGTAGAGACCGAAACCGATGACGCTCAGATATTCAAAGATGAGTTCACCAGCGTGGCCAATGTCGGGTCGTCATGCTTGTGGCTCACCGATTGTCGATTCGCTGTTCAGGAAAAACTCAACCTGGATTATCAGGGAATTTCTGGTCTGGACTTGGATGACGCCGGGAACGCCGTCGGCAAACCTGTGTTGTTCTTCGAGTTCAATGACGATGGCCGAGCCCAACTGGTGCAGGGAGTACCGAACGTCACGCTGACCAGTTGATCCGTATTTTGGGCGTGAGCGCCAGTTAGAACAACCCGGCCAGTTCCTCGATCTCAACCACGCTGCCCACGTAGAACGAACCGAATTCGGCATACACCGCAGACGCTTCATCGAAGCGCATGGTGTAGACCACTTCTTTCAAGTCATCGGGATGAGTGGCGAACAACGTCACGCCCCATTCGAAGTCGTCCACACCCGTGGAGCCGGTGATCACTTGCACGATCCGCCCGGCAAATTTGCGACCACTGACTCCGTGCTCGTGCATCAATTCCTTGCGCTGCTCGAAGGGCAACGTGAACCAGTTGGCATCGGCCCCGCGACGCTTGCTCATGGGATAAAAGCACCACGCTGGCTTATCGGCCGGGGGGAGCTCGGGATACAAACGTGGCTGCAACATGGCTTCTGGCATACCAGCGGCGTATTCGCTGACCTCGGTCAGTGAGATATAGCTATCGACAACGACGAGACCAGCCTTGGCCACCGCGGTTTGAAAGCGGCGCAAATCGCGCCAGTCCTTCGTGAGGGCCATCAAGGCAGCATCGGCTTTGTGTCCGAGCATCGACACACACACCACTTGCATTCCTCGTGACCGAGCATCCTTCACCGCCGATACGAATGCCTCAGCGTCATATCTCGATGTCGGTTTCACAAAAAGATGGGCCACTGACAGACCGACAGTGGGGCTGACGCCGGTGACTGACTGTTCGACCTGGGACTGTTCAGACATGACATCACCCTATCGGCGGGTCATCAGGCCGGGCTGTAGCGCACGGCCGCACCGTGGCGGGTGAATCCGTACAGCGAGATACCAGCGGCCCGCGCGGTGCTCACTGCTAGAGCAGTCGGCGCACTCACCGAAACCACGGTGGCGAAACCAGCAGCCCAGGCTTTTTGCACCATTTCAAAACTGGCCCGACCCGAGACGAACAATCCCAAACCATGAGCCGGTAACTGGTGAGTAAGAAGTAAATGACCCACTACTTTGTCCACGGCATTGTGACGACCCACGTCTTCGCGCACTGCGACAATGTCCCCCGTCGGCGTGAACGCCGCCGCCGCGTGCACCGCGCCAGTCTGAGCGAACAATGGTTGCTGCGCACTCACCACATCGGGTACCCGCAGGATCAATTCCTCAGGTATGAATGCAACGTGATCGTTCTCCAACGGCGCAAGGCGAGTTGTGAGTTCAGTCAATGTTTGTGATCCACATAAACCACAACTCGACGATGTGGTCCCGAGGCGGGCAACAGGTTCTGGTGCACGACCTCCGGTTTCCACCGTGACGACATTGAAGTTGCTGTCGACCGCCGATCCATTGGCGCAATATCGCACTCCGGTCACGGGAAATCCCGCCAGCAATCCATCACCGTGACAAAAGCCCACCGCCAATTCGTAATCGTGGCCGGGAGTGCGCATGGTGGTGGCCACCAAGTGTCCATCTAATTGAATGGACATCGGCTCCTCGACCACCAAATCATCGGGCACGCGACGTTGCTCTGTGCCGCTCAGTTTGACGACCAAGAAGCGCTCGATACGTTTGCGAACCACGACGAAAGGCTACGTAGTGC
>JBEIGJ010000192.1:0-3213 GCA_040381935.1 Acidimicrobiaceae bacterium | reverse complement strand
GCCGCGGAGTCGGCCAAATTGAATCCGGGATTCGCCAAGCGAGGCATAGTGCCTGAGAGCGGTGGCCCCTGGCTCCTCCCCCGCATGGTGGGATACGCGCGGGCCGCCGAGATTTGTTTCACCGGCCGTACTTTGAGTGCCACCGAGGGACTTGAACTTGGGCTGGTGAACAAGGTCGTCCCCCTCGATGATTTGCATGAGGCGACCTACGCAATGGCTGGTGAAATTGCCGCCAACGCACCCCTTGCGGTGCGAGCAATTAAGCGGATGATGCGGGCGGCCGAAACGGAGACTTTCGAACAGAACATTCATCACGTGTTCTTGCAGTTGCTTCCGCTCTTTCGCACCAAGGACTTCCGCGAAGGGGTTGCCTCCTTCATGGAAAAGCGTCCGGCAGATTTCACCGGTCGCTGATGACAGTGGATCGCGAGCCCGGTGCTCTCGCGGCCGAGATCGGCCTGCTCGAGGGTTTGGCAACGACGCGAGCGATCCGTCGCTACACCGCAGAGCCGATCTCAACTGCTGATCTGAACACGATCTTGTGGCACGCCTCGCGAGCTCCGAGTGGTTCGAATCGGCAGGCCTTCCGATTCGTGGTTTTACAGGACACCGATATTGCCCGTCAGGCAAAGGCCATTCTTGGGGCCGCTTTTCGGCGTGGGTGGCAGGCCAAAGTGACCGCAGATGGTTACCGAGAGGGTTCGGGTCGCGATCCGCATTCGTCCAAGGCTCGTCAGGCCGCAGCGATGCAAACCTTTGTTGATCACTTTGAAGCTATACCGGTCATCGTTTTGGTCTGTCTCATCCGACATCGCGATCCCAATCCCTATGAAGGAGCGTCGGTGTATCCCGCCTGTCAAAACCTCTTGTTGGCGGCGCGTGCATTGGGTTATGGGGGAGTGTTGACGATGTGGCATCAGGCAGTCGAAGTCGAGCTACGGGAACTTCTGAATATCCCAGACGAAGTAGCTCTTTCGGCCTGCATCACTTTGGGGCGGCCCCAAGGTAGTCATGGTCCGGTTCGACGTCGCCCACTGGCTGAGGTGGTTTTCGAAGACTGTTGGCAGTCGAACCCGGAATGGGTGAGTGATCCTCCGGGAACAGCTTTCACCTCTGCGGGACCAACAAAATGAATGCCGTTGGGAGAAGGATCGCTGGTCGATGCCGGACCTGAGATCTGATTACGAACTCCTCGGAGGAGAACCGTCGGTTGAAGACGCGGAGGTGATCTCGGCGCGTCGCCGCGCCGCATTGCGCTTTCATCCTGATCGTGGAGGATCCGATCGGGCCATGGCGCGCCTCAATGAAGCCTTCTCCAACATCATGAACGAGCGCCGGGCCATTGGTGGTGAATCAGAGTCGAGACTCCATGACGGGGCATCGTTGGATCATGATGCACCCTCGTTCACCATCAGTGTTCTACCGGTCGAGGCCTTCGAGTATTTACTCGTTGCTGCCCAAGATGTTGGAGACGTCGTCGATAGCGATCCTCCATACATGCTCGAAGTGCTGATGCGCAGTAACGGGATGAAAGATCAGTGGTGCCGTTTGGAGTTGGTCCCCGATGCAGGCTCAAGCACCATCAGTCTGATCTGTGAGGTTGGGCTTGGCGGTGTTCGTGACGCAGAGTCGTGTCGCGACCTTTGGGTTGATGCGGTGAACAACGTCGATGCCCTTCCGGGTCATTCATTTGGTCGCTGAGGTTCAGCGGCGGCCTTGAGAAGGCGATCGCGGATCGCTCGACCGATCCCTTCATTGGTGGGCAAGACGACGAAAACATCGTCGATGCCGTCCTCATCGCACAAACGTAAGAGGGCATAGAGATCGTGGGCAAATCGTTGAGGGTCGACGGAACCGTCGAGTACCCGAGCGCGAAGCGGTGATGGACCACGAGACATCTCTGCAGCACGAGTCTGCGCCACATGGACCGATGTCATCGGATGAACGTGACAGCGCGGTGCATAGTGGCTGGCCATCATGCCTGAAGCCCGCGCCGGACCAGTCACGGCCGCAAGGGTCCCAATGACTCGTTCGATCTGTTCGGCGCTGATCGAACCGTGACGCAATATTTGCGGTGGGGATATTGCACAGTCAACGATTGTCGACTCCACGCCGACAGCGCACGGCCCGCCATCGAGGACGTAATCCACATCGATACCCAAATCCGCTACGACGTGCTGAGCAGTTGTGGGGCTCACCCGACCGAATCGATTGGCCGATGGAGCGGCAATTCCACCGGGAAAGAATCGCAAGAGGCCTAGGGCGAGGGCATGGTCGGGCACCCGGAGCGCCACGGTGGTTCGACCACCGGTGACATTCGTGGGTGCATCCTCGGACTTTGTCACAATGAGAGTCAAGGGGCCGGGCCAAAAAGCACGGGCCAATGCTTCAGCCGGTGCCGGCCAGTCACTGGCCCAGAGGCGGGCGGAATCGATATCGGGAACATGAACGATGAGGGGATGGTCAACGGGACGACCTTTGACGCGAAAGATGGCATCAACTGCATCTGCATGATGGGCATCGGCGCCAAGGCCATACACCGTTTCAGTAGGTAGGCCGATCAGGCCACCCGATCGCAGAACCGCAACCGCCCGATCGAGATCGGTTCCGATATTCGCGGGTGACAACTCGGCGGTCACAATGCATCGAGGAATTGGAGAGCGGCATCGAAGAAACCGAAATTTTCGGTGGTGGCAAAGTGATCGACGTTATTCAAGGTGACCAATTGGGCATGGGGGAGCAGTTCGACCAGCGGTTCGCCTGGCCCGGCGAAGTCTTGGTCCCCGATCACGACCAACACCGGGCAGGTGACCCGGGCCAATTGTTCGGCGGTGAATGGGGCCCGCTTCCGTTTCATGATCGCGGTCAAAGCCACACGATCGTTATCCGGTTGATCGGCATATTGCACAAAGAGTCGGGCGATGTTGTCCCCCGGTTTTGGGTCATCCTCGAGATCGGCTGGTATCGAACCGGCTTTGGATTCGAGGGCCTCGACAATGATGCGGTGTGCCGTGTCATTGTTGTCCTCCAGAACGTTTCGTCCGATCCCGACCAAAACCAGTCGATCGAAACGCTGAGGATGATCGATCGCCATCTGCAGCAAAGTGATGGCTCCAAGAGAAAAGCCCACATAGTCGCAGGGAGTCTCGGGAGCAGCTTCCAAAATACGAGTTGTCAGGTCGGCATAGGCCTCAGGATCATGAGGTTTGGGTG
>JBEIGJ010000191.1:0-3253 GCA_040381935.1 Acidimicrobiaceae bacterium | reverse complement strand
GACGGTGATCCCAATGGCATGACGTTCGTTTTGCAGCAAGACAAAGAGGCCATGATCAACTGGGCCGTGCCCTTGGCACCTGTGGCGGCTGATGATCCTGCCGCAAACCGTCGTATTCGACCGCGTCCGCTCGTTCTGCGTGCCAACGTCGGTGAGTGCGTGAAAATTACGCTCACCAACGAATTGGACCCGTTGAACATGGGTCCCTTCTTGCCACAGGTGGACCCGCGCGTGTCTTTGCACGCGTTTGGCGTGTCGTATGCCCCGAATAACGGAGATGGCAGCTCGGTGGGTTACAACACTGATACCACGGTTGGCGTGGGCGAATCGACGACCTACTACTGGCGGGCACCGTCCAGCGAAGGCACCTACCTGTTTCGGGATATGGGTATGCCGGCCGGATCAGCAAAAGACGGTGGCGGTGCAGAGCATGGCCTTTATGGAGCGCTAGCGGTGCAACCGGCCGGTGCCCGTTGGTTCGATCCCATCAGTGGGGAGGAATTGTCGAACGCGACCCCTGCCAATCAGTACGCCGCCACTGCTACCCAGAATGGCGACCTGTACACCCAAGCAGTCATCGCCCTGCCGAACGGCACCCGTTTCCGTGAAGCAATTCTGTTGAGCCAGGATGTCATTCCCGTCGTTGTCCCACCACTGGCCGAGGCAGTGGAACGGTTCTCGTTCAACTTCGGTTCTGAACCCGAATACAAACGCATCGAATTCATTCCCGACTGGTGTGCAGACTGTGTCACCGAAGAAACCGTTCTCTCATCGTGGATCTACGGCGACCCTGGTACGGTGAAATTGGCCGGGGGATCAGGACCCTGGTTGCCCACTCAGCCCGTTTACGCTGCGGACGAAGATCCGAGTTCGGCCCCCGGAGGTTTGCCGGCGTCCAATATTGAAGACTGCGGTTTGACGCTCACCAACGAACCGGGCGATGCTCGTCCGCTGTCGTGTTTCACCGCCAGTGTCATTCAGGGGTACCAAGGCGACCCGATCAAGATTCGATTTGGCCATGCCGGTGTGTTCGAGACGCACGTGTTCCACTTGCACGCTCATACCTGGGCGGCGGAACCCGATGATCAGGGCCCAGCGGGCACCAATCCGCCCAAACCGACTTCGGCCAATATGCCGCGAGCAACAACTGTCGACTCCCAGACCTACAGTCCTTGGACCGCCTTCACGGCCGAGTTGAACTACGGAGTCGGTGCCCGCGTTGGCACCATCGGCGACTCGATTTTCCACTGTCACCTGTATCCGCACTTTGCTGCCGGTTTCTGGGCTCTCTTGCGCAGTCATGACACCCACGAGGATGGCACCAGTGCCACTCCTGATGGACAGAGAGTCAATGCCATGGTGGCTTTGCGGGACATTGGTTCGACAAACGGAGTGCGATTTTTGAATTCGGTTCCACTGCAAAAACTTCCCCCCACCTTTGCGAACCCGGGCTACCCACGCTTCATCCCCGGCCAATTCGGTTGGCGTGCCCCGCAGCCCATCAACAGTGTTTGGCAGCGAGAGTTTGACGCGAACAAAGACATCGTTCGCGACGGAAATGGCAATCCGGTCGAAGCCCCAGCAATGCGCATTGTCGCCGGTCAGGCACTCGATCCTGCGATTTTGACCGCGACACAATCCTTCGAGAATCCAGGCGGAGAGTGGTCGCTGGGATTTGCATTCCAAGATTCGTACCGAGTTGAAGATATCGACCTCGTTTCCCCGGATGTGCCCAAGCCTCGACGACTTCTCACGCAGTTCTCCAGTGCGGCAGACGTGGAGTACGCCCTGGAATCGCTGCAAGCCATTGATGATGTCACTGTCACTGGTACGGGGACGGCAATTGATCCGTTCGTGGTGACCTTGGTGGCGTGGCGAATGGTCGATGACCTGACGATCAGTGTGGTGCAACCCCCTGGCACCTTGCCGGCTGCACCAGTAGTACCGGATGCGCCGGTGGATCCGGTTGATCCTGACGAGCCGGTGGATCCGGTTGATCCTGATGAGGACGCCGATGCGGCTGTTGCCCTTGACACCGTTGGAGCGTTGGCCGTCATAGGGACGGCCACGCCAAGTGCGGGTTTCGATCCCACCGATCCAACGACCTCGCGCATCGCTCATCAGTTAGCGGTCGAGCGGACTGTGACTCGCAACTACAACGGCGGTAACGAGCCGAAGCCGGGAGCGCCAGTGGTCGATCCCTGTCCCGCTGGAGCCCGAACGGTGACCTATCGGGCCAGTGTGATTCAGCTGCCATTGGTATACAACAACGCCGATTGGGTTGATGTTCAAGGTCGTATGGTTGTTGCTGACGAAGATGTGAACGCGATGCTGGCCGGTACGAAAAAGCCGGAGCCGTTCTTCTTCCGAGTCAATGCGGGAGACTGCATCAATTTCGAATTAACCAATCGCACCCCGAATCATCTAGGCAATGACGCCTACCAGCAGTTGGTGCAGACCAACATGGTGGGAAGCCACATCCACTTGGTCAACTTCGATGTTTTGGCCTCTGATGGTGCATCCAACGGTTGGAACTATCAGCAGGCGGCCTTTACCCAGGACCAGGCAGAGTTTGATGCTGCGGTGCTGGAGGGAACTGAAGCCTGCGATCTTGTGCTCGGCTGCACCGTTCCGCTCCCTGCCGCGTACGACCCAGCGGTGGAGAGTCGTGACGCTCGTGGCAATTGGCTGAAGAACGGCCAGACCATCAAGGAACGCTGGTTTGCTGATTATGAACTGCGCACTGTGTTTATGCACGATCACCACTTCGCCGGGGTCATGCAGAACCGCGGTATGTTCAATGCCCTCATCATTGAGCCGGCCGGGTTCGACTCGCGCGATCCGGCGACGGGTCGTTGGTTGCAGCCCTTGAACCGAGCTCGTACTAACCCTGGCAACCAGCAGGCTCCGGCATGTGTCGGTTCATGCGTCGGTACGGCGTACGGGTCGGCGATGGACATCATTGGCCCTAATGCCGGCGATGACTTCCGTGAGTTCGGAGTTGCTGTGCATGACTTCGTGCCACTGATCATTCCGCCAAATGGCCTTGCGAACTTGACTACTCCTGAAATGCAGGACCCCGACAACGCCATAGCGCCGCCATTGTTACCACTGAAAGCGCCAGATGATGACCAGGGAGCGGCTGCTATTAACTCGCGCAACTCGCCAATGAAAGTGCGGCAGTTCCCACCGGGAGCAGATCCAGTCTTGGGTGAAGATCCGCTGGTTCCTGAGCCGGTGGCTACTCCACAAG
>JBEIGJ010000190.1:0-3259 GCA_040381935.1 Acidimicrobiaceae bacterium | reverse complement strand
CGTGCACGATGAAGGTTTATCAAGTTCGACGACAGTGTTAGACGACATTGTTCGACGACAGTGCTGCCCATCAGTGAGCAACGCCTGGTTCGGGAAAAGCCTTCGGCTCCAGAATTTCGATCGCGCGTTGGATCAGTTCGTCGAGCGGTCGGTGATCAACCAGCGCCAAACCCACCGATGATGGCGTGTACCTGCGCTGCAGGGCTGTCAATGTCGCGTTGATTTCCTCGGGTTCACCGCTGATGCACCGCTCATCACTGTGACCGGAAAAACTCACCGATTGGTACAGAGCCACGGAAATTGGTCGAACGGCACGAGCGACACTGATGACTGCGGGGAGTTCCGATTCCGTAAGTCCAGAAAGAAAGACACCGTCCGCCTGAGATGAAGCCAATCGATTCAGTTGTGGACCACGGGCTCCGATGTATTGCGGGATACGCCGTGGTGGAGACGCATGAGTCGGTGGAGCGTATCCAGCGTTTGCGGTACCAGCGATCACCGCTTGGGCCATTTCGAGGGCTTCTCGAAGTACTCGAACTGGACGATCGGTGGTGATTCCAAAGGGTCCGAGTGATTCGTGGCCGCCAACGCCCCAGCCGAGAATGACGCGGCCTTCGCTCAGTTCATCGACGGTTTTGGCCGTTGCCGCCACTGCTCCTGGATGGCGTAACAAGGGCGAGGTGATGCCGACGGCCAAGGTGATCGTGGTGGTTTCGCGGGCCGCAGCGGCGAGAAGCGCAAAGGGTTCGCGCGCCACTCCTTCATCAGCGATCCACACTTCGTCGATACCGTGGGCTTCGAGTCGAACTATGGCATCGACAACGTCATTGGCGGGGGCGATGGGATAGAGCCATACTCCGGTGCGCATGGCTCTACGATGGCACAGACGGCGCCGTTAAGAAGGAGATGCAGTGAGTTCAGCAGGTGATCGGTTACTACTCACCCGAGCACTTATCCCTGCGGCTTCAAGGGGCGATCTCGCGGACATCCTGATCGAGGACGGCATCGTGGTCGCCGTTGTCGATCACGGTTCGTTGCAACCCGATCCATCGTCACCGTGGGAGATCCACGACCTCGAAGGACATTTGGTTCTACCGGCGTTGGTCGAAGTACACGCCCACTTGGATAAGGCACTGACCGCTGAAGTCATTCCCAACCCCAAGGGGGATCTCTTCGGAGCAATTGATGCGTGGGTCGAGGCCGAAAAAGGTGGTGTTCTCGATTTCGATTCCATGGTCGAACGGGCAAAAGCCGCCCTCTTTCGGCTCATAGCTCATGGTGTGACTGCTGTTCGAAGCCACGTCAACGTGGGAGCGAGTGACCCTTCGCATACGCATTTGCGGGCGGTATTAGAAGCGAAAAAGCAACTTGGCGAGTCCATCGATCTGCAAATCGTGGCATTGATGCACTCACCTCTCGCCGGTACCGACGGCCGTGAGAACCGGCGCGCTCTCGTCGAGGCTTTGTCAATGGGAGCTGATCTTGTCGGCGGATGCCCATCTTTGGAACCGGACGGCCCAGGAATGATCGAGATTGCCCTAGCTGCTGCCCGCGATGCCGGGGTGGGCCTCGACCTCCATGTCGATGAGACCCTCGATCCCACGATGTTGACCTTGCGGGAGTATTGCCGCCTCCTTGCCGAGTCACCCTTGGATGCCGCGACCGCTGCCAGTCATTGTGTGAGTCTGTCCATGCAACCTCTTGATATCCAGCAAGACATGGCCCGAGCTGTAGCCCAGGCCGGTTTGGATATCATCGCCCTCCCGCAGACCAACCTCTTTTTACAGGGACGGGAGTTCGCAACGGCCATGCCCCGAGGAATCACCCCAGTCGATCTCTTGCGTGAACATGGTGTGCGACTTGGCGCCGGTGGAGACAATGTGCAGGATCCGTTCAATCCGGTCGGTCGCAGTGATCCTCTGGAAACTGCCGCATTGATGATCATGGCGGCCCACCAATTGCCACGGGAAGCTTTGGATTTGGTATCGACCTCTGCTCGAGCACTCTTGGGTTTGCCCCCAGCCGGGGCACAAATCGGAGCGGTAGCCGACTTTTTGGTGATCGACGCTCGTAACGAACGCCAAGCCATCGCCGATGCACCATTGACTCGCCGCACCTATCGACGAGGTCGCTTGACCGCCGTCACGCACATGCATCGCTCGATCACCGGTCATGACGAGGGACCGAAATGGTAATCTCAATACAGGATTGGTGGAGGTGGCGATGAAAATCGGAGCGTTCTTCTTTGGTGGCGTCGAGATGGATGATGCCGGTGCGGGTCTTCCAGCGCCCCTTGATCGGCGATACTCGAATGAGCACATGTGGAAGGCCACCCTCGATTATGTGAATTCGGCGATCGAAGCGGATCGGCTGGGCTACGAATCATTTTGGACCACTGAACACCATTTTCAATACGAGGGATATGAAGTCATTCCCAATGGATTGCTGATATCAGCGTGGATCGCTGCCCAAACCAAGAACATCAAACTGGGAGCGATGTTCAACGTGGTCCCCCAATGGAATCCATTGCGACTGGCCGAGGATTTTGCCACCCTGCACAACCTTTCAGGGGGCCGTGGCATGCTCGGCGTTGGTCGAGGCACTGTTCCCCGTGAAGTGTTGCATCTCAACGAAAAAGGCGTCTCGATCGGGTCGCACGACAACCCTGAAAAATCGGCGGACGATGACCTCAACCGCGAAGTTTTCGAAGAGTCGATGGAAATTGTTCGTCGCGCTCTGAGTCATGAGACTTTTTCCTATGCGGGAAAACATTTTCAGATTCCACTGCCCGGGATTCCCGATCGTGGGTCAACGGTGCAGTCCCTGACTCTGGTCCCACGTCCGATCTATCCCTTTGAAATTTGGCAGGCTGTGACCAGCCCTCCAACCTTGGACTATGTAGCTCGAGTCGGACACTCAGCGGTGTTCTGGAATCAGCATTACAGCTTTATCAAGAGGTTCTGGGATTCCTACTCCGACAAGCACGAAGCAGCCACCGGTTCGGCTTTGGCCCGTGGAGCCAAGCGGATGTTGGTCATCTCAGTGCGGATCGAGGACTCCTTTGAAGAAGCATGGAAGTCGGCCATCCCGGGTCATGATGAATTCTGGAAATTCCTCGGACCCTACGGCTGGAGTCGCGGTTACATGGGAGACGATGGCAAACCGGCCAAGCCGGGTCTCATTCCCACCCTGCAAGAGTCCTATGACAACAAGACCATTTTGCTCGGCACCCCCGAACAGGTCGCTGAGGGAGTGCAGT
>JBEIGJ010000189.1:0-3336 GCA_040381935.1 Acidimicrobiaceae bacterium | reverse complement strand
TCCTGAAAAAGATGAGAGCGATGAGGATTTCCGCACGCGGCTGCGCGCCTTGTTCCGCCAAGAACTAGCCGAGGCTAAAGCCGCCGGTTATCTCGTTCCCCAAGTGGTGTACGGCTACTTCTGCGTGAATAGCGACGGGGATGATCTCATCGTCTGGACCGATGAAACCCGGACAGCCGAATTGACACGTTTTAGTTACCCGCGCCAAAGCGATGCCCCGTTCATGTGCATCGCTGACTTCTTCCGCAGTCGTGATCAGGAACCCGATTACGCGGCCTTCCATATCGTCACCATGGGCTCTGCCGTCAGCGAACGAGCCGCCGAGCTGTTCGCGGCCAACGAGTATCAAAAGTATTTGCTGGTCCACGGTCTCGGGGTGGAAATGGCCGAAGCATTAGCCGAACTGTGGCATCAACGAATTCGTTCCGAATGGGGATTTGTGGCTGAAGACGGCCCATCGATCGGTGGTCTTTTCCGTCAGCAGTATCGCGGTGGCCGCTATTCCTGGGGCTATCCGGCCTGTCCGAATCTCGAAGACAATGCCGTGGTCGCCGAATTGCTCGAAGCGGGCCGTCTTGGCATTGTGGTCAACGAAGAAACTGGCTGGCAGTATCAACCCGAACAGACCACCTCGGCCATTATCTGTCATCATCCTCAGGCCAAGTATTTCGTCGCTCGTTGAAAGGCTTCCTCATGAAACGCACCCTTGTTCGTGTCCTGATCGCCCTCGTAGTAGTGGTCGCCATTGTCTATGGCGGCATCTTGTTGTGGACCAAGGTCATCAACAAACCTGAAGAAAAACTGGGGGCCGATGATCTCTCGGCCATCGTCGCGGACAGTGTTGCGCCGAACAGCGACACCACACCGTCCACTGATAGCGCGGTGTCAGGCACATGGCAGGTGACGAGTAACTCCACGCTTGGCTACCGGGTGAGAGAAATATTGGGCGGCGTCGACACCGAAGGTGTGGGTCGCACCAGTGCCATCACCGGTTCCATCACCATCGAGGTCACCACGCTCACCGAAGCGGAATTCACCGTGCAGATGGCCACCATCGTCAGTGACAGTTCACGGCGCGACGGACAATTCAATGAGCGCATCATGGATACTGCCACCTACCCCACGGCCACGTTTGTCCTCACCGCCCCCATTGAGTTGGGATCGATTCCGGCCCCAGGCACGCAAGTCACCGTCACTGCCGCCGGCGACTTGACTCTGCGCGGTACGACCCTGCCGGTGACCTTCGATATCACTGCTGAATATTCGGGATCCACTATCGGGGTGTTCGGAGCGATTCCGATCCTGTTCGCCGACTATGGCATCCCCGATCCTTCGAACGCTTTTGTTTCCACTCGGGATAACGGTCTGTTGGAATTTGTCTTGGCCTTTGCCCGCTGAACTATTTCAGCGCCTCGGCTGACTGCGCTCCCAGGCCTCGTTCAACGACCAATAGTGACCGTGCTGCTCGATCAGTTCGGCATGGGTTCCGTACTCAGCCAGGTGACCGTGATCGATCACCGCAATCTTGTCCGCTCGTCGAATGGTAGAGAGTCGATGGGCCACCACGATCACCGAACGCGATTCCATCAGAGTTTCCAAGGCCCGTTCGACGGCGGCTTCGGTACCGGGATCCAGATTCGATGTAGCTTCGTCGAGCACTAACACCGCCGGGTCAACGAGGGCCGCTCGAGCGAGTGCTACTAACTGGCGTTCACCTGCTGACAATCGCGAGCCCCGTTCGCGTACATCGGTATCGAGTCCATCTTCGAAAGCAGCGAATCTCTCCCAGGCGCCGATGGTGCGCAGGGCTCGCTCCACATCGTCGTCGTTGGCGTCGGGCCGGGCAATGCGCACGTTTTCTTTGATCGATCCACTGAAACAGAATCCTTCTTGGGGTACCACCACGATGCGACGGCGAAGATCAGCGTGACTGGCGGTGCGCACATCCACTCCGCCGAATGACACCGTGCCCATACTCGGGTCATAGAGCCGAGCCATCAATTTGGCCAGCGTCGATTTGCCGGCTCCAGTGGGACCAACAAGGGCCACACGCTCTCCATCGGCCACCGTCAACGACACATCACGAAGAGCCGGCGTGTCACTGCCGGCATAGGAAAAAGTGACATTGTCGACGACTAGCGCTCCACGCAATGGCAACGGTGTGGGGTTGCTCACTTCATCTACATCCGGCGTGGCATCAATGATGCCAAAGAGTTTGTGCAGGGCCGCCGTAGAGGATTGCACGGTGTTGTACAACTGGCTCAACTGTTGCACCGGATCGAAAAGATTGGCCAGCAACAAAACGAAAGCCGTGACCGTGCCGATGGTGACTGAGCCGCGATGCACCAACCAACCACCGATGCCGATCACCAAACCAGTGGCGGCAATCCCCGCGAATTCCACCAAACCGAAATACCACGTACTGATGCGCACGCTGTACATATGCGAATCGAAGAGCGCTCGATTGGTACCACGGAATCGTTGACTACGAGCGGACTCTTGTCCATAGGCCTGGATGACGCGCACTCCAGTGATGCCCTCCTGCAGCGTGGACAAATTTGTGCCTACCTTGTCGCGTACATCCAGATAGGCCTTGTTCGATAGTCGCTGGAAGCGCACCGAGGCCAAGAACAACAACGGCAAGACCAAGAGCGCCACAAAGGCCAACTGCCAGGAGAGAACAAACAACAAGATGATGGCCAAATTCAGAAGTAGAAACGCCGAGATGAATTGCAGTAAGCCGAACTGAATCAATTCGCTCATCGATTCCACATCGGCGGTCATCCGCGACACCAGCACGCCGGCCTTTTCCCGATCGAAATACGACATCGACTGACGCTGCAATTTGTGGAAGACGGTCACCCGCAAATCCCGCAGGAAACCTTCGCCGGCTCGATTGATGGCCACGAACTGCAGTCGAGCCACGATGTAGCCAATGACGGTGATCATCACATACAGCACCACCATCACATTCAGGGCCCGCGTATCGGCGTCTTTAATGCCATTGTCGATGGCGAATCGCACGATGGTTGGTCCCGACAGAGTCACCAATGTGCTGATGATGATGTAGACCATGGCCAGCACAATGAGTGGACGCTGGGAGCGGGCCATACCAAAGGCCCGCTTCAGAACTCGGCCGGTCTCCACCCGGTCCAGTCGCTCTTCATCGCTGATGGCTGATATCGCCCACATCAGCGCACCGCCTCTTCTTCAGAGCGTGATTCCAAAGCAGCCAAGACTTGTCGATAGCGGTCATTGGTGGCCAGAAGTTCCTCATGGGTACCAATAGCAGCAGCCCGGCCGTGATCGAGCAGTACCACCGTGTCAGACAATGCG
>JBEIGJ010000188.1:0-3363 GCA_040381935.1 Acidimicrobiaceae bacterium | reverse complement strand
TCAGGTCCTCGATGACGCCGATCTCTGTACCGTCAATGATCGCGGTGCCTTGTGCCGAAGCATGCCACGACGAGGTGATGCTGTGCATGTGAACCAAAGGATGAGGAATGTGGGTTCCCGTGGGTAGTCGGCGCCGAAATTCGCGTCGTTGCCGCCACGGCATGGCAGCAGAGACAGTCAGTACCTCGAATTTTCCGTCGTTGGGGTGGCCGCGAGGAATGAGATCCCATGAACCGAGAAATTGGGCATTCATCACGTAGGTCGTCGTCTTTCGATTTCGACAGCGCCGTACCCACGATGTGAAGCTGGAGCCGGTGACTTCTTCGCTGGTGGTCAGAACCGCGTGGGCGAACAATGGTTGCTGGACAACTGCGTTGTCGTGACGATACGTAGCCACCAAAGAGTCCAAGGTGAGCACTGTTCGCTCCGGCTCCGACTCTGACACCGAAGAGCCTCCGATGGTGCGCCACATATCTCCGCCAGTGAGCAAGAATTCCCGACACCCAGCGGCAATCAATGCAGCGGCCTCGGCATCACAGTGCGCTACTGCGAGGTCATCTGGTACCCGACGTCGCTCACCCCACGATTGGCCGCGCTTGATCGTCATTTCAACTTTCCGTGCCCAAAGCCGATGATGCGGCCACGACACCGCGTCGGATCAACTCTGCGGCTTGATCGGCAACTTTGCGCGTCTCAGGTGACGGGGCAATCAGGGCGACCTGGCGTGACAGGTCGATGAGTTGCTTCATGGTGCGCACGAAATCGCCGCCAGAAAGTTCCTCGGCTTCAACTACCTCGGCAAAGTCTTCACCAACCGCCCAGGCATAGGCGATGGCGATATACGTCGGATCTGGTGAACGATGCATGGTCAAGCGGGCTTGGTGCTCCAAAAGGCGTAGGTCTCGGCTGGTCGACTCGATCCGTTTCCAACGTTTTCGCGCTTCGGCTGAAGGAAACCACGGCTCGGGTGGATTTTCGCTACTGCGATGTTCGTAGACAAAAACCGAGAGCAAGCCAGCAAAGGTTGCCGGGTCCAAATCATCGAGGAATCCGCGAGTGAGGCATTCGGCAACGAGGAGATCACTTTCGTGGAAGGTCCGAGCGAGAACGGTTCCTTTGGCGGTCAAGGTCCATTCATCCACATAGCCCCAGGCTTCGAGAAGTGCCAGAACATCATCGAATTGGCGAGCGATGGATGAGCTCTTCCCTCGCACTTGGGTTGAAAGTCGCTCGATTTCCGCTCTCAGGCGGTCGGCTTGATCGGCGGCACTCATCCTTTTAGCCAGGTCGGGATCGGACTCCACGGCCACAATGAGATCTGCTCGATCCCCCGTGGAGACATGATCAGAATTCGAACCGGATTTCACAGTGCTGGTTCTGTGGCCACTGGCTTTTTTCCCCGCCCGGAGCAAGCGATCAGCGACCTTCTTCTGAAAATCTTGGCGCGTGGGGGTGTAGGGCTTCGGGATATCGATCACCGCCAATTCACTCGGAGGGTCGCGAAAATCCTTGGCCGTGAGATCGAACATCGACCGTCGACTGGTCAAGATGGTCACTTTGAGCCCGGAACTGCGCATGGCCGTGGCCAACACTGCGGCCCGCCCCGAGAACTTGCCTTTGTCGACGTGAATGACCGAGCCGGGGCGAAGCTCCGCCAGAGCCTTTTCGATGGCCTGTTCGCCATCTTTCTCCTTGGATCCTCGGGTGACGGAACGGTAGGCCGCAACATCTCCATACGGACTTTGGGAGCGTTCCATTGCCTCGGACAGTTCGTTTTGACGCTGTTCCAGACGGGCCTCGAGCCGAACGACATCCCTATCGCTTTGGAATTGGGCCAGCGAAAGATTCAGCAGGTGTCGAGCCTGTTGGCGGGTGTACGAGCGAATGAGATTGGCAGCCATGTTGTATGTCGGTCGGAAGGATGAGGTCAGGCGATAACTCCTGCTGGTGACCAAACTCACGATTTGATCAAAGGAGACAAAGGGACTCCACAAGATGAGGGCGTGCCCTCGATCATCGAGGCCGCGCCGACCAGCTCGACCGGTGAGTTGAGTGAATTGCCCGGGTGTGAGGAATTCATGATGATCACCCGTGAACTTCGTCAGTTTTTCAATGACCACCGAGCGCGCCGGCATATTGATACCCACTGCCAATGTTTCAGTGGCAAAGACCACCTTGATCAATCCTTGGACGAAACACTGCTCGACTGCCTCTTTGAAAGGGGGTATGAGACCAGCATGATGTGAAGCGATACCCGCCTCCATGATCTCGCGGAAACGGGCGTAGCCGAGCACCTCGAGGTCATCGGAATCCAAACCGTCGGTGTGCTCGTCGAGGATGGCAGCAATACGACTGCGCTCTAAAGGCGTGGTGAGACGAATACCGCTTGCCAAACAACTCTGGGCTGCTTCTTCGCAGGCCTGTCGACTGAAGATGAAATAGATCACCGGCAGCAACTCTTCGTGACGCAAAGTTTCGATCACGTCGATTCGTCGCGGTGTCTGCAAGGAATGACGCAGTCGTGTGCGCCCTCCGCCTCGACCCCGTGAGACTTGGACTCTTTCTTCCAACCGGCTCATTGTCGGATTCGGTCGACCCGAAACCAGGATTGGCAAAAAATAGTCGTCATTGCGGTCCTTTTCGGCCACCATGATGTGATTTTCCAACTCCACCGGACGGCGCTGCTCGACGATGTGGCGAGTTGTTCCGCGTACCGTTGACATCCATTCAGCCACCTCGGCCACATTGCTGACCGTGGCGCTGAGGCAGACCAGTTGGATGTGATGAGGAAGATGAATGATGACCTCTTCCCAGACCGGGCCGCGATAGGTGTCTTGAATGAAGTGCACTTCATCGAGGACCACGGTTGCCAATTGATTCAGGGCTGGGGAACGGCCGTACATCATGTTTCGCAGCACCTCGGTAGTCATCACGACAACGGGGGCTTCGGCGTTGATGGAATTGTCACCAGTGAGCAGGCCCACTTGATCACGACCATGGACTTGCACGAGATCATTGAACTTTTGATTGGAAAGGGCCTTGATCGGAGTGGTGTAGAAAGCACGGCGACCATCGGCCAGGGCGGCAGCAATGGCGTATTCAGCCACCACTGTTTTTCCGCTGCCGGTTGGTGCCGCAACAATGATCGACTCGCCGTCATCCACCACATCGAGCGCCGCTAGTTGGAAGTCATCGAGACCGAATGAGTAGCGCGCGATGAGATCCATCCGGTCGGCGCGCATATCAGCTCGTGACGCGGCGACGGATGAGCAGATGGCCAACGAGTGCGGCCAGGAAGTACAAAATGATCAGTGGTCCAGAAAGGGCTAACAATGTGATGGGGTCACCTGATGGAGTGATAAC
>JBEIGJ010000187.1:0-3394 GCA_040381935.1 Acidimicrobiaceae bacterium | reverse complement strand
GCTGTGCATGACTTCGTGCCACTGATCATTCCGCCAAATGGCCTTGCGAACTTGACTACTCCTGAAATGCAGGACCCCAACAACGCCATAGCGCCGCCATTGTTACCACTGAAAGCGCCAGATGATGACCAGGGAGCGGCTGCTATTAACTATCGCAACTCGCCAATGAAATTGCGGCAGTTCCCACCGGGAGCAGATCCAGTCTTGGGTGAAGATCCGCTGGTTCCTGAGCCGGTGGCTAATCCACAAGATGTCGTCAATCCGGCGTATGTCTTCAGCTCTCGAGTCTGGGGAGATCCGGAAACGCCATTGCTTCGGGCGTATCGCGGCGACAGTGTGCGCGTGAGACTGATTCAAGGATCCCATGAAGAGCAACACAATTTCACGGTGCACGGGACTAAGTGGCAACGTGATCCGCTCGATCCCGCATCTCAGTACATCAACACGCGGGCGATCGGCGTTTCGGAAGCGTTCAACATCGCGTCCAATTCGCTCTCCTGCGGTGGCGTGAGTTGTATCACCCCACCTCCGGGGCAGCCACTTGTTTCGGACTTCTTCTATGGCACCACTGGGGTTGAAGATCTCTGGATGGGTGCATGGGGAATCATGAGGCTCTTTGACCAAAGTACGGGTAGCGCCATTCCCGGCAGCCCGCTGGCCGCGTTGCCTCCGCTGCCTGACTACTCACAGTCGTTCCCGGCAGGTGCGGTTTTCCCACCAACCGGAATCGAAAACTTAGGACCCGCTGACACCACGTATCAGCGCACATTGCCCAAAGCACCGGTGAACAGCACTTGTGTAGCTGGCAGTCCCGTCAAAACTTTCAATGTGTCGGCAATCAACTTGCCCATCACGTACAACCGGTACCAAGAGGCTGACCCGTACGGATTGGCTTATGTCCCGACTGCCGATGTTGCAGCAGTGAAAGCCGGTACCAAACCCCTCGAACCTCTCGTCCTTCGGGCCAATGAGGGAGACTGCATCAAGGTCAACCTGAAAAATGAGGTGAATTGGGCACAATTTGCCGTTCACGGCAACCAAGGAACCCTCGACGGTGATGCCTGGATGCCACTCGAGCCAGTTCCTGCTCCGGCAGTTCCTGAGCCCTGTGGTGGAGTCGGGCAAGAGCCCTGCGAGGTTCCCTTTGCCGGGCCGAACTGGGTAGCCGGTAACAGAGTCAGCCTTCATCCCCAGCTGGTGTCGTACGACGTTCGTTCCAGTGATGGCGCCACGGTGGGTTATAACTTCGACCAGACTGCCGGTCCGGGTGAAACTGTCAATTACACCTGGTTCGCGGATGCGGTTAGTTATGGTTCCACACCTGGTCTGACCGACGGCGAGCTCGGAGCAGTTCCTCTCATGGGATTCGGCGACATTCGCGGTCATCGCCATCATGGACTTCTGGCAGCCCTTGTTATTGGGCCCGCCGGAGCAACGTTCCATGACCCGATCAGCGGGGCTGCTGTATCGACGGGTGCCATTGTCGATGTTCGGGTCCCCGGAGCGGCAAGTGACTATCGAGATGCTGTTCTCTTCCCGACGAACGGTTTGAACATTCGTCGAGGCCCGGGTTGTGGCGTTCCGCTGCCGGTTGTTCCATTCACGGCGGTTGCGAACTGTAACGACATTCTGGATCCGATCCTCGGCGACTGGCCGGACCGAGGAGAGAGGGCGATCAGCTACAAGAACGCTCCACTCCACCATCGTTTGGGATTGCCTGATCCGCTGGTGAACCCGCTGGCTCTGCCGGTCGGTCCTCCATTCGACGGACCGACCTTCGGCCGAGATCTAGCCAGTGTGTTCAGCACGACGCACAGCATTGGCGGTCAGCCGATCGGTGATCCCGATACGCCAATAGTGCGGGCGTACACCGGAGATGCGGTTCGCATCCATGCCATCCATGGCGGCGACCGAGCCCGAATGCTGGAATTCGAAGTCAGCGGCCATAATTCCCTGGAGCATGCCTTCGACGAAGGGTCGATTCGATCTGGAGTCTTTGGTTCTCTCGCTAGCGGATCAGTGTCCACGATGCACATCAACGCCGCCGGTGGGGAAATGCAGAACCGCGGTGATTATCGCTACGGCGTGATCCATGGGGTCATGGCACTGTCTTCAGGTTCTTGGGGGATCATGCGGGTGTATGACGCTCCACCTCCAGAGCGACGTTTCACCCTTACTCCTTTGGCGAGCTCGCAAAATCCATTCCAAGACGTGAATCCCATTCAGGTCTTGGATGCGCCAACGATCACGATGTCAAGTCCCACCGACTTCGCGGTCATTCGTCCGGGTGCACCTGCAGTTCCGATCACTGCCACGCTCATCGGTGACAATGGTCAGCCGGTCTCAGGAGTTCCTTTGACCTTCACTGGAACGGGAACAACCACGACCGTGAATACCAATGCTTCTGGTCAAGCGGTAATGAACATGCCAGTGACCGGTGCAGCACGAGTGGTAACGGTGACGGTCAGTGGAGGCAACGCTGCTCCAGCATCGATGAATGTTCAGCTCATTGCTGCTGAACTGGTTGCGCCGCGAGTGACTAGCATTTCTCCCTCGGGAGTCGGGATTGATGTTTCGACTCAGATCGTCATCAATTTCTCCGAGCCAGTCCACCCCAACACCGTTACTAGTGCCAATATCCAATTGCGACGGGTATCAGCTACTGGGCCAATCATTCCTGCGACGGTGTTTCTCGCCCCGGATCGACGGAGCGTGACCATCGTGCCGGGGTCCATATTGGCTGAAGGAACGAGGTATTTCGCTTTGGCGAATCGAAACGTGACGGACCTATCTGGTAACCGTATGGCCGCAAACTCGAACTTCTTTACGACCCGTGACCTGACGCCGCCCTCACCGCCAACTGGATTGAGGGCCACTCCAGGCGTGCGATCAGTGGCTTTGACCTGGGGTCGGGTTGTTGCGGCTGACTTGGCGGGGTATTTCGTGTACCGCGACGGAGTGCGCTTGAACGCCACCCCGATCACTGTGCTGCGCTATACCGACACCGGACGGGTGACGGGGACGCAGTACACGTATACCGTGGCTACGGTTGATCTCAGTGGCAATGTTTCGCGACCCTCGGCCGGGGTTACCGCAACGCCTCGATAACTCCGCACTATTTCCGTCCGGTGTGATGTGCTTGCTCAGAAATGAGAGCAGGCACGTCACACCGGGTCGGAGCGGTGTTTTGGTTCTGCGGGCTCTAGCATCTCGGAATGACTGACCAGCCTTCGCAGCCATTCGATCGACGGATGTTTGGGGCGCCGGCCACGGTGATCTCGGCTCTGGCTTCGACCTTACGGCGTGAACGTCGATCTCTGATTTTGACCCTAGTGGTCATCGTGGTGGCCGTGGCGATGGGTGCGGCCGTGCCGCGCCTGGTCAAAGAGTTGCT
>JBEIGJ010000186.1:0-3472 GCA_040381935.1 Acidimicrobiaceae bacterium | reverse complement strand
CTCAGCCATGCCATCCATGATCATCCCGAACTGAACTACGAGGAATACTTCGCCCATGACGTTCTCGTCGAGGCTCTGCGAACCATGGCCCCAACAGCCACGGTGACACCTCACGCCTATGGAGTTTCGACCGCCTTCGAGGCTGTTTTCGGAACGAGCGGTCCTGAGGTCTTGGTACTCCTGGAATACGACGCCCTACCCGGCATCGGTCATGGCTGTGGACACAACGTCATCGCCGCTGCTGGTCTTGGCGCTGGGTTGGCCGCTGGCCGCTTGGCCCAGGAACTCGGCGGAAGAGTACGACTACTCGGTACGCCGGCCGAAGAAGGGGGCGGAGGCAAGATCACTATGGCCCGCAACGGTGCATTTCGAAGCGGTGAAGCGGCACTCATGCTTCATCCCGCCGATGCAGACCTTCTAAAAATGTCCTCGATCGCCGTTCATACCATGGAGGTGAGTTATGAGGGCCGGGCTGCTCACGCAGCAGCCGCTCCATGGGAAGGACGTAATGCTCTCGATGCCGCGGTGCTCGGCTACATGAACGTGGCTGCGCTCCGCCAGCACATTCAGCCCACCGAGCGAGTCCATGGAATTTTCACCGAGGCCGGAGAGAAGCCCAATATCGTGCCGCGTCGGGCTGCGGCGACCTGGTACGTACGGTCGGGAACCCTCGGTTCCCTCCAACCCCTGAAAGCGCGCGTGATGTCCTGTCTCGAGGGTGCTGCTCAGGCCTGTGGCTGTTCGATGACTGCAGTATGGGATGACCACGCCTACGCCGATGTTCGCGACAACACAGCTTTGGTTGATTCCTACGCGCGCAATATGGCTCATCTGGGTCGTACGGTCCACGATCCCGATGCAGTTGGCCGACGGGTTGTGGGCTCCACCGATATGGGCAATATCTCGTATCTGATGCCGTCGATTCACCCGATGATCAAGATCGCACCGGATGGCGTTGCAATTCATACCGAAGAATTTGCCTCCTACGCGCGATCGGCGAGTGCTGATGAAGCAATAGTTGCCGGGGCGAAGGCATTGGCGCTGACAGTGGTTGACTTCTGGCGGGATCAAGAACTTCGTGATCGGGCCCGCAATGAGTTCGAGCAGATACCTCCGACCGACGTTGTCTGAGTTGAGCCTTTGGTTGAACGTCACCCGCATTTGCCGGTTCGAGTTCCGCGATCTCAAGTGTCCCAGCAACTAGCGTGATCTCTCGTGACGGTCTACGCGCCCGAGGAATTTACCGAGGACGAAGCCACCATCCTGAGGCGGTATTTCACCAATCTGGACGGTCCGGTCTTCGCCCTGGTCAACCTACCTGAGGTCGTCAAGGGAGCACTTTTTGCCCGTTACAGCCGCTCGCCCAAAAGTTTGCGTCGTCTCTTCTTGGACGAATTCGTGGGGGATCTGGATGTTTCTGGAGACCAAGGCGTCGATGCCACCATTGGTTTGGAGCGAGCCGAGGAACTCTACGAGAGAGTGTTTTTCGAATACGGGGATGATTCAGTTGCTCAACTCGGCGGTGTGCACTTGGCCTGTGAACAAGCTTCCAATGTGCTGACCAAAATCCTGGAGTGGGGACGTCTGGCCAGTTATCTCGAACAAAGCACTCGTTACATCGCCTATGACGCTCGTCTAGGCGGTCGCTATCGCTTCTATCGCGATCTCGAAGTGCTGAATTCAAAATTCGGCACCCGTTATGTCGGCGATATGGATCGGATGTTCGATTCGTACTCGTTGCTGATGGAACAGGTGACCGAACACGTACGGAGTTCAGTCAAGCGCGATCCAGCGGACAGCGACTTCGTCTATCGACAAGCCACCCGGGCCAAAGCATTGGATGCCATTCGTGGGGTTCTACCAGCAGCCTCGTTGTCCAATGTCGGGGTCTACGCCAGCGGTCAGGCGTATGAGGCCATGCTGATTCGGATGCGCGCTCATCCACTACCTGAAGCACAGGCCTATGCCACATTGATGTTGGAAGAGTTGCGCAAAGTCATACCCAGTTTCTTGCGACGAGTCGATTTGGCCGATCGGGGCGGACGTTGGAGCGACTATCTGGAATCAACACGAGAGAACACCAGCGAATTGGTGAGTGGTCTCTTTGCTGAGACTCCAGTGGAGCGCGCTGCAACTGTCACGCTGACTGATTTCGACCCCGATGGTGAAGACAAATTGATCTCTGCTATCTGCTATCCACACACCAATTTGCCGGAACATCAAATCATGGACCGCGTCCAACGGATGAGCCACACCGAAAAAGTAGCCATCCTCAAGGCCTACATCGGAGAACGCGAGAACCGTCGACACCGACCGGGACGAGCCTTTGAACGTATCGACTACCGCTTCGACGTCCTGAGCGACTACGGCGCCTTTCGCGATCTCCAACGCCACCGTCTCTTGACCATCGAGTGGCAGCAACTCACACCCAACCACGGATACAGCCGCCCGGATCTGGTGGACGAGGCCGGTATGACTGAAGTGTTCGACGAAGTCATGACCCGCTCCGCTGCGCTGTACGACGCCCTGGTGGACGACTTCCCGCAGCAGGCCTCCTATGCCGTGTCGATGGCTTACCGAGTGCGCTACGTCATGCAATTCAACGCCCGCGAGGCGATGCATCTCTTGGAACTGCGTTCCTCACCTCAGGGGCACCCCGCCTATCGCAAAGTGGCCCTCGATATGCACCGTCTGATCGCAGAACAAGCCGGGCACCGGGCCGTTGCCGAAGCAATGACCCATCTGACCGTTGACGCTCCCGAACTCGAACGATTGGCCGCCGAGCGGCAAGCCGAATCGCGTCGAAATCAACGCTGAACCGCCAAAAATGCCCAGCGTGACTCCTTTCACCGCTGTATTTTCCATTCGGCGCTCAGTTGTGTCTAATATCCGCGCTCGCACCCTGCGTATTTCTCGATTTCAGGAGTTCAGAAAAACCCATGCCTGTAGATGATGACGATGTTCTAGATCCCGATGAAATCGATAGTGAGGCGTTCATCGAGGAAGGCGAGGACCTCGAAGAGGTCGACCCGGAAGCGGATTTGCTGGAGGATGACCTCGAAGACATCGACGATGTCGAATTAGACGAGGTCCCACTCGAGGACGAAGAGGCCGAAGACGCCGCTCCCTCGGTCGTGGCCAAGAAGAAGGCCAAAAAGGGCAAAAAGGATGCCACTGAAGAAGACGAGGAAGACGAGGACGAAGAACTCGTCGGCGAAGACGATGTGGAAGCCGACCTCGGTGTCATCTTGGATGCACGGATCAAGGGTCGAAGCGAAGACGATGAAGAAGATGCCGAAGAAGAAGAGGACGAAGACACATCTCTGAGCAGCGACCCCGACAATGGCATCCAGCCCAAACGAGCCGATGAGCGGTTGTGCAGTCAGTGCTTCTTACTTGTCCGCAAGGGCGCCCCAATGTGTCCGGTGGGCGATGACACGTGCCCATTGTTCACCTGATCGTGACGTCGATT
>JBEIGJ010000185.1:0-3479 GCA_040381935.1 Acidimicrobiaceae bacterium | reverse complement strand
GGGTTACGAGTCATTTCCTCATCTTCAGTTTTCATACCCCGCTGATGGTGTGCTGCAGGTGACGTTGAACGGACCCAATTTGAATGCTGTGGGCCCCGAGGCACATCGTGAATTAGCCGATGTCTGGGTCAGCATCGATCGCGATCCGAATGTTCGCGTTGCCCTCCTCACCGGTGCAGGTTCTGCGTTCTCTGCTGGAGGCAGTTTCGATCTCATCGACGGCATCGTCGACGACTACTCCTATCGCACTCGGGTTCTGCGCGAAGCCCGGGATCTCGTGCGCAATGTTTTGGAATGTTCTAAACCCATCGTGTCCGCCATGCGGGGACCCGCCGTGGGTGCCGGACTCGTAGCAGGACTCCTGGCCGACGTGTCCGTCGTTGGCCGCACGGCGCGCATCATCGATGGTCACACCCGTTTAGGGGTGGCCGCGGGTGACCATGCCGCAGTGTGCTGGCCCTTGCTGGCTGGGATGGCCAAGGCCAAGTACTACCTGCTCACCTGTCGACCGCTATCGGGTGAAGAAGCCGAACGAATCGGACTGGTATCGGTGTGCGTCGACGATGAACTCGTTGCTGAAACCGCTTTGGAAATTGCCGTGGAATTGTCCAATGGCGCCCAGGCAGCCCTCCGGTTCACCAAGCACACGCTGAATCACTGGTATCGCGCCATGATGCCCGCCTTCGATGCGTCTCTGGCCTATGAGTTCTATGGCTTCGGCGGTCCTGATGCGGCAGAGGGTGTGGCTTCACACCGCGAAAAACGTCCGCCTCAATTCAGTGGTCCAACCGGCGACTGAACCGCCCCTCATCTCCGAGTGGCTCGCACCACTTCCATTACCCGCGCGGTAAACCGAGAACGCGCTCGCCAATGATGTTGCGCTGGATCTCTGATGATCCGGCGTAGATGGTGTGCGAACGACTGAACATGAAGGTGTGTAAGAAGCCGTGCTCATCTGATTCAGCAGCATGATGGTGCAACGCGTCGGCACCCATGATTTCCGTGGCCAATAAACCCAACCGTTGATGCCAGCGCGACCAGAACAACTTCCCGATCGAACCTTCAGGACCGGGTTGTTCACCGCGAATGAAACGCGTCACGTTACGCAAGCCAGACCACCGCATGATCTCCAACTCGGCATACAACTCGGCGAACTTTTGACGAATCACTTCATCGCCCAGCACCCCACGGCCGTGGGCATAACGGCGCAGACGATCGAACTCTTGGGCAAAGCGCATTTGCTGAGCCATGAAGGCTGTTCCTCGTTCGAAACCCAAGGTCCCCATGGCTGTCTTCCATCCATTGCCTCGGCCACCCACCACGAGGTCGGCAGCCGTCACTGCACCATCGAAGAACACTTCACAGAAATGATCGTTGCCAGTCATTTCCACCAGGGGCCGCACTTCAACTCCGGGCTGATCGATTGGCACCAGCAAATAGGACAAAGCACGATGGGCGATCTCATCATTTTCAGTACGACAAAGTACGAAGATCCACTGCGCGAATTGGGCCTGACTCGTCCACACTTTCTGGCCATCGATACGCCAGGTGTCGCCATCCAAGACTGCACTGGTTCGCACCCCGGCCAAGTCCGATCCAGCTCCCGGTTCACTGAAACCTTGGCACCAGTACTCCTCCCCCCGCAGAATCGGCGGCAAAAAGCGGGCCTGCTGATCGGGGGTACCAAAAGTGATCAGTGTTGGCCCCAACAGACTTTCACCAAAGAATCCGGCGCGCTGCGGACCATTGGCCGCCGTGTATTCCTGTGCGAACACCAACTCTTCGGCTACCGACACCTCGCGGCCACCAAACGTCCGGGGCCAAGTCAAACCCAACCATCCGGCCCGACCGAGTTCTTGTTCCCAAGCCACCCGTACCGACCAATCCTCGGCTCCCATTTCTGCCGACGTACCCAACCGGGCATAGTCACCCTCCAAATGGTCAGCCATCCAGGTGCGAACTTCAGCCCGAAATCGGGCCGCTGCGGGGGATTCATCGAAGTCCATTCATTCAGTCTCCCCCGAGTCCACCTCATTGACGTAATCGACAACCACACGTCGCGCCTAAGGTCTTTTCGTGTCCGAGGAACCCAACCCCGTCCTATCCGATCCCGCCCGCCTTTTCGATCTCACGGGCCGCACTGCTGTGATCACCGGGGGAAGTCGCGGACTCGGCCGTCAGATGGCCCTTGCGCTCGCCTCTCAGGGTGCAGACATCGTCATCGCCAGTCGCTCCATGGAATCCTGCCAAGAAACTGCCCGCGAGGTCGAACAAGCCACTGGTCGCCGGTGCCTACCCTACGCCTGTCATATTGGCCGTTGGGCTGAACTCGATGGTCTGGCCGACTTCGCCTGGAGTGAGCTCGGTGGCGTGGATATTCTCGTCAACAATGCCGGTAAGTCACCACTGTACGAATCGGTGCTCGACATCAATGAACAGCTATGGGACTCGGTTCTCAATCTGAACTTGAAAGGCCCCTTCCGATTGAGTGCCCTGCTCGGGAGCAAGATGTCCGAACGCGGTCGCGAAACCGGACGTCCAGGGTCAATCATCAATATCTCCAGTATCGCGGCCATTCATCCCACACCAGATGTCATTCCGTACACGGCGGCCAAAGCTGCATTGAACGCCATCACCATCGGCTTCGCCCAAACCTTCGGACCATACGTACGCGTGAATTGCATTATGCCCGGTTCCTTCCGCACTGATATTTCCAAGGCCTGGAACTGGGATTTGGTGAATCAATCCATGAAACGCATTGCCTTGAAGCGCGTCGGCGAACCGCACGAGATCATCGGTGCGGCACTCTTTTTGGCCAGCGACGCCGGCTCCTATACCACTGGTGCCGTTTTCACAGTCGATGGCGGTGTCCCCACCTGATCATCCCCGCCAAATTTCTTGCCCCCGAGATAGCTCATCACCCGATCAAAGGATTTTCATGCCCCTCTCTGATGAAGACAAACTCTCTCTTCAGCGTCGCTTCGCTGCCGCCACTGCCAGTGGCGAACCTGAACAAGCCGCGCTGTTGTGTGCCGATGGCGCCATGGTCTGGCACAACTACGACGACCAATCGATTCCCTATACCGACACCGGCAAGAGTCTGATCTGGCTCCACCGCAAGGTTCCTGATATCGCCTGGGAGACCCGCCGGATCACCGCAACGGCCAATGGCTGGATGTGGCAAGCCGCAATCACCGGTACCGCTCCCGGCGGAGTCTTACGCGCCCACACCTGCATGATTGCCACCTTGAATGATGACGGCCTGATTGTGCAACTCGATGAATACATCGATCCAGTGCAGATGCAGCCAGTGCGGACGACGAGTTGATCATTGGCGTCACCGCGCGGCCGCGAATAGTGGCCCTGGCAACTGGCTCACTAGCCTGAACCCATGACTTCTGGTACCACAACGAACGTTCCCCCCGGCCAAATGGTGGAAGGTCGCGTCTGCATCGTCACCGGTGCTGGCCGCGGTATCG
>JBEIGJ010000184.1:0-3481 GCA_040381935.1 Acidimicrobiaceae bacterium | reverse complement strand
TGTGGAGGAACTCTCGAGGTTGGGCGCTGACATTCGCACCGACGGACATCACGCCATCGTGCGTGGGGTGGAGCGACTGCGCGGTGCAGCAGTCGTGGCCCCCGATATCCGTGCTGGTGCTGCCCTCGTCGTAGCGGGGCTGGTCGCTGAGGGGCGAACGGTGATCTCCGGAGTCGAACATATCGACCGCGGTTACGACGACATCGTCGGCCGTTTAGCCAGTCTTGGAGCGCTGGTCGAGCGCACCTTTGCCCTCGGAGCGTGAGGCTGTCGATCGATCCAGTCGGCGCTTGACTACGACCAGCAGCGTGACAATCGTCGCAATCGGGCCGACGACGAGCAAGATTTCGTCCCATCCACCCTGGTGGGCCAAAACCGCGGATGCTAAGAGATTGGGCATTGACGTTCTTTCACATCTGACCTCTGAGCAGAGGTTCTTCGGTGCTCTCACTCTACGATCAAGAGTGCCGATTTTCCGTGGATAACCAGAGGACGACTAGGTAACACCAGTGACAAGTACCATGCGCACCCAGGTCGAAGAGACCATCGAGGCCATCCGACCGGCTCTGCAGGCCGACGGTGGAGATGTCGAGTTGAAAGGCGTTGACGAGGCCACCGGCGTTGTGACGGTGACGTTGATCGGCGCCTGTGTGACCTGTCCGGCCTCATCTCAAACGCTCAAACAGGGCATTGAACGAATCATGCGCGACCGTGTCGATGGTGTCACCGAAGTGGTGAACGTGTGAGTCGACGCGAACGAGATCCAGAAACACTTTTCACCGCCGCTGTCCAAGGAGATCGCAGCGCTCTGGCTCGCCTGCTCTCAATGATCGAACGCGGTGGAAGCGATGCCCGGGCCATCGGTCGTCTGGCGTATCCCAAAGGTGGACACAGTTACACCGTGGGATTGACCGGAGCACCCGGAGCCGGCAAGAGCACGTTGACATCGGCAGTCATTGGACATTTGCGTCGCCAAGATCTGGAAGTTGCGGTCTTGGCTATCGACCCCTCGTCTCCTTTCACCGGCGGGGCGATCTTGGGAGATCGAGTGCGGATGCAGGACCATGCCACCGATCGAGGAGTCTTTATCCGCTCCATGGCCACCCGCGGTCATCTCGGCGGTCTGTCCTTGGCAGCACCAGAGGCAATTCGTCTTCTCGATGCCGTGGGTCGACTTTGGGTACTGGTGGAGACGGTCGGTGTCGGCCAGGTCGAAGTCGAGATCGCCGGTAAGGCGGACACCACGGTGGTGGTGGTCAACCCCGGTTGGGGAGACTCCGTTCAAGCCAACAAAGCAGGACTCATGGAAATTGCTGACATCTTCGTGATCAATAAGGCCGATCGCAAGGGGGTCGAGGAAACACGTCGCGATCTCGAGCAAATGCTCGATTTATCGGACCTCGCCTCTGATTCGTGGCGTCCGCCTATTTTGGCAACAATCGGTTCGACTGGTGAGGGAGTGCCCGCTCTTTGGGATGCCGTTATCGCCCATCGCGAGTTCACGACCTCGAGCGGAGAACTGGATCGTCGTCGGCGGTTCCGTTTGCGCGAGGAGCTGCGAGAAATCGTGGCGCGTCGCTTGGAACAACGAGCCCGAGAAATTTGTACTGGCGAAGTGTGGGATGCACTCCAAGACAAAGTGGTCGTACGCAGTATCGACCCGTGGAGTGCTGCCGATGAAATGCTCAAGTCCGTGGGAGCCTGAAGTCATGACTGTTGAATTCGGTGATCTCGTTCTTCTTGAACGCCTGGCCAACGGCGTGGCTGTTGTCCGCTTGAACAATCCAAAAGTGAATGCCCTCAGCCAAGCTCTCCTCGATCGACTCCATGCGGTCGCTCAGGAGCTGACCGAGAATCCACCGGGAGCAGTCGTGGTTACTGGGGGCGATCGTCTGTTCGCGGCCGGAGCCGATATCAGCGAATTCGGCGGTATCGATGAAGCTCGAGTGATCGGCGCTGGGTTTCATCGGACGCTCGATGCCGTGGCGGCAATACCTCGTTTCGTCATTGCTGCCGTGAGTGGATATGCCCTGGGTGGAGGGTGTGAATTGGCTTTGGCTTGTGATTATCGGATTGGATCGGACAAAGCCGTCTTCGGTCAGCCCGAGGTACTTTTGGGAATTATCCCCGGCGGTGGAGGGACACAGCGACTGCCGCGGGTCGTCGGGACGAGTCGGGCCAAGGAAATGATGATCACCGGCCGTCAGGTCAAATCCGATGAAGCTCTGGCCATTGGTTTATTGGACGAAGTCGTTTCCCCTGATCTGCTGCACGAACGAGCCATGACTTTGGCAGCAGAGGTTGCTCGAGGTGCTCGACAGGCGCACGCCCTCATCAAGAAAGCGGTCGATGACGGCGTATCCAGTTCACTGGCTGAAGGACTGATGCTGGAGCGGGAACTCTTCACCGACATCTTTGCTACCGACGACAGCCAGATCGGCGTGCGCAGTTTCTTGGAGCACGGACCCGGGCGCGCCGAGTTCACCGGCCACTGAGTTTTTCTTCCACCGCTTGTGCATAGACGGCCATTGTGGCTTGGGCGATAGCGGTCCAGGAGTAGCGCGCCGACAAGACATCTTTGGCACCCGATTGCAGTTGCTGGGTCATTAAAGGTTCGGTCAGAACCCGTTCGATCAAAGCGGCCAATTCAAGGGCATTGCCGGGTTCGAAGAGCAGCCCCGCGCCGGTGCCTTCCATGATCTCGGCTAGTCCACCAGTGCGCGCCACAACGGTGGGGGCTCCTGCGGCCATTGATTCGAGAGCGACGATGCCAAAAGGTTCATAAAGGGAGGGAATGACCACGCATCCCGCTCGGTGCAAAAGACTGCGCAGCTCGTCATCAGAGATGAACCCGGTCAAGTGCACGAGGTCGTTGACCCCTTCGATATCGACTTGGCTCTGAAGTTCAGGCAGGTAGGGTCCGCGACCAGCAATGACACAGTGGATGTTGGGGACCACCCCCCGGAGTCGACCAATTGCTTGGGTCAGCACTTGGAAGCCCTTTTCGTATTGCACCCGGCCCCAGGCCAACACCAAAGGTTCGCGTTGGAACAGCTGATCCGGCGGTTGCCAATCTTCGACCGCTACGCCATTGGGAACCAGATGAACATGGTCGGGAGACAGTTCGAAACCGAAAGTTGTTTCACGTTGCATGAAACGCGAACTGCATATGATCCGGTGCGCCAAGATGGCTAACCACCATTCGACGGCATGGATTGATGCCGGCAGCCCGACAGGAACTGCACCCCCGTGACGACCCTGTTCGGTTGAATGAAAGGTGACCACGAGGGGCGCATCAACGATGGTGGACATGGTGTGAGCCGCCCAGGCAGTTCGCCAATCGTGAGCATGGATGACATCGGGAGTCCACGAATGCAATCGACTGAGCAGTGCGACCAGGTGATGATTGGCTGAAGCCATCAGGGCGACCGGGTCAGCATCGGTCATCAAGGGCATCTGTCCCCCAGCACGCAGAATTCGC
>JBEIGJ010000183.1:0-3589 GCA_040381935.1 Acidimicrobiaceae bacterium | reverse complement strand
CGGCTACCACATAGATCTACAATTCTAGATACACTCTTTCCAAAAACTACTCTCTAACGATCTGTTGTCAAATACCGAACATATGTTCGGTATTCTGTAGCGGTGTCTCTTTCTAGGTCTCAAGCCGATGATTCACAGCACTCTCTCGGGGCTGGTGGTGCGGGAGATATCGACGACATCGGGCCCTATCAGATGTCCGGCCCCACCACCTGGGCCGAACTCGAAGCGCGGCTCTCGGGACGTCGCCCATCATCCAAGGCAGCGTCCTCTCCCCAGCACTCATCGCCGCTTTTGGCCCCAGCGGAATCGGGGCCCAGTGCTCGGCCCAGCGGTCTGCACATTCCCTACGCCGAATTGCACTGTCACTCCAATTTTTCTTTTCTCGATGGCTCATCTCATCCGGAGGAATTAGCAGAAGAAGCTCACCGACTCGGTCTCAGTGCGCTGGCATTGACTGACCACGACGGTTTGTACGGAGTGGTGCGTTTCGCTCGGGCCGCTCGCGCTGTGGGACTGCCAACGGTCTTTGGGGCCGAATTGACTCTGCGTCTTCCCGAAGTCGATGCCACGCGACACCTCGTGGTTTTGGCCGATGGCCCTACTGGATATGCCCGTTTGGCTCGAGCGATCAGCCTGGCTCAATTAGCAGGATCGAAAAGTGATCCGCAGTGCACCATGTCCGAGTTGGCCGATGTTGGTTCGGGGCACTGGTGGGTTCTGACGGGATGTCGCCAGGGAACAGTGCCAGCAGCGCTGATAGAGCATGGTCCAGCGGCGGCGCGACGCGAACTGGATCGACTCATCAGCGCCTTTGGACGTGATCGGGTTCTGGTGGAGTTATGGGATCACGGCGATCCATTGGATTCAGCGCGCAATGATGCACTGGCTGAACTTGCCGCTCGATCTGATATTCGCTGTGTTGCCAGTAACAATGTGCACTACGCAACACCAGCGGCACGACGTCTCGCTACTGCAATGGCTGCGGTACGCCGACGATGCAGTCTCGACGAGATCGATCCTTGGCTGCCGGCCGCAGCGACTGCTCATTTACGTAGCGGAGCCGAACAGCGACGACGCTTTGCGCGTTACCCCGGGGTAGTCGAGGTTGCTGCCGAAGTTGGTCAGGCTGCGGCATTTGATTTATCGCTCGTCGCACCTCGTCTTCCGCCGTATCCATGTCCTGACGGGATATCAGAGATGGAGTACTTGCGGCGATTGGTCGATGAGGGGGCGCGCCGACGGTATGGAGAACGCCCTGCCGGCGGTGAAGATCTAAGTTTACGCGCTCGGGCGTGGCGCACTATCGATCACGAGCTGCAGGTCATCGAAAGTCTTGGCTTTGCTGGCTACTTCTTGGTGGTTTGGGACATCGTGCAGTTCTGTGTTCGTTCCGATATCTACTGCCAAGGGCGTGGAAGCGCGGCCAATAGCGCCGCTTGTTACGCCCTCGGCATCACCAAAGTTGATGCGGTCTCTCTCGGGCTACTCTTCGAACGTTTCTTGTCTCCAGAACGAGATGGCCCACCAGATATCGATCTGGATATCGAAAGTGGACGACGTGAAGAAGTCATTCAGTACGTCTTCAATCGCTATGGGCGACATCACACTGCTCAAGTAGCAAATGTGATCACCTATCGGGCGCGTTCAGCGATTCGCGATATGGCTCGAGCTCTTGGTTATGCACCCGGTCAACAAGATGCTTGGTCGAAACAAGTCGACTCGTGGAGACAGGTCGGCAAAATCATCGGTGATGCTGGATCGACATCGACATCCACATCTTCGGGACCAGATACGCGTCAGGATCATGCCATTCCGGATTTGGTCCTGGAATTGGCTGCCGAAATCGAAGATGCCCCACGCCATCTTGGCATTCATTCGGGTGGGATGGTCATCTGCGATCGTCCGGTAATCGAAGTGTGCCCGGTGGAATGGGCCCGGATGCGCGATCGCAGCGTATTGCAATGGGACAAAGATGATTGCGCTACAGCCGGTTTGGTGAAGTTTGATCTCCTGGGATTGGGCATGTTGTCGGCGCTGCATGGAGCAGTTGATCTTGTGCGCGAGCACAAGGGAACCGAGATTGATCTGGCGACAATTCCTCAGGACGATGATGTCTATGCCATGTTGTGCCGCGCCGACACCGTTGGTGTTTTTCAGATTGAGTCGCGAGCCCAAATGGCAACCTTGCCGCGTTTGAAGCCTCGTCGTTTTTACGACTTGGTTGTCGAGGTTGCGCTCATTCGCCCCGGACCCATCCAAGGTGGTTCTGTCCACCCGTACATTCGACGTCGCAATGGACAGGAACCTGTCACCTACTTGCATCCGCTATTGGAGAACAGCTTGGGCAAGACATTGGGAGTGCCGTTGTTTCAAGAGCAGTTGATGCAAATGGCGATCGACGTCGCCGGATTCACTCCGGCTGAAGCCGATGAACTGCGTCAGGCCATGGGATCGAAACGCAGTCGTCAACGAATGACCAGACTCCGTCAGCGTTTGTACGAGGGGATGGCCGCACGCGGCATCATGGGGGACATTGCCGATGAAATCTTCGACAAAATGGCGGCTTTTGCCAATTATGGTTTTCCTGAAAGCCACTCGGTGTCTTTTGCCTATCTGGTGTACGCCTCATCATGGTTGAAACTTCATGAACCGGCAGCGTTCTACGCCGGACTATTGAATGCCCAACCCATGGGCTTTTGGAGCCCACACTCTTTGGCCCAAGATGCCCGACGGCATGGCGTGATCGTACATTCTCCCGATCTGCATCTCTCCAAGGCTCAAGCCAGTTTGGAGCAGTGTGCAACGAGTCATGGTGGATTTGCAGTGCGTCTTGGATTGTCGGCAGTGCGTGGTATCAGTTTGAATACTGCTCAGCAGATCGAAAAGGAAAGTGTCCTTCACGGTCGGTATTGCGATGTGGAAGATCTCGTTCGGCGCGTTGATGAGCTTTCTTTGGCCCAACTAGAGGCCATGGCTACGGGTGGACTGTTCACTGAATGCTTCGGGTTGGAACGTCGTCGGGCTCTGTGGGCGGTAGGAGCCGCAGCGGCTTCACGCCGCGATCGTTTACCAGGTCTGGCGGGCTCAGTGGTACCAACACTGCCGGGAATGGAACCTTTGGAAGTAGCCGTTGCGGATTTGTGGGCTACTGGAGTGGCTCCGAATGGACATCCCACGCAGTTCTTGCGTCAGCAGCTGAATGACTTGGGAGTTGTGACCGCAGACCAATTGCCCGCTACGACGGCGACCAAAGTTTGGGTGGCTGGAGTGGTGACGCATCGTCAGCGACCGGGTACAGCACAAGGAACGACGTTCATGAATTTGGAAGATGAAACCGGACTGATCAATATCGTGGTATCAGTGGGATGTTGGAAGAGATTCCGTTCCGTGGCTCGAGGAGCGCCAGCACTGCTGGTGAGAGGACGTTTACAAAGTTATGAAGGGGTGGTCAATATCATCGCCGAACACTTGGCACGTATCGCCAGCACGCTGCTGCAGCGGGTTCCGTAGACTGGCGCCACGATCTTGCGTGGGGCCAGCGTGCGTTCGCGCTCCAGGTCGACCCCGGTGGCAGGCAATTGCGCATCAT
>JBEIGJ010000182.1:0-3633 GCA_040381935.1 Acidimicrobiaceae bacterium | reverse complement strand
CTGGGTTGGAAGGGACATGATCTCCTCGACTGGCTTTTTACCAACACGACCCTTTGGGACCGATCAGCAACGGATTCCTATGTTCGCACCTGGCACCGCATTCTCCTCAGCCGGTCGGCAAGATCGACCATGGTCCATCGTCACCTCGGACGGCCTACTCCTCGGCCCAGTCATAAGGGAAGTCCTCGCCTTCCACCAGCGGGGCGTTCTCGTGAAGTCCGTCATCGGCTCGATCAGGGGCTGCAGCTCGGGCATTGGCGATGAATCGTCGCAGTTTCAGGGCGTCTTTTCGTCCCGGAGCCGACTCCACACCGGTTGAGACATCGACTCCCCACGGGCGGACGTATTCGATGGCCGCCGCCACATTGTCCACGGTCAACCCGCCGGCCAGGATCAGCCTCACGCCCGAAGGAATGTCATCGGTGAGCCGCCAGTCGAAGACTGTTCCCGATCCCGGATTCGGCGCATCGACCAGGATCAAGTCGGTTCCGAACTGATTGGCAATGCGTGCTTCGCGCGAACCGGCGGCAACAGCCTTGATGATCCAACGCACATTCTCAGCCAGAGCAGCCACAGTGGAGCGTGGTTCGGTCCCGTGTAACTGCACCGCTTTCACTCCAGAGCGCGCCACGATGTCGAATATTCGATCGGGTAGATCGTTTTTGAAGACGCCGACTGTCAGGACTTCTGGAGGGAGCCGCCGGGTGATGTCATAGACCAATTGCGGTGCAACTTGCCGCGACGACGGCGCGAAGATGAAACCCACCGCATCGGCTCCCATAGCCACTGCCAGCAGGGCGTCATCCTCATTCGTGATGCCACAGATTTTCACGAACACTGAACTACCGTACCGCTCTGCGCCACCCTGACCAGGGATATTTAGGCGGTGCGTAGATCGCGTACCGCCTGCTCTGGATCGGCCGCGGTGACCAAGGACTCCCCAACCAGAACTGCGTGATATCCAGCGGCCCGCAAACTGCGGGCATCGTCGACTCCCCGCACACCACTCTCGGCAACACGAATCACAGTGCTGGGAATGAGACTGCCCATGCGCATTGCCCGCTCATGATCCACGGCGAAGGACACTAGATCCCGTTGATTTACTCCTATCAGATCGGCCCCCACCGCCAGGGCCCGCGCGAGTTCAACCTCATCGTGAATTTCCACCAAGACATCGAGGCCAACCTGACGGGCCACAGCATAGAAATGCTCGAGTTCAGCGTCATCGAGGGCCGCAGCGATCAGTAGGACGCAATCGGCGCCCATGAGTCGCGCATCGCAGACATCCTGGGCCGACACGGTGAAATCTTTGCGCAGGACCGGCAACGATGTGGATTGCCGAGCCTCAACCAAATCCTGGGCCGAGCCCCCGAAAAAGTCGCGATCGGTGAGAACCGACAGACACGACGCTCCCCCGGTTTCGTAGGCCCGAGCCATGACGGCCGGATCCAGCCCTGCGGCCAAATCGCCCTTGGAAGGCGAACGGCGTTTGATCTCACTGATGACCGCTACACCTGATTTCGCATCGTGGTAGAGACGATGACGAAACCGACGCGTTGGTTCGAGATCGGCGCATTGGGCGATCAGGACATCGATATCGCGCCCATCGCGCGCTGCTTCAGCTCGATGGGCGGCGAGGATGCGATCCAGATACGTCGGCCGATCAGTCACCTGATGTCAGAAACCTTTGCCGCCGATGGGACCGAGAAAAGTCAACTCCGGACGACCGCCGATGAAAGGCATCAACGCCGGACCGAGGGCCTGAAAAGCCTCGGAGCCCATATGAGCGTTCAATGCGTCTTGTGACTCATACATCTCGTACATGTACAAAGCATCCGCGTCAGTCGGATCAGTGTGCAAAATGTAATAGATGGTTCCGGGCTCACCTTTGGCCGTCTCGAGGCCAACTTCCAAGGCCTTCGCTAAATCGTCCCGCTTACCTGGCGCCGCGGGGATCTTCGCCCAAACTGCAACTTTTGTCATGTCTATCCTGCCTTCTCTTTTCGATTGACCATTGTTGACCGAATCGTCTTCAACATTGCGCCCAGCAACACCTCGCACTCGACGCTCCTGAACCGTAGACGTTGAGGCCTCCGATTCAGAACCCGAGGCGGGACCGAAGCTCTGCTTCCAGATTCGCCATCGGAACACGGACCTGTTCAGTTGTATCCCGATCACGAATGGTGACCGCCTCGTCTTCAAGGGAATCGAAATCGATGGTCACACACAAAGGGGTGCCAATTTCGTCTTGTCGGCGATAACGCTTGCCAATCGATTGCGTGTCGTCGTACTCGACCATGTATCGCTCGCTGAGGTCATGGAAAACACGCCGGGCAATCGGCGTCAATGTGTCCTTCTTGCTCAATGGCAACACCGCCACCTTGTAGGGAGCCAGTCGAGGATGTAGTCGCAGTACGGTCCGGGCTTCGCCACCGATCTCATCTTCTTCGTAGGCCGCCAAAAGGAACGCGGCCATTGCTCGGTTCACACCAGCGGCTGGTTCGACGACGAAAGGCACATACCGTTCATTGGTCGACTGATCGAAATAATCCAACCTCTGACCGGAATGGGTGGCGTGCTGATTGAGATCGAAATTGGTGCGTTGGGCAATTCCTTCGAGTTCACCCCAACCCCAGGGATAGGCGAACTCCACATCGGCTGTTCCAGTCGAATAGTGACTCAACTCATCGGCATCATGAGGCCGTAAGCGCAGCATCGCTGCGGGGATACCGAGGTTCACGTACCACTGCAGACGCTCTTGACACCAGTACTCGTACCATCGGGGACCGTCAGCCGGAGGAACGAAAAATTCCAATTCCATTTGCTCGAATTCACGAGTTCGAAAAATGAAGTTTCCCGGAGTGATCTCATTGCGGAAACTCTTACCTACTTGGGCAATACCAAAGGGCGGCTTCTTCCGGCTGGTTTGCAAAACATTGGCGAAGTTCACGAACATGCCTTGGGCTGTTTCGGGACGCAAGTAGACCTCAGCCCCGGCTCCCTCCACTGGTCCGGCGAAGGTTTTGAACATCAAGTTGAACGCCCGGGCGTCGGTGAGGCTGTCTTTGGCGCCGCAATTCGGACAAGTACTCGTGTCCTCCAAATGATCTTCGCGGAATCGTTGTTTGCACGACTTGCAGTCCACTAGCGGGTCACTGAAGTTCGCTAAGTGACCACTGGCCTCGAAAACCTGTGGTGGTCCAAGAATCGCAGCATCAATCAAGACCACATCGTCACGTTGCTGCACCATCGTACGAATCCAGGATTCGCGTACGTTGCGCAACATGAGAGAGCCGAGAGGACCGTAGTCATAACTCGACCGGAAGCCCCCATAGATCTCTGCTGAGGGGTAGACGAAGCCCCGCCGTTTACACAGATTGACGATCTGATCCAGGTCCGTAGCAGGCATAGGCGTTCAGGCTAGGGCCCCAGCGAGGATTTCACCGGCGTTCGAAGATGGTGACCGACCGCAAACGTCGCTCGACATGGTGCTCAAAGGCGCGCGTAGCCAAGGTCATGACCTCATTGACCACCGGATCATCCACCTGCTGCCCACGTGGGTCATAGGCCGAATCGAGGACTTCTCCCAACCGGCCCTCGAGCAGATCACGCATCAAGGTCAGGGCCGCGGCT
>JBEIGJ010000181.1:0-3668 GCA_040381935.1 Acidimicrobiaceae bacterium | reverse complement strand
TGTCGGCGAATTTCGCACCACATTTCGCACCGTCCCCGCCTTCGTAGCTCAGTGGATAGAGCAACGGTTTCCTAAACCGCAGGTCGCAGGTCCGATTCCTGCCGAGGGCGCTGGCCATTTTGAATCTTTCATTTCCTTCGCAAGAGGATCTTCCCGCTGAACGGTGATGAGGAATGCGATGCTGCCTCATCGGTGAGACCCCATTGGCGGAGCCGAGCGGAGATTGACGTGGTCGTCGGGGCGCATTGCCCGAATTCATCGGACCAAATGCGGACTCAGCACTCACTGACTGGTTAGTTTGGTTTCTCCCTTCGCAAACCAGCGGTTCATTGGAATGAGGCTTCGAGCATGATGTCAGTCAAGATGAGCAGAGCGGTTCGCGCTTCTGAACCTATTCACGTCACACGAACAACGATGGGGCTCGGCGCCGCAGGTTTCGGTCTGTGGGGCGTTGCCTGGCTCATGCTCTGGTTGGTTCAAACGGGAACCCGCTTAGAGTGGGTGTTATTGACCCTCGGCGCGTTGATACTCGCGGTGGCGGTTCTTACCCACACTCGCCACTTGCGAGCCCGATTCGGTCCCGTTGCTCTCGTCGTCTTGAACGTCGCCTGTGTGCTACCCGTCGCTCTCTTTCTGCCTTATGCGTTGGAGATGCACCTCGATAGAAGCTTGCGTACATACTCCTATTCGCTGTGGGGGGCCGCCTGGTTGACGGGTTCACTCGGTGTATTTCTCGTTCTGGCTCGTAAAGAAGCTCGATTGGAGCTCCGAGATCGGTCACCGCGAACGGAAATTCATGCCTCGTTTCTGCAATTGACCTTTGCGGCCGTGGGCATGCTGATCTACGGCATCAGCTTCTTGGGGCTGGTATCAAATCAGAATGATCGTCTGATGGGCTGGTTGACCCTCATTGGTCCATCCCTAATTGCCATCTCGATCGTCACTCATGTTGAGCATCTCTCGCTACGTGTCGGGAAACCTGCCGTCATCCTCGCAATTGTGGGCATTTCAATATGGGCGGGCAAGAACATCACGCGTGCCACCACCGACTTGATGAGTGACCCCGATTGGTCGGCGTTTTTGGTGAATGGACTACAGGGCGTCAGCATGGTCCTTGGGGCAGTCGCCTGTGTGACAGTCGTGGCCCACAAAAAAGCGTGGGCCGAATCAGCTTTGGCGCACGAATCCACTGAGCAAGTCGCCATCATGTACGACGTCCTCGATGATGTTCGTAACACGCGATAGAACCCGGGGTTAGAGCACGCGATGTAATGGCAGTCAGTGCAAGGGACACCGACCTCGCGGTGTGTAGGAAATCATCATCAGGCACTATTTCTCTGGTTCGGGACGCGAAACGGGGCAGGACCCGAAGGTCCCGCCCCGTTCTACCGACCTTTCGGTCAAGTAAGAATTTTAGATCAGCCGAGAAGTGCGCTTACGTCGACGTCGGCGGGCACCATAACCGCACCAAGCACGTGAATGACTCCGTTGGATGCACTCACATCAACCGATGTAATTGCCGCACCGGCGATAGTGATGTTTCCGCCATCGATGACGATGGTGGCCGCGTCTCCATTGGCCATGGTCACATCACCGGCAGTCACCATGTCGGAGGTGACGGTGCTTCCCGACACCACGTGATAGAGCAGGATGTCTTTCAGGATCTCAATGTTCTCTGGAAGAAGAAGTGCATCGACCAAACCTGCGGGGAGGGCAGCGAAGGCTTCATCTGTTGGGGCGAAAACGGTGAAGGGCCCTTCGCCCTGCAAAGTCTCGACCAAACCAGCGGCGGTCAGTGCGGCAGCGAGAGTGTTGAACGATCCAGCTGCTGTCGCCATTTCGATAATGTCGCCTGCTTCGTCAGAAGCAGCTTCTGTTGTTACTGGGGCATCAGCTTCGTCATCACCACAGGCGGCGAGGATGAGCGAGCCGGCGGCCAGCAGGGCGATAATTGGATTGCGCTTACGCATGGGGGTACTCCTTGTTTGCGATCCTTTGGACCGATGTGTTCACAGTTCCGGGACTTCCCCGGCAATCAAAACCCTAGGTGGAATGGGCGAGGAAAGTGAGAAATTTAGTGATAATTGATGATCCCAGAAGTCACACCAGTCGGAGAGTGTGTGTAAACGGTGGATCTCAGGTGTATCTCAGTCAAAGGGATGATCGTTGGGCGATGTTCTTCAACTGGCGGCGCACCATGATCCCATCGCCGGGGACCAAAACCAGTCGCTCGATCAGTGCGCCACCAGGCACGTTGAGGCGTACCCGCAGTCGCGTCACCAAGCGGGTTCCGTTTGGGACGGCACGTAATTCATAGGCGAGCGAAAAACACAGCCGATCTGCGATGCGCTTCTTTTTCGGAGCTAGGCGTAAGACAAAAGAGTGGGGCGGGTCCACGATGATTGCTTCGAAAGAGATTGGTCCGCCGGGTACCAACGAACCACTATGGACGTCTTGCCATTCTGGATGAATGGTCTGCGCACTTTTCCGGCCGAGGTTGTCGATCCAGTCGTAGCTATACCAGCCAGCGCGACCAAAGCCCATCTGTCTAATCCAGGCAAAGACATCGGCGGGAGGAGCGGACACGGTGATGCAGCGGGTGGCAACGACACGAGCATCAGGACAGATCTCATCCCCCACGACCGAGCTCGTCATTTCGTCAGTTGTAGCACCCCAAGACTGCAAGAACATGCCGACATTCTCGCCCATCACCGCGCGCGTTACTGTGGCAGAAGTGAAGTATTGGTCGTCCCTTCGATCGTGGTCGAAAAGACAATGGCTTGTCGCCGGACTTGGCGGCTTTGTCTCTTTTTTGGCTATCGGACTTCCAACCGACGTGATTGACAATCCAGTTTTTGGCCGGGCTATCGATGAGACTCCCTGGGCGATGCCCGTGCTGATTGCAACGTCGCTGATAGCCGGCCTTCTGATCGGAACCTACGTCGACGCCCAACCCAATGACCGATCGGCGAAATCAGGAACTGTCGGGGGATTACTGACGTTCTTCGCCGTGGGTTGTCCGGTCTGCAACAAGGTAGTTCTGTTGGCCCTGGGCACCACGGGTGCTGTCAACTATTTCGAACCGGTACAGCCCTACCTTGCAGCTGTTGGCATTCTTGCGCTCGCCTACGCATTTCATCGGCGGATAACAACGTCTGCCCACTGCCTGATCCCAAGCAATTAGGTACCGAGGATCTTCGCTTTCAGCCGAGACCGCGACTGTCTTGTTTGAGGGCCGTATCAACGCTGACGGCTGAAGCAATCACCAGTTGCAGAAGTGGTGCCGATAGAGGGGCATGAATCTGCACGACGTAGTTGTCTGCAGTTGTGAACGCCGTCTTCAACAAACCCTCGAAAGTCTTGGTGATGCGGGCCACTTCGTTTCCTCCGGCATCAGTGATGGAAAAGTTCCAAGCTCGCCAGTTTTCTGCTTTGATTGCGCCCACCGGCTGATCATTGGCAATGAGATCGAAACTGATCTTGCCGATCATTTTGTTCTGGACAATGCGTCCGATTTCGGTCCCTTGGCTGTTGCTGACGATGACGGTGCTCTTGAAGATCTTTCGTGGTCGGACGATTCGAAGTTGAACAACTCCGGCGTTGTCGGCGACTTCCAAGGTGTGGGTGAGGAATTGATCCAGACTGGAAATCAGACGAAGGGCCTTTTT
>JBEIGJ010000180.1:0-3709 GCA_040381935.1 Acidimicrobiaceae bacterium | reverse complement strand
TCGCGGTCGGAACCAGACATCACGAGCATGAGATTCACGTTGCCTGGCTGATTGAGCTGATCGCGGGCCGACTTCAATGCTGCCATCGTCGCCTCGCCGGCGTCGCTCGTGAGCGCGTGCTGTGCCTCGTCCACGATGAGCACATCGAAGGAACTGTTTTCGATTCCGGTATAGGCGGCTGAACCGCTGAAAAGATGGTTGATCTCGTACCCCCGGAGCGAGCCCTTCAATTTCGATTCGAAGACGGCGCGTGGAGCGGCGTTCGGCGTGACGTAGCGAGCGTTCATCTGCAGGCCGGTCAATCGAGCCAGTGCATTGATGGCGATCACCGATTTGCCGGTGCCGGGTCCGCCTTTGATGATCAGAACTTGCTTGGCATCCACCAGAGATTTGGTGGCGGCATTGACGATCCTTTCCAGGACAGTCTTTTGTTCGTCGAGGAGAACAAACTCGTCGCTACCTTCCAGCATCGAGCCCACGGCATCGGCCAGTTGTTTTGATGGACGAATAGGTGATGTATCGATGCGATGCAAGATGTCGGTGCCTGTGCCGGTTCGAATTTTCGACCGAATCAGACTTCGTAGCAGTTCGATTTCACCTTTGATGAAGACTGGGGCCTTGTCCAGATCTTCTTCGAATCGCTCATCACCGACAACATCGTTGCTTCTGCAATTGTGCAGATAAGCGCAGGCCGCCACGTGCACGCCATGGGTGTAGACGTATTCGTTGTATTGCTGAAGGTGGCTGGCGTAGGTCCAGGCTTGATAGGAGGGGTGCCGTTCGTCGCGCAGGCCACCACCCACAAAGGTTTTGACGTGGCTACGCAGATCAGAAAAGTCGATGTCGGTCCATTGTTTGAGTTCTACGATGACCAATGAATCATGGCCATCAGAATCACGTCCGGCAATGAGGAAGTCAATGCGGAACTTTCGGCCGTTGAGCCGATACTCGATCGCTACAGCAGCATCATTGGGTATGGCCGAATCATGCATGACATGGGACATGGCATTGCCGAGTGAGTTCCTCCAGGACTGGACTTCAGCGGCTCCGACCGACATGTGGAGGTGTCGGCGGACGGCCTCGGCTACAACGTCCTCGATCGTCGGAGCATCGCGAAGAAATTGCTCCTTCGATTCCAAGTAGGCCAGCACCGCCCCAGACTAATTGCCGGTCGTCACAATGATCGTTCGTTACTTGCTGGCAAGCCACACTGCTTCGCTACGACCCATCGCAGTAGACGGTGGGGCCTGAACGAAGGGCCATAGTTCCTCGGCGATGCGCCGGTAATTGCCGGTCGCTCCCAATTCGCCGAGGATGGCGTACAAGCCAAGGTTGATGCGCTGAATAAAAACGAAGGCTTTCGGAACTGTGGCGTACTGAGCAATAGGACTGCTGCGATCGAAGGTGTGGCGCACGATACTGCTGGCATAGGTGGGCGTCCAGGTGATCTCACGATCTTGGCTCACGGGTTCGTAGAAACGCCCAAAGTATTCACCGACGTCATCGGTGTCCACTGGTGCATTTGGACGAAGCATCCCCGAGTCTTCGAGTACCTGTCGAAAACGTGAGATATCGCTTTCATACGCTGCTGATTTGACCATGGCAATGAACGTGGTCATTTCGGTATCACTGAAGTGCTTCACCAACCCGAAATCCAAAAATGTCATCGTGCCGTCGTCGCGGAAAAGATAGTTCCCTGGATGAGGATCACCATTGAAGGCATGCATGCCGTACAAACTGCGAAAGACGAATCGGAAAAGACACTCAGCAGCTTGATCCTTGGCTTCTTGGCCTTGCTGCAGAAATTCACTCCACGACTTCCCGGTGGCCAATTCGGTGGTGAGGACCCGCGCTGTACTCAAAGCGGGTATCACCGCGGGTACATGGATGAATGGATGGCCCCGGTAGTAGTCAGCGAAGAGACACTGATTGCGCGCCTCGAGTTCATAGTTCAACTCTTCGCGAATACGTTCTTTGACTTCTTTCACCATCTCTGAGGGATCAAGCCCGCTGAATCCCTGTTGGAGCAGGAGACCGAGCAGATCGGCGTTACGAAGATCGGCATCGATGGCGAGATCCACACCTGGGTATTGCACTTTGACAGCCACGGCTCGTTCCAGTCCCGTTTCGGGATCGATGACCACCGCGCGATGGACTTGTCCGATGGATGCAGAGGCGATGGGCTCATCATCCCATTCAACGAAGATTCGATCGGGTGCCGCGCCAAGTTCACGTTCGATCACCTCAGCAGCCAAATCAGAGGACATTGGCGGGGCGCTCGCTTGCAGTTGTGACAAAGCGGCTCGCAAGGGGGCAGGCAGACCTTCATCGAGGTAACTGGCCATCTGACCCAACTTCATCAGGGCGCCCTTCATATTGCCGAGCCGTTCGGCCACCTGCGTCGCAGTTTTCATTTCCGTCTCGTGGTCGATAGCTTCCCGACGCTCCGCAGAAGCGAAAACCTTGCGCGCTGACGCTGACGCATAGGTGGCGCCAACACGGGCACCCATTCGCACGATCTCGGTATTTCGTGCGGCCATCGACCCTCGACGAATGGCCGACGGAGGCTGATCATTCAGAGAAGATCGTCGTGAGCGGCGACGCACAGCTACTGCAACTGCGCCAGCAGCAAGTGGGAAAAAGAGCAATCGGCGACGCAAACGTTTCACGACAAAACGCGCGAACGCTCAACAACTGAATCAACGGACTGCACGAGTAGTTCGGCCATATCGTCGTAGCGGGCTACGACGGCATCGTGTTCGGCATCGATACGTACGGCTCGGGCATTGGGGATCGAGGTATACAACTTCAACTGGCGATGAACCGGAATAACGGGATCGCGCAAGGTGATGATGTGCGCCGATGGCACATCGATCTCGCCGAGCCACTCTTGAGCCGAAAATGATCCGATGGCATGTCCGGCTTCCAGCACCATGCGCCAGTCATGAAGTTCGACTTGGCTCAAGGCCCACTCACCCCACTTGTCGGCTCGACGACGCAAAAAGGCGCGCTCGGTGATCCAATCGCGGGCATTGTTCGGCGTGAGTCGGGCCAAGGCGCCCAATCCGGTGAGGCCGGCAAAACTCATTCTTTCCAAGCGGCTATGAGAAAAGCTGCCTGCGGTAGCGGCAAGGACTAATCCATCCACTGATGGTCGGTGACGGCGCCACATCAACAATGCAATAGGGCCGCCCATTGAATATCCCACGGGAATGGCGCGTTCAATTCCCAATTCAGCCAGAAGGCATGCGGCGTCATCGGCGCAGTCCGCCAACCGAAATGGTTTGCGCGTGCGAATGCCGCGACCATGACCACGATGATCAAGGGCCACGACTCGATAGTGACGACCTAGTTGCTCGTATACGCGGAACCAGTTCAGATCGGCAGTGGCCGTCCAGCCGTGCAACAAAAGTATGACGGGCGCATCAGCGGTCGGCCCGGGTAGATCGCGATAGAAGGTCAGCCCGCGTCCAGGCAATTCGATGTCGTAGCCCGGAGGTAGCGGAGGGGAGAAACTGTCATCACTCATGGCTAGGCGCCTCGGTCAGCACAGGGGTGGAGAGAGGGGGTCGGTCCATCGGCGGTTCAGGGCAGTTCAACGCTGATAATGACCACACTCAGCGTGTGTCCATTCGGGGTGGTGTAGTCGCAGGTCTCATTGGTGCGTCGGCCATTGATGGCTTTTCCGAGAGCCGATTCCGGAGTCATG
>JBEIGJ010000179.1:0-3711 GCA_040381935.1 Acidimicrobiaceae bacterium | reverse complement strand
TCAGCGTTCTTCTTCAGTCGCTCCGAAACCATTTGGGGTGGTACGAGTCAGATCCAACGCAATGTGGTTGGTGAGCGAGTTCTCGGTTTGCCGAAGGAGCCGGCTCCCAATTGAGATCCGCGTGCTCCGACCGTTCTAACGGTCGCTGATCGTCAATGTCATGAACACGACTGGCGTTGCGCGCCCTCGGATGGTGACTGCACCGTTCCTTCTCGTGACGTTGTCGGCTGCGGCCTATTACATGAGTGTGGGAGTCTTCATTCCCACCTTGCCGGTCTTCATTGAAAATGGACTTGGTTATGGAGAAGCCATGATCGGCGCTGCTGCAGTGGCCTTCAGCGGTGCTGCTGTTGCTTGTCGTCCAGGTCTGACGTGGATGGGCAACCGTTGGGGGTTACGCATCTTGATGGTTGCTGGAGGGCTACTCGGAGCGGTCTCTGCCTGGGCCTTGGTTTTGGTGACCGAAGCTTGGCAGATCCTTCCTTTACGGGCGCTCACCGGTATCGGCGAGTCTGCGCTTTTTGTGGGGGCGGCTACTTTGATCGTGGAGTTCAGCCCCGATAATCGCAAGGCCGAGGGAGCGAGTTATCTCTCGGTTGCAGTTTTTGGCGGTCTCTCCCTTGGACCGATTCTTGGCGAAACAGTCATGGGTGCTGTTCCTGAGTCGGCTCGAGGTTTGGGCATCGGCCGGTTCGACGCGGTCTTCGTCGTGGCTGCTGGTGGAGCGTTGATTGCTGCTCTGATTCCGCTTTTTTCTTCGTCGATCATGCGGCCTTCAACTTCTGGTGTTGAACGGGGGAGGAATTCGACCGTCACTGGATCATTGATGGCGACCACTGATCGTCCGGGGAAGACCAAGCGCTCACTCTGGTCGCGATGGTTTCACCCCAAGGCCATTATTCCGGGGGCTTTGATGGCTCTGGGGATTGCGGCTTGGACGTCATTCAACGCTTTCGTTCCGACGTACGCCAAGGAATTAGGGCTCGGCGGGTCGGCAGGCTTTTTCACCTTCTACAGCATCATCTGCTTACTTATTCGCCTCTTCGGAGCGCGTCTGCCCGAGACCATTGGGTTGAACCGCAGTGTGGGAGCAGCGCTGATGGCCATTCTCGTTGCGGTCTGTTCAGTAGCGGCATTAGGTAGCGGATTGGGAATCTGGATCGGGACGTTCTTTTTCGCCATCGGAGCGTCATTCCTGTACCCGTCGTTATTGGCCATGGCGGTACAAGACACCACCGAAGACGAGCGGGTCGAAGTTGTAGCCAGCTTCACCATGTTTTTCGAAGTGGGCGGGGTCTTTGGCGGCCTCGGGCTGGGACTCGTCGGTCAGGTGTGGGGTAAGCGCATGATATTCATCGTCGCCGCGGTCTTTGCCGTGGCTGGTTTGGTCTTGTTGATGAACCAAATGCGCAAAGCAGTTGATCAGTGGGAAGACTGAACTCCATCATTGATCGACGTCGAACTGCGTAAGGGTCGTGCTGGAATAGTCAAAGCAATCAAGAAAGCCACAATCATCACGGGTACCGCAGCACGAAAGACGGTATTGATAGCACCGGTCAAGACATCGAGCGCTTGTTCCTTGTTTGGCGATGGCAAATTCTTGATCTCCCGAGGAGCCCGGATGAGTTCAGGATCGATGCCATCCGATAACTGAGTGCTGAAAAGAGTCCCGTAAGCGGCTAACCCGATGGCCCCTCCGAGTTGACGCATGAAGATGACGATTGACGAGGCTGTTCCCATTTCGTGCATGGGTACGGCGTTCTGAACCGACAGGGTTCCAGTTGGCATGATCAGTCCCATGCCGCAGCCGATGAAAAACGATCCGATCATGGCGACGTAGACGTAACCCGGTGTGGTTCCAAGGAATGAGACCATGACCAGGCCAGCCGAAGCAGTGATGGCCCCGAGTGGAATCCACAGTTTGTAGACCCCAGTTCGCGCCGTCCAACGACCCGACAATGTCGCTGAAATTGCCACTGCCGCGGCCAGAGGCACCAAAAGTAGACCGGAGTTGGTGGCTGATACTCCGGTCACTCCTTGGAGATACAAAGGCATGAAGGTATTAGCTCCGAAGAACACTGCCCCGATGAGAACCATCATCGGGATGACCGAACGGACGACATCAATCTTCAACATGTCAAGGGGAATGATCGGTTCGTCGTTGGCTTGTTCCCAACGAATGAAGATCGCGGTGGTCAGGATTGCCAGAGCAAAGAAGGCCAGCGTTGACCAAGCTGTCCATCCGTAGGTTTCACCAGTCCACGACAACCCGAGCAGGAGACTGGTTACTGCAATGACGAGCAGGGTGGCGCCGACGTAATCGATCTTGCGCGCATGTCGGACGAAGGGCAAACGTAACGCTCGATCAGTGATGATCAGAGCAATAATGCCGACTGGCAAATTGATGAGGAAGATCCATCGCCATGAGGTGTTGTCGACGATGAATCCGCCAAGTAGTGGTCCGAGCACACTCGAGATCGTGAAAATACTGGTGATGAAACCGACGTATTTTCCTCGCTCACGCGGGGGAACGACATCGCCGATAATGGCGAACGAGAGAGCGAACAGTCCACCACCGCCAATTCCCTGAACACCGCGAGCCACCACCAGATGCCACATGGTCTGCGCCAATCCGCAAATCAGTGAGCCGACAATGAAGGTGATGATGGCGATCTGAAAGAGCAATCGTCGTCCGTAGAGGTCGGAGAGCTTTCCAAAAAGAGGAGTTGCGGTGGTACTTGTGAGCATGTACGCCGTTCCGACCCAGGCGTAGTACTTGATTCCGCCGAGATCGCCGATGATGGTGGCCAAGGCGGTCGAGACGATGGTCCCGTCCAAGGCAGAGAGAGCCAAACCGGCCATAACGCCGGCAAAGACCATGTAAATCTGGCGCTGTGTCAGTACCCCTGCCGGTTCCACCGCGGTTGGCGCATCGATATTCATCGGAACCTCCGTTAGTTGCACGGTACAATAAAATCGGGTTGGTGGTCGAATTTCGGCAGGTGAGAGATAACACCGTGGTGCCGTTGGCAAGATGGTGCCATGGCTGCTCGTGACTCTCATTCGTTCCCGTTGGCGACCCGGGAACTAGCGACTCCACTGGGCGTCTTGAGCATTGTGGCGTCATCAGCGGGAGTGCGCTCCGTGTCGTGGGATCGGGAGAACGATCCACTTTCTGGTGCGGTTGTTGCGGGAAGTAGTGCAGAGCAAACGGCCGCTGACATTGCCAGTCGAGCCGCTGATCAACTTGCCGAATACTTCGCCGGTACCCGTATCGATTTCGATCTTCCCCTTGATCCGCAAGGGACCGAGTTCCAACTACAGGTATGGCGGGTGCTCAGTGAAATTCCCTATGGACAGACCATCAGTTATGGCGAACAAGCCCAACGGCTGGGGGATGCCCGGAAGTCTCGTGCGGTCGGTGGAGCCAATGGGCGTAACCCCATCGGGATCATCGTGCCCTGCCATCGCGTCATTGGAAGCAACGGTGCGCTCACGGGATTCGCGGCTGGGGTGGAGATCAAGCGAGCTCTGCTCGATCACGAGCGGCGGTTTGCTCCGGGCCGCTTATCAGTCCGCAAAAAGAATGACGAACCCGAGATCGCTGACATCTTTTCTCGCGGACTAACTGGTCCCGATGGCGAACCACTCAACATTTTTGGAGTTCTGGCTCACCATCCCGCCATGCTCAGACGATGGTTGGTTTTTGCT
>JBEIGJ010000178.1:0-3744 GCA_040381935.1 Acidimicrobiaceae bacterium | reverse complement strand
GGATCTCGTCGGACTCGAGTATCTGACGATTTTCCCACACATGTTGGGTGACTCCTATAAGAAAGCTGACGAGCAAATGGCCCGCTTCATGAATGAGGTCATGCCCCTCGTCCGTTAAGGGACTCGGTCACTCGGGCCAGATGGCGTTCGTTCGAAGAACGTCTCGGAGAATCTCAGCACGATCAGTCATGATGCCCTGTACACCGAGATCCAACAGGGTCTGCATTGTGTGCGGGTCGTCAATGGTCCACACGTGGACCGGACATCGGGCTTTGTCTGCGACACGAAGTGAGCGTTGGGTGACGACCGGAACGCGACTTTGTCGTACCGGTACTTGTAAGCATGACGGTCCAGGTGGGACTCGCCCCAAGATCCACTGCACCACTTCTTGAGGACTGGCGCTGGTGCACACCTGATCACCGAGAATCGATCTGATCTTCACCAGTCGACGATGGCTAAATGAGCCCACACATACGCGCCCCAGGGACGCCGTATGCCGTATATGGGTCATCAGAGGATCGACAGCGACATCGGATTTAGCATCGATATTGAAATAGGCCTCGGGAAATTCCTCCATCAATTCAGCCAAAGTCGGTATGGCTTCCAGACCATCGATACGAGCTTGGGAAACCTCCGCCCAGGTCATTGTGCTGATACGACGGGGGATACCGCAGGTTCTTTGAAGGTCGTCATCATGAAAGGCCACCAGCACCCCATCGGCGGTGACCTGAACATCAGTCTCCAAATAGCGATAGCCGAGTTTCCACGCCTGCCGAAAAGCAACTAATGAATTCTCTGGATGTCGGTGGCTGCCGCCACGATGCGCAAAGGGGATGACCCCACCGTCGATATTCGGCGCCAGATAGGGATGATTGCGACTCAAATTGAGCGACCGGCATTCTTCCAATACTCGTCTTTGAGAATTCGCTTGTAGAGCTTGCCCGTTGGATGCCGGGGCAGTTCCTCGCGGAAATCAACTGATCGTGGACATTTCACGTCTGCGAGTTGTGAGCGGCAATACTCGATCAGTTCACGTTCCAGGGCCTTGGCCGCTTCCGGAGAATCAGGCATCGTGACTGGCTGGACGACTGCTTTGACCTCTTCGCCGAAATCATCGTTGGGAACTCCGAACACCGCCACATCAACCACCTTGGGATGAGTGACCAAGGCATTTTCGGCTTCCTGTGGATAGATGTTCACACCACCGGAAATGATCATGTAGGCCTTGCGATCCGTCAGATAGAGGAAGCCGTCGTTGTCCAGATATCCAACATCGCCGAGGGTGCTCCACCCCAGAGGATGACGTGAGCTCTTGGTCTTTTCGGCATCGTTGTGATAGACGAATTCTGCACCGCCTTCAAAAAAGATGGTGCCGCTTTCGTATTTTGGCCGTTCCTCACCGTCATCACCCACGATATGCAAGGTGCAGCCAATCGGCATTCCAACGGTTCCCTCGTGGCCAAGCCACATATCGCTATTGCAATAGACGAAACCATTTCCTTCGGTTCCGGCGTAATACTCGTGAATGATCGGACCGAACCATTCGATCATCTGCTTCTTGACCGGAATTGGACAGGGTGCTGCAGCGTGAATAACCGCCTGCAACGAGGAGACGTCGTACCTATCTCGAACCGATGGATCCAATTTCAAAAGGCGCACGAACATCGTCGGTACGACTTGGCTATGGGTCACTTTGTTCTTTTGAACTGCCGCCAGATACTGCTCGGGATCGAAATGTTCCATGACCACCGCAGTACTACCCACACTTTGAGCTGCCATGGTGAATCGGAGAGGCGCAGCGTGATACAGCGGAGCGGGTGAAAGATACACACTGTCCGATGTGAAGCCGAACAACATGCCCAACATGGGTGTCACCGACGTCGGTGTGTCATCGAGGGGCACGGCTTCGAAGGGTTTGGTGACGCCTTTAGGCTGTCCGGTCGTACCCGAGGAGTACAACATGTCAGTTCCGGCGATCCGATTGGGAAGTGGTTCCGTTGACTGGTTGGCTACCGCTTCCTCATAGCTTTCGTAGCCCGGAATGGTCCCGTCCACCATCAGTCGCATATCCACATTCGGTGTCGTGGCCAAGACTTCGGCCGCTTGATCACTCTTGTACTTCGAGGTGATGTACGCCTTAGCGCCGCAATCGTTCAAAATGTAGGACAGTTCACTGCTGGTCAGGCGGGACGAGGCAGCGGTATACACAAGCCCGGCGAACTGACAACCCCAGAGAATTTCCAAGTAGCGGTCATGGTTCTCCATACAAATGGCAATGTGATCCCCAGGCTGCAACCCGGCATTGCGCAGCAAATGGGAGAGCCGGTTAGCTGCGGCATTGAGTTCGGCAAAGGTTTGGGTGTAGCCCGATCCCGTCATGATCAAGGCCGTTTTGTTCGGGGTAGATGCAGCGTGGACTCCAATATGCATGGGTCCGATCGTAGTGCCGTAGGTTGAGGGGCGTGGAGTCCGGATTACCTCCCCGAGATCTCATTCAGCGGTTCTCTGAAATCGTGAAGTCGCCCATGGCGGTGAGTCTGGACGAAGCCTGGGCGCGTATTGGCGCCTCTCTCCAAGGACTGCAGGCGACCGATACCGAAACCGTGATCCGAGGCCTCGATGATATTGCAGCACGGATTGCCGAACCATCGGTTGAAGCCCTCGTCGCTGCCCTTTTCGGCGGCTCACATCCATTTCGAGGTAACCAGGCGGACTATTACGCCGCATCGAATTCGCTCGTACATCGAGTTCTGGAACGACGAATTGGCATACCGATTTCCTTGTCAATTCTGACCATCGAAGTCGGTCGACGCCTCGGTCTCGATCTCAGTGGTGTCGGTATGCCAGCCCATTTCATCGTGGGAGTGACTCCCTCTGTGGGTTTCATCCCCGAACTCTTTATCGATCCCTTTCACGGAGGACAACTCTTGAATCTCGAGCAGTGTCAGGCATTGTTCCACCGGGTGGTCGGTCAACATCAGCCCTTTGATCGACTTTTTCTGGCGGTGACGCCAACTCTGGGCATCTTGGAACGGGTGCTGAATAATCTGAAGGCGATCTACAGTCGAAACGGCGATCTGCGATCTCTGCGCACGGTGATGATACTTCGTTCCCGACTTCCCGGTATCGGTGCAGTTGAACTCGACGAATTCCGTCGCCTCATGGCTCCGTTGAACTGACTGGTTGCGTTTTGTCGGCAGCGAACTGGTGCAAGGTGGTCGCTCATGATCGCAGAGAGGACAGGACATGATTGATCGAGATATGAAGCGGTCCCTGGGCCAAATGATGCACGGTGTGCAAGTCGTTGGTTCCCAATACGACGGTGTGCAGCGCTTGTACTGCAGTCACTGGGTGAGCCAGGTCAGCTTCGAAGAACCCATAGTCATGGCTTCGGTTTCGCCACGTCATGACACGTATCCGTTGATCGAGGCCTCTGGCTGTTTTTCGGTGTCGATCCTGGCCGGAGACCAAGTGGGCATCGGGCAGTACTTCTCTTATCCCGGTCGGAAATTTCAGTACATGGCCGCAGAGTACGTCACGTCGTGGAGTCCCCGTCATGAGGTCCCGGAATTGCCGGTGGTCACCGACGCAATTGCCTGGATGCGTTGCGCAGTCGAAGGACGATATGAAGTGGCCGACCACACACTTTTCTTCGCCCGTGTGACCGACGTCATGCCCGGTCGCCTCGGTGTTCCACCGCTGACCTACTCGAGTCGTTTGGGCTGGCGCATTGCTTCGGACAAG
>JBEIGJ010000177.1:0-3798 GCA_040381935.1 Acidimicrobiaceae bacterium | reverse complement strand
TACTCCGTCGAATTTCTCCAGAGCCGCACACAATGCTTCATCGCCTCGCTCGCGCACGTCTGCGACCAAGGCCGAGATTTGATCGCGCAGAGCCGGTGTGATCGATTTATTGAGATCGCGATCCACCAGGTCGGCACGAGCTTGATCGTCCATGGTCGACCACTGCATCATGCGTAAAACCGACAGAGCGCTCACAGGATCAAGTTATCGGTGGCGCCGAGACCCGAGGCCGAGAGAGCATGAACAGCGCCATGAACAGCGCTACCAACACGACCACACTGCCGTAGGCCAGCGACCATTCGGCCCCTGCCCAGTCCGCGATAACACCGGTGATCGGACCACCAATGGGAGTCGATCCCAAAAAAGCCACCGCCGACAGGGCCAGTAGTCGTCCACGCATATCGGGCGGACTCTGTTGTTGCACCAATCCATTGAACGAGGAAATGAATCCGGCCCCACCCATCCCTAACGGCAACGCCGCACAAAAGGCCCACCCCACCGACGGAGCCCAGGCCAAAAATGGTCCAGATACTCCCATCAGAGCTGCACTACCAAGAAACAGACGCAATGACGCCCGCACACGTGACGCCGTATACAGCGACCCCATGACGCTGCCGATGCTGATCACCGAGAGCACCCAGCCGAACCACCGCTCGTCTCCCCAGCGAACTGCACTCAACTTGGGCAGCGAGACCGAATAGTTGAATGCGAAGGCACTCACCAGAACCAGCACAATATGCAGCACCAGTATTTCTCGATCCGATCGCACGAATCGCAAGGCATCGCGCACTGGCGTACCCCCGGCCGGTGCCTTGGGTGATGGAAAGAGTTGGTGGCGATCGATAACGAGAAGTGATCCGATCACCGCTACGAACGACACCGAGTTGAGAAAGAAGCACCATGCCGTTCCAAATGGCGCCACCAAAGCAGCCGCCAGTGCAGGCCCGAAGATGCGCGATCCGGTCATCACCGCGGTGTTGAGCGAAACCGCATTGCTGATGTCTTCCGGGCGAACCAACTCCACCACCAGACCACGACGGGCGGGATTGTCGAAAGCGTTCGCCACTCCCAAGACCAGCGACAGTGCGTAGACCACGGGCACTGTCACCATGCCGGCAAAGTCCATAAGGGTGAGAACGATGGCTTGAACGGCCATGACTGACTGGGTGATAAGGCACAACGTGGCCTTATCGCGACGATCAGAGACTGCTCCCGCCCAAGCCCCAAGCAACAACATTGGCAAGAACTGCATGGCGATCGTGATACCAAGGTCAGTCGCTCGACCCGTCAATCGATACACGAGGATGGCCATGGCAGTGGATTGCAACCACGTCCCGATATTGGAGACCATGAGTCCACCAAAAAACAAGCGGGCATTGCGCGTTCGTAACGACCGGAACACCTGCGCCGAACCGCTCACCGGAGGCATGGGCCGATTGCCGACCTGCGATGCCGAACTCTCATGCGCCGGTGTCGGTTTCACCTGCGACGCTTTCACAGAACTCAGTCGTCCAATTTCAAGGCAGAGATGAAGACGTCACCGGGAATCTCTACCCGCCCGATGGCCTTCATTTTCTTCTTGCCTTCTTTCTGTTTCTCCAGAAGTTTGCGCTTTCGCGTGATGTCACCGCCGTAGCACTTGGCCAGAACGTCCTTGCGTTTGGCCTTGACGGTCTCACGCGAGATGACCTTGCCGCCAATGGCCGCCTGAATGGGAACGTCGAACATCTGGCGTGGAATCAGTTCACGAAGTTTCTCGCACATTCGTCGTCCGTAGTCGAAAGACTTGTCACGATGCACGATGGTGGAAAAGGCATCGGCCACCACACCGTTGAGGATCAGGTCCACTTTCACCAAATTGCTGCGCTGGTATCCAGCCAATTCATAATCCAAACTGGCGTAACCCTGGGTACGACTCTTCATTTGATCGAAAAAGTCGACCACTACTTCAGCCAGTGGAATCTTGTAGTGCAGCTCCACTCGTTCTGGGGACAGATATTCCAACTTCGACATGTCCCCACGACGCGACTGACACAGTTCCATCAACGTTCCAGTGAACTCTTTGGGCGTGATGATGCTCACCCGGAAATACGGCTCCTCGATGTAATCGATGTTTTGTGGTGCCGGAAGATCGGCCGGGTTGTCCACCACCACCATTTCACCGTTGGTTTTCATCACCCGATACTCAACACTTGGAGCAGTGGCGATCAGAGCCAGGCCGAATTCCCGTTCCAGGCGTTCCTTGACGATCTCCATGTGCAAAAGACCCAGGAATCCGCAACGAAATCCAAAGCCGAGCGCTCCTGACGTCTCCGGTTCATAGGTGACGCTGGCATCATTCAACTTGAGCTTTTCCAGACTCTCCCGCAGGGATTCAAAATCGTCACCGTCGATGGGATACAAACCGCAGAACACCATTGGCTTTGGATCGCGATAACCCGGTAAGGCTTCTGCTGCCGGACGCGATGCGACGGTCACCGTTTCTCCCGAGCGCGCCTCGGCAACATCTTTGATACCCGCGATGAGATAACCCACTTCTCCCGGACCAAGTTCGGCGACTGGCGTCGGCACTGGTTTGCGCACACCGATCTCAATCGCTTCGTGTTGTGCCTTGGCCTGGATGAACAAAAGCCGATTTGCCGAATTGAGACGTCCGTTCATCACCCGCACCGACGACACCACACCGCGGTATTGGTCGTACTGGCTATCGAAGATCAACGCTTGTAACGGCGCATCAGGGTCGCCCTTGGGGGCTGGAATACGTTCGCAAATCGCATCAAGGAGATCCGGAACTCCATGTCCCGTCTTTGCCGAAATGCGCAAGATGTCCTCGGCCTTGATCCCCAGCACGTTTTCGATTTCCATGGCATAGCGATCAGGATCGGCTGCTGGTAAGTCGATCTTGTTCAATGCAGCCACGATCTCGAGGTCGTTTTCCAAGGCCAAGTAGCAGTTGGCCAAGGTTTGGGCTTCGATTCCTTGAGCTGCGTCCACAACCAAGACGACTCCCTCGCAGGCCGCCAATGATCGGCTCACTTCGTAACCAAAGTCCACGTGTCCCGGGGTGTCGATGAGGTGAAGCGTGTGTCCCTTCCAATCGACTCGGACATTTTGCGCCTTGATGGTGATCCCACGTTCCCGTTCAAGGTCCATCGAGTCCAAATACTGGGCGCGCATATCGCGGGCCTCGACGGCATTGGTCAGCTCCAAAATACGGTCCGACAACGTCGACTTACCATGGTCGATATGAGCAATGATTGAGAAGTTGCGGATTTTGGAGAGGTCCATGACGGAGGGGGTGGTGGCCCGCCAGATTCATCTCTGACCAGGGCACCGAACACCTCGTACCCTATCGCCTGGTCATCGGGCCGTTCCGGACCGTTGTTGGGGAGAACTCCTGGCCCTGGTACCCTCTACCTGCTTATTCGATCGCACCGAGGTTCCCGTGGCAAATATCAAGAGTCAGAAAAAGCGCATCATCACCAATGCAAAGAGGGCTGAGCGCAACAAGGCAGTGAAAAGCGAACTCAAGACCCGCTACAAAACCGCTTTGTCTTCTATTGGGTCAGAATCCAATGAGGAAGATGTGCGCTTGGCTGTCAAGCGCATCGATATGGCTGTCACCAAGGGCATCGTTCACAAGAACGCCGCGGCCCGCCGCAAGAGCCGGCTGATGAAAAAGGTCAACGCCTCTGGGTGACCGCTTTGGTCAGCCGCGATAATCGGGCGACCAAGACATCCATCACCACGTCGGCATCGAGTCCGGTGCCACCTCTCAGATCCACGTCGGCAGCAGCC
>JBEIGJ010000176.1:0-3825 GCA_040381935.1 Acidimicrobiaceae bacterium | reverse complement strand
TCATCAACTTGAAAACGCAGAAGATCGATTTCCCGGGCCCGAACCCGCGTGTCGCCGCCCATCACTGCTAAAGAAGCCTCGATATTGGCCAGTTCACCTCGTATCTGGCGCAAGACATCGAGATCGGTGCCGGCAAAGGTATCGAGGGCGGCTCGTTGCACCGCAGGCGACAAAAGGCTTTGATGGGCATGCTGACCGTGGATATCCACCAGGGTGCTGCCAAGTTCGGCCAGCTGCCCGACAGTGGCCAAACGCCCATTGACATAGGCCCGGGAACGTCCATCGGCAGGGATGACTCGGGCCACCACGTATTCATCAGCCGTGTCGCCTTCTCCAGCGTCTGAGCGAAGTGACTCCACAACGAATCGCCCTTCGACCCGGGCTTCGTGGGCACCGTGGCGGACTCGACCCGGATCGGCGCGTTCACCCACCAGAAGATTGATGGCCTCCACCACCATGGTTTTCCCGGCGCCGGTTTCACCGGTGAAAACGGTCAAACCGGGACCGAAAGTCAGATCAAGACGATCGATCAGACCGAGATCTTCTATGTGCAATTCGACGAGCATGATCCCTTACCGATCCGCAAGACCAAATTTATTTTTCAGAACTTGATGAAAACGACGGGGTTCGAGTCGCACAAACACTGCCGGGTCTTGAGCCGCTCGACAGGTAAGTGATTCCCCGGATTGGAGCAACACCACTTCTTGACCATCGATGGCCAACTCGGCTTGGCGCGGACCAACGATGGAAATCTCGATGACTTCGGTTGGTTCCAATACCAAGGAGCGGTCGAACAGCATATGTGGCGCAAGTGGAGTGAGGATCAGGGCCCGATGGGTTGGAGAAACGATGGGTCCGCGCGCCGACAATGAATAGGCGGTCGACCCAGTAGGCGTCGCCACTAATAGGCCATCGGCTTGAAACGTAGTGAACGGTACGCCGTCGATGCTGACAGCCAGTCGGATGGTTTCACCTGACCGGTTCTTCTCCACCGATGCTTCATTGAGAGCGCGCCACACCGTTTCAGAGCCGTCGCGACGATGAACTGTGACCTCGAGAAGCATGCGATATTCAGAAGTGAAATCGTTCCGAAAAAAACGATCGAGAGCGTTCACAACATGATCGGGTTCGACCTCTGCGAGGTACCCCAGGAGTCCGGCATTCACCCCGAGCACCGGAATGGGTAAGCCGCGCAATAAAGCAACGGCGCGCAACATAGTTCCATCGCCACCGATACTGACCACCAAGCAGACGTCATCCAAAGACTCTTCGGGGCTCGTCGGAACGACGTGATCGGTGATACCCAAACACTGAGCGTCAATGGCGGTGGCCGCCACCCGCATGCCCCGAGCCTGCAGCCACTCAACGGCCTCTCGAGCCACGGCTGCCACATCGGAGCGTTCCAAGTGGCCCACGAAAACCACCGTCGACCCCGATGGTCGGCCCGCAGTGAGCGTGGAGGTCATGGTTGCAGTCTCTCACGCACCACGGCATGAAGGAGAAACTCCTTATTCCCGTGTCCGCCCAATAAGGGAGACGAGATGATGCCCGACACCGCAGCACCCTCTGCTTCGAATGCCGCCGACACCTTTCGACACACCTCTTCGTGGACCTCGGGGTCGGTGATCACACCTTTGCCCCGGGAAACTTCACTCCGTCCGGCTTCGAATTGCGGTTTGACGAGCACGATGATGTTTCCTCCCGGGCGACAGGCGGCCGTCAGAGCCCCTGCTACCACTGTTAGAGAGATGAAAGACAAATCGGCCACCACCACGTCGAAAGGTGCCCGGTCAAAAGCTTCTTGGACCTCACGATGCGCGAGATCAAAATGCCGAATATTGGTTCGCTCCACCACGGTGACACGGGGATCAGAGCGAATCCGGGGATGTAACTGCCCGTGCCCGACATCGAGAGCCAAGACCCGACGGGCACCGTTTTGCAAGAGACAGTCGGTGAAGCCACCAGTCGAGGCCCCGGCATCGAGAGCCGAGAGATCCTGCACCGAGAGTCCAAAATGAGCCAGAGCGGCCTGCAACTTGTCCCCACCCCGACTCACAAAACGCGGCGGCTCGCCCGAAACCAGAACATTGTCACCAGGGTCGACCTGATGAGCGGCCTTTTCAGCCAATGCACCATTCACCAGCACTCGCCGGGCGACAATCAAATCCTGGGCCTCTTGACGACTGCTGGCCAGCTGGCGACGAACCAAGTCGGCGTCCAGACGCAAGCGGCGACTCACCATTGGACACTCTTCAGAGCAGCATTACTCACTGCGGATCACGACGGTGTCGATGTCTCCGATGCCTTCTTCGGCGCCGATCCAGTGGCCGACTTCTTTTTGGAAGCCCCGGACTTCGTCGACTTCTTTCCTGATCCGGACTTACCAGTACCGGCTTTTCCCGATGCCTTCTTTTTCGCCTTTGTTGCCGAATTATTGGCTGAAGCCTTTGTGGACGACGACGCCTTGGTGGAGGACCCCGCTTTGTTTGGCGTCGAGCCTGCTGTTGAAGCAGCTGACCCGGTCAATCTCCGGCCCACTGCCTTACTGGCAACCGATGCCACCGCAACTCGAGTCGTTTCCAGATTGCGGTTCAGGTGTTCGATCTGCCGTTCCACGCCATCGATCCGCAGAACTAGTCGACCAAGTTGTTTGGCTACTTCTTGTTGCACTGCGGTCGTGAAGTGTTCCGCTGATTTGCGACCAGCAGCAGTGACTTCGCTCATCAGACGTTCGGCATCCCGCCGACGTTCGTCGCCCAAGCGAAGCAACTCGCGCACAAAACGTTCCGCCGTCTCGGGGTTCATAGGGGTGACCGTGTCGAGCAACTTTTTCAAGGAATCACGATTGATCGGATTTTTCGCCATGCCGAAATGGTACCCAATTCGATCCCGAACCGTGATGGAGTCACTCAACGGAAAGTTGGTCGGCCAGCGAACGCAAATCCGGAAGATCGAAATCAATCCGACAAGAGCCGAAAAACTCTGGATGGCTTGTCGGCGTCCAATCAGGAGCCGTCACCCCCGATCGCATGAGAGCAAAGCGCGCCCCCAACGTGGCGGCGAACTGCCCGTCAGTCGAGGGACGGTCTCCCACCATGATGGCCTTGGTGAAGGGCTGCTCATCATCGAGCGCTTGTGCCGTCATGGCCCACACAGCGCGGGCCATGGTTTCGTGGGGTTTGCCGGCCACAACGGCCCGTTGGCCCGCCGCAGTCTCGATGGCGGCCAGGATGCTTCCCCCTCCCGGAATTTCTCCTTGCGGGGTTGGATAGGTCGCATCCTCGTTGGTGGCCACGAAGAGGGCGCCGGCTCTTACGGCTCGGGACGAACGGCGCATGATCTCGAAATCGAAATGCCGGTGGAAACCCACAATGACTACATCCACGAGATCTGGCTGGCGATCCACCTGAGCGTGATCCAGTACCGTTCCGCCCGAGCGTTGTACGACTTCCTCGATCCCCGGACCGCCGCAGACCAACACTCGTGCTCCTGGCGGCAGCAAAGGAGCGCAGGCCATGGCTGATGTCAAGACATCGCCCTCAGCAGGGATACCAATGGCTTCGAGGGCCCGAACTTGTTCATTTTCGGTGGCATAGGAGTTATTGGTCACGAAGACCACTCGATGGCCGCTATGCCGCAAACGAGCAATGGCTTCCACTGATCCGGCAATGGGCTCATGGGCCAACCAGATAACTCCATCGAGATCACAAAAAACAGGAGGACGATTCATGATGTTCGTGCGCTGACAAAGGCCGAATGTGACAACTCGGATTCGATCACTGTCTCAACCTCCACCAGATGACAACCTATATGGGTGCCTCGTTT
>JBEIGJ010000175.1:0-3839 GCA_040381935.1 Acidimicrobiaceae bacterium | reverse complement strand
CCCACCCTTCGGGGTGAGTTGTTGTGAGATCAGCCTGGCAGGATTTTTTCGATCGAGGCCACCAGACTCGGGTCATCGGGGGCGATCATCGGAGAAAAGCGGGCCACGATACGACCATCGGGTGAAATCAGGAACTTCTCAAAGTTCCAGCGGATATCCCCAGAGACGCCCTCGGCATCGGCGGTTTCCGTCAGGTCGGCGTAGATCGGATGACGATTGGGTCCATTCACTTCCACTTTCTCCATCATCGGAAAGGTGATGCCGTACGTGGCTGAACAAAAAGAAGCGATCTCTTCGGCGCTACCGGGCTCTTGGCCTCCGAATTGATTGCAGGGGATACCGACCACGGCGAAACCTCGGTCGGCATACTGTTCATGGAGCGCTTCCAAGGCTGAGTACTGCGGGGTGAGACCGCATTTGCTGGCGACATTGACGACCAGCATGGCTTTTCCGGTCAATTGCCCCAGTGACGAGGGCTCTCCAGAAAGGGTGTGAATGGGATGGTTCAAGATGCTCATGCGACACTTTGGCATACTTGGACCGGCGCGAACGACTGGTCGGGGAAGGGAGATTTGAACTCCCGACCTCCTGCTCCCAAAGCAGGCGCGCTACCAACCTGCGCCATTCCCCGTAGAGGTCCAGCCTAGTGGCGAGTGAGCGATGAAATGGTCCGGTCCACGGGCTTGGCCGACCTACGATCAAGGGTATTGATGGTCTTCCCACGATGAGCTCCGAACAGCCTGCTAGCGGGCCGTACTCGATTGGCACTCCTCATTCGTCCGGGAGAGCCGTTGTCTGGGCGCCAATCCTGACCCTGTTGGCCTTATTGCCCTCCTTGGCCGAATGGACAGATGTCCGCCTGTCGGTAGCAGTTGTCGTTGGGGCCTCGTGCATTAGTGGTCGACAGGCAATCGTTGCTGGACTCGTCGCCCTTGCCTTGGGCTATTTCTTGGTTGGTCCGCTGCTGATTGACGGTGATGCATCGGTGATCAAGTTGGGAATCCAAGCAGTCGTCACCGCCGGACTGTGCATGGCGTTGATCGCAGTCATTGGTCGAGCCTTTGCCGCTGACGATCTTCGACGCCCCGCGCAGCGACTCATTGTTTTCCTGATTGGTGGGGCAGGGGTGTCGATCGTCGGCGGATTCGTTGAGCATTATGCAATCCGCGCCTTGACTGATAATTCGGTCACCGCCGTTTCGACCACCTCGATGGGTATTGGCATTGCCGCCGGCATTGCTGGACTTTTTGCCGCGCGACGTGCCGCGCCGGTCTCGATGGCGGAGCGATTCGGGGCTGGTGAACTATTGGCGCCTCTACTGGTGGTCATCATGACGTTGGCGGCAATTCAAATCACCCGACAGATTGGCGAAAGACGCGATCAGGAGCGTCTCGATCGCGTTGCAGAAGTAGCGCGAAATGTTTTCGTCGATGAGGTGGGTGCGGAATTGACCTTGGCTGCTGTGAAATTGGAAGTGATCTCCAATGATGTGATTTCCGATGCCAGCCAATTCACCGAGACCTTTCAGCAATTCATCGACACGCGACCATCGTTAGCGGCGATTGCTTTTGTTAATGCCCAGGATGCGGGTTCGAGGCGAGTTGAGGCGGTGGTGCAATCGATTTCTGGACCATCGATGGAGGCATTGAGTCAGGAACTGGACGTGGATGTATCTGCAGGCTCCCCTTCCGATGGCTCTCTGGCTGCTCTGCCGCCGATTGTTGTACCCAATGAGCAAGACGGCGAGTCGGCATATTTACTTTTTTCGGCTGCATTGAACCGCATCGATCCTGCTTCGTCACGGGAAGCAATTTTTGCCTATTCGGTTTCGTCGTTACTGGAATCAGGTCTGCAGCGAAGCCTCGAAGATATTCAAGACGTTGCACTTTCGTTGGATCGTCTTGTCGATGGCATCGGCACCGAATTCGCACCGGCGGGAGATTTGTCCAGCAGTATTTCCTCTACGAGTGATTTTTCGATTGGGGGCGAGAGGTATCGCTTCATTGCTCATCCCAAATCGGCCTTTGGTACGGATCCGGGGGTGATGGCACTCGTTCTTGCCCTTGAAGTGATTTTCGGAGCAGTGATCTTGGCTGTACTTCTGCGCAGTGCAAATTCGCAGTTCACCATGTCCCTGGAACGGCGTCGGCGAGAATCTCTTCTCGAAGCCGCACTCGATGCAACTCCGGGAATATCGGTCGTGTTCGATGAGAATTTCACAGTGCTGACTGCTAACAAGTCGATCCGGGATCAATATGCCGATGCCATTCCCGGTCTCGGTGTGACGACACTGTTTGGACTGCGCGCCGACTCCGGAAGGGAACGACTTATTCGTGAGGCTCTGCAGTCCGCACTTGATGGACAGGCGGGCCACGCTGAATTGGCCGAAGATGGTGCCGATAATGGAATGAAAATCATGGAGATCGAGACCTATCCGGTGAGTGGACCCGGAGAGACTCGCGTCGGCTTTCTTCATGCTGTCGATGCCACCGAGCGACGAAATTTGGCCATGCGCTCTGCTCAATCCGAACGGATGGAATCTCTTGGGTCACTGGCCGGTGGTCTGGCCCATGATTTCAACAACCTTCTTTTTGTGACCCTTGGCAATCTGCAACTGATGGCCATGAATGAGACGGTTGCCAAAGATGAAAAGCTTTCCAAATTCGTCTCGCGGTCAATGACAGCAGTTGAACGCGGGGCCGAAATCACCAAGTCCCTTCTGGCCGTGGCGCGCAGTCAGCCTCTGGAGGAGAGCGCGGTGTCATTGACTGATCTGGTCAAAGGGCTACTTCCTTTGGTACGTCAAGCGCTGGGGGCTGGTCGTCGCGTCGAGGTCGACATCTCGGACCCGAACTTGCAGTTGATGGTTGATGCGGGACGACTTTCCAGCTGTATTTTGAATTTGGCTTTCAATTCACGTGATGCCATGGGGCCAACGGGGACTCTGCGGATCGAAGCGCGTTTGGTTGAAGAGTCGGGAATGATCGAACTGTCGGTGGCCGATGACGGAGCTGGGATGCCAGCAGAGATTGTTGCTCGAGCTTTTGAACCATTTTTCACGACGAAAAGTCCGGGAAGTGGCACCGGGTTGGGATTAGCCACGGTGTACGCCTTCGCCAAGCAAAGCGGAGGGTCGGCGTATCTTGAAAGTCGGTCCGGATTGGGCACGACGGTCACCTTGGTTCTGCCGCGATACAGCGGCGAGGCTCGGACCGACCCGGCAGTGGTTCAGCGTCGAGCCGGTCGGCGAGTTGTCGTGGCCGATGATGAACAGTCGTTGGCGGAAATGGTCGCGTCCTGGCTGATTGATATGGGAATCGATGCCCGATTCGCCATGTCGCCAAAGTCAGCTTTGGAATTGATCGAGGAATTCGAACCCGATGTTTTGGTCTCCGACGCGAATTTCGGTGAGGAATTGGACGGCATCGAATTGGCGCGATTGGGGACCGCAATAGTCCCAGAGATGGCGGTGGTGTTCATGACCGGTTTTTCGAACAGCATGCGTGAACTTCAAGAACTGGGGGAGAGGACCCTGGCCAAACCTTTTTCCCGCGAAGATCTCTACGCAGCCTTATCCCCTCTGATCGCCGAAGAGCCCGTTGTGGCTGGTGTTCATCAGCAATCATCGGAGCAGGCAGAGGAATCGTTGTGACTGGTACGACTCCTCGAGTCCTCGTGATCGACGATGAGGAGGCGATCTGTGAATTGATTGTTGCCGTTGCTGAGTCAGCAGGCTTTGAAGCTTTGTCAGCCAGTGAACCGGCTGCCATCACCGCGGCCATTGAGGGCGAATTCGATCTCGTGGTCCTTGATCTAACTCTTGGCCTGGTTGATGGCAT
>JBEIGJ010000174.1:0-3881 GCA_040381935.1 Acidimicrobiaceae bacterium | reverse complement strand
GGCTTTGGATTCGAGGGCCTCGACAATGATGCGGTGTGCCGTGTCATTGTTGTCCTCCAGAACGTTTCGTCCGATCCCGACCAAGACCAGTCGATCGAAACGCTGAGGATGATCGATCGCCATCTGCAGCAAAGTGATGGCGCCAAGAGAAAAGCCCACATAGTCGCAGGGAGTCTCGGGAGCAGCTTCCAAAATGCGAGATGTAAGGTCGGCATAGGCCTCAGGATCATGAGGTTTGGGTGCGGTGCCGTGTCCGAGGAGATCGACTCCGATGACGTGCCGACCAGCGTCTTCCAGCAGGTCAGCGAATCCACTTGAACGCCAGGTAGTGGCGTATGAACCACCCCACCCATGAACCAGGACAACGGGATGCTCCATATCGGCCAAGATACCTCCTAGCCTCATGTGGCCCTCTCGTCATAAGTTCTGATCTGCACATACGTTTCACTTTGTAGGAGCACTAGATGAAGTTTCTGAGCGACACACCCCCGCCCTACGACCTGACGTACAACGACGTGTTCATGGTTCCGAGCATGTCGGCAGTGAACTCGCGCCTTGATGTCGATCTGACCACCACTGACCGGATCGGGACGACAATTCCGATCGTGGTGGCCAATATGACCGCAGTGGCGGGTCGTCGCATGGCTGAAACGGTTTCCCGCCGCGGTGGACTCGTTGTTTTGCCCCAAGATATTCCCCTCGATGTCATAGGCACCGTGATCGATTTCGTGAAGAAGTGCCATCCGATTTATGAGACACCTATCACCCTGGCACCTACAGACACCGTGGGCCAGGCCTTGAGTCTGATTCACAAACGCTCCCATGGCGTCGTGATCGTGTCCGATGGCGAACGACGGCCCTTGGGAATCTTCACCGAAGCCGATGCCGCGGGTTATGACCGCTTTACTCAGTTGCACAATGTGATGTCGACTGAGTTGTTGACGATCAAAGAAGGCGCTGACCTGGAAGAGATCTTCCATCAATTATCGGGGCAGCGCTTGACTGCGGCTCCAGTCACCGATAGCGAGGGACGATTGGTGGGATGTGTGACCCGTCGTGGTGCTCTGCGCTCAACTCTTTATCGTCCGGCAATCAATAGTCGCGGCGAATTTCTGACGTCAGTAGCGATCGGTGTCAACAATGAGCCGGCAGTCAAAGCCCGTCAACTGGCGGCCATGGGTGTCGATGTTCTGGTGGTTGATACCGCTCATGGACACCAGGTGCGGATGATTGAGGCCGTGGAAAGTGTGCGCAAGGCCGCACCAGGGGTCACCGTTGTCGCTGGAAATGTCGTCACCGCCCAGGGAGCACGGGATTTATTGAATGCTGGCGCGGACATAGTCAAAGTTGGTGTTGGTCCCGGTGCAATGTGCACGACGCGGATGATGACCGGTGTCGGTCGTCCTCAGTTCTCAGCCGTTCTGGAGTGCGCTGACGAGGCACGTCGATTAGGTGGATCGGTCTGGGCCGATGGAGGCGTGCGTCATCCGCGTGATGTGGCGCTCGCTCTGGCTGCCGGGGCTGGAAATGTCATGTTCGGATCATGGCTGGCCGGCACATATGAATCGGCCGCTGACACACTGCGAGATCCTGAAGGTCGTCTTTACAAAGAGAACTTTGGAATGGCTTCCAACCGTGCAGTTCGTAATCGCACCCGCCGTGAGGGAATTTTCGAAAGGGCCCGCAAAGAATTGTTCGAAGAGGGAATCTCGAGTTCGCGCATGTATCTCGATCCCGAAAGGCCCGGTGTGGAAGACATCATCGACCAGATCGTCTCGGGAGTTCGTAGTTCGTTCACCTATGCCGGTGCAGCCACCATGGCCGAATTCCGCGAAAGGGCTGTGGTCGGCGTTCAAGGAGCTGCTGGGTTCTATGAAGGTCAACCTCTGGGTACGAGTTGGTAAGTGAAAGTGACAATCACATGACCACTGCTCCGACGGGAAGATCGCCTTCGTGCATCGTGGCCATCGATGGTCCGGCTGGCGCAGGGAAATCCACGATCGCTCGCGCCCTGGCGTCGGCCCTTGGTTGGGATTACTTGGACACTGGCGCCATGTATCGCGCCGTCACCAGTGTGGCGCTTCGCCGCGGACTACCTCTCGACGATGACGAAGTGTTGGGCGAATTGAGTCGCCAGATGTCTCTAGAGATGGAGGGTAGTCAGGTGGTGGCCGAGGGAGTCGATGTCACAGCTGATATCCGCAGTGACGCAGTAACTGCTGCGGTGAGCACGGTGGCGGCCTTGTCGGCTGTGCGCTATGAGATGCGACGCCGTCAGCGGGAGTGGGGGAATTCCCGATCCGGCGGTGTGGTCGAGGGACGCGATATTGGCACCGTCGTCTTCCCCGATGCAGTGGCCAAGATCTACTTGACTGCCACCCCCGAGGTGCGAGCCGAGCGCCGAGTGCGTGAATCGGGTGGGGATGTGCGGGAAATCGAGGCGGCGATCAAGGCTCGAGATCTGCACGATTCGACGCGGGCCGATAGTCCGCTCGCCGAATCACAAGACGCGGTCTTTGTCGACACGTCGCATCGAACCGTTGACGACATAGTGGCAGAAATCGTGACTTTGATCGAAGAAAGAATGCAATGAGTGGAGTCGATTCGTTCCTGGCGGGTAACAGTACGACCAGTCGGTCGTTTTATCAGTTGGTCCGTTTTTTCGTAGTAGGAGTGTGCCGAACATATTGTCGGATGACGGTGATCGGCCGCGACAACGTGCCCAAGTCCGGTGGTTTTGTCTTGGCTCCTGTTCATCGGAGCTATATCGACACCCCGATCGCCTCGGGATGTACCCGACGTCGTTTGCGCTTCATGGGTAAAGACTCGCTCTGGAAACGACAACCGTTCACCTGGACCTTGTCGGCTCTCGGCGGATTTCCTGTTACCCGCGGTTCTGCGGATCGAGAAGCGATTACTCGCGCTATTCAAGTCCTGCAATCGGGGGAGCCCCTCGTGCTCTTTCCGGAAGGAGAGCGTAAGGCTGGCGCTGTCGTGCAACCTCTTATGGATGGCGCGGCGTATGTGGCGTGTAAGGCCGGTGTTCCGATCATTCCCGTGGGCATCGGAGGAAGCGAGCGCGTCATGGGAAAAGGTGCGAAGTTCGTCTACCCGCGCAAAGTGGTGGTGATCATCGGCGAACCGTTGCTACCTCCGCCGGCGGTCGATGGACGGATGCCACGGGCTGCTGTCAAAGAAGTGTCGGCTGAGTTGCATCGACAACTTCAGGACCTTTTTGATCGAGCCCAGATGCAAGCACTGGGGCAAAAAGTCAATTCGTCGCCCTAACCCTGAGAGGCGATCAGGAAAGATACGAACTGAGCGCAGCAGTCAGCAGGAGAGGGTCTGCTGCTCCGCACAGTTCTCGAGCGGAGTGCATCGACAACTGGGCGACGCCGATATCGAGGGTGGGAATGCCCAATCGTGTTGCGCTGATGGGGCCGATAGTCGAACCACAGGGCTGGCTGTTGTGTGAAATGAAAAACTGATGAGGGACTGCGGCTCGATCGCAAGCCTGAACAAAAGCACCTTGTGACTCGGGTGTCGAGGCATAGCGTTGATTGGCATTGTGCTTGATCACCGGGCCAGCGTTTGGCCGTGGCGCATGGTTTGGTTCATGGCGTTCGGGGTAGTTGGGGTGAATGGCATGAGCATTGTCAACGGAAAGACAATGGGAGAGGGCGAGGCGATCGACGAATGATGCTCGGCTTTGGTCGGAACGATGCAGGGTTTCGAGTAGCCATTCCAGACGGGGGCCGGCGGCTCCGTGGGTACTGCTCGACCCCACCTCTTCGTGATCGAAGAGGGCGATGACCGAGGTCCAAGGACCTCTGGAAGCAATCAGTGCTTCGGTGGCCGACCAACAGGACAGCTGGTTATCG
>JBEIGJ010000173.1:0-3887 GCA_040381935.1 Acidimicrobiaceae bacterium | reverse complement strand
GGCGATGAAAAACATGTCGACTCAGGACATGCAGCGCATGAAAGAGATGATGAAAGCGCTGAATGAAATGATTGAGAAGAACAATCGGGGTGAAGATCCGGGCTTCGAGAACTTCATGAAAGAGTTCGGCGATTTCTTTCCCGAAAACCCTCAGTCATTCGATGAGTTGATGGAACAACTGGCCAAGCAGATGGCAGCGGCTCAGGCCATGTTCAACTCGATGACGCCCGAGCAGCGAGCACAACTTCAAGAGTTGGCCGAAATGATGATCGACGATATGGAACTGCAGGCCGAGATGGCCCAGTTAAGCCAGAACATGCAGCAGATGTTCCCGGGTCTCGGATCCGAACCCGGATATGACATGCAGGGCCAGGATCCCATGGGATTCGAACAGGGTATGGAGACCATGAAACAGCTTGGTGAATTGGACCAGCTGGAGAATCTCATGAACAACCCGTCATCTCCACAACAGTTGGCTGAGGCCGATATGGACCGAGTCCGTGACCTGTTGGGTGACGACGTGGCGCGCTCCATGGAAAAGCTGTCGAAATTGATTCGTGAATTGGAACAAGAAGGTTTGATCCACACCAAAGAAGGTCGACTCGAACTGACTCCCAAGGGTCTTCGCAAGATTGGTTCGAAGTCTTTGCGCGATCTTTTCTCGAAGTTGGCCAAGGATCGACCTGGTCAACATCAACAGCATCGTTTCGGCCAAGGTCACGAGCGGACGTACGAAACCAAGCAATACGAGTATGGAGATCCGTTCAACCTTGATCTACAACGCACGGTGCGCAACGCATTGCGGCGCGGCGGTCAGGGCACGCCGGTCAAACTCTCTCCTGATGATTTCGAAATCGAGCGTGTCGAACACCTGACTCGCTCGGCCACGGTATTGATGTTGGATGCGTCGTATTCCATGCTGCGCGATGGGCGTTGGGGTCCAGCCAAGAAAGTCGCTGTCGCTTTGCAGTCATTGATTTCTTCGCAGTATCCCCGTGATTATCTCGGTGTTCTCTTGTTTGGCCATGTTGCTTGGGAGATCAAACCCGAGGAACTAGTTGAGGTATCCCTCACCCAGATGCAGGGAACCAATATGCATCACGCCCTGGCTCAGGCTCGGCGAATGTTGAGTCGTCAGCAAGGCAATAAGCAAATCATCATGATCACCGATGGTGAGCCGACTGCTCATATCACTCCCTACGGTGAACCGTGGTTTACTTATTTCGAAGGATACGAGGCTCAGCAAATGACTGTTGAGGCCACGTTGCGAGAAGTGGTGCGCTGCACCAAAGACAACATCCGTATCAATACCTTCATGTTGGATGCCGATCGCTATCTCCGCCAGTTCGTCGAACAGTTGACAGCTTTAAATGGTGGCCGTTACTTCATGACTGATAGCGACAATCTTGGTGATTACGTGTTGGTTGATTTCATGGACAACAAAAAGCGAACCAGCCGCGGTGGCCGTCGCGCCTCGTAGTCGTTATCAGGTCTAGGCCCTCAGGATTCGGCCGTCAGCAATGGATGATCGTGGGCGAACGGCCCGCTTGGGTTATCCCAGCCCGGAATCACCCAAGCGCGAATCATCCACGAAATCTGATCGGTCAAGCGGGCATCGATGTCTTGACAGGCGGCGCCGGCGAGGAGTTCGTCATAGGCCAGGACGAATGATCCCCGCTCATCATCGATTTCACAGGTACCGGCATGTAGATGCCAAAGCGGGCCCTGCCCGACGAATCCTTCGGGCGTGTTTGCTCCCCACAGGTCGTACTGCACGCCGACAATCGGAGCCTGATCATCATTGGTGGCGTATAACAAGGCCGATGGTTGAGCAGGATCAAAGCTGCGCTCGCGTTGCGCGGTCACGGGGTCGATAACGAGTTGGCCCGATCCCGGCACAACATCACCAAGGGGGACCCAACCAGCGTTGACAGCATCGCCCAGAGTGGGGTACTGCATTCCAGAAGCGCGAGCCAAGATCAACTGCTCACCAAGTTGGCCGCGCTGTTCAATCGTCAGTAACTCTGAAGACGCCAAGATACTGATGCTGGTGTCGCCGGTGATGCCGTGAGAGTGCGACTGACCAGTGATATAGGCAGCCTCTTCGGCCCATGTCGTCACGCTGAGCCCAGGTAGCGCAGCCAGTACGACGATCAGTGGTGCCACAGTGTCGAAGCGCAATCCAGTGGGGCCAAGATGCTCGACGCCGATACTCAATGACGTAAAGGCCAATGTTGCGGTGATCAAGGTAACGATCATGGTGATGATGTCGAAGGCAGTGAGCGGTGGCGTGTAGTCCACGAAGGGTCCGAGGGGATAGCCCGCAAGTCGTGTCACCAAGAGGCCGACCACTGAAATTGAGGAGACCACTCCGAGAACGATCACCGGCCAGGTTGCAGCCGAGATCATCAGCACCACGGCACTCGCGGCGGAGAGAAGACCAAGGATCATGAGTGCAGTGCCTTCCACCCGCCAGTCGGCACCGCGACTCAGAGCAACCATCAGGTGCAGCCCAGCAATCAGGGCGCCGAAGGCGGCCAAAAGACCCCGGCCACTCAGAGTTGTCGTCGAAGTCGAAGCGCCGCTCACAGGTTGATTCTGCCAGCAAGGTTCCGGGTAGCGCGTCTGGTTACCAGTGGGTAACATTTGGCCATGGCTGAATTTTCTCTCACCCTGAACGACGATCAAGTGCAGATCAAAGATTGGATTCACGAATTCGCCCGAGACGTCATGCGTCCGGCAGCCCAAGAATGGGACGACCGTGAGGAGTTCCCCTGGCCGGTGGTGCAAGAAGCCGCCAAAATCGGCCTCTACGGAGTCGATTTCATCGTGAGTGCCATGGGCGACAGTTCCGGTCTCACCATGCCCGTTGCGGTGGAGGAGATCTTCTGGGGCGATGGCGGAATTGGTATGGCCATCATGGGATCGGGTTTGGCCGCGGCTGGTATCAGCGGTAACGGAACCCCCGAACAAACCATGGAGTGGGTGCCGCAGTGCTACGGCGATGCCAACGATGTCAAGCTCGGCGCATTCTGTGTGAGTGAACCCGATGCGGGAAGTGATGTGTCTTCGCTACGGACTCGGGCCGTGTACGACGAAGCCAAAGACGAGTGGGTGTTGAACGGCACCAAAGCCTGGATCACCAATGGTGGTATCGCCAACGTTCACGTGGTCGTTGCGGCGGTGGATCCCGCGCTCAAGGGTCGTGGTCAGGCATCGTTCGTTGTTCCTCCCGGAACCAAAGGTTTGTCCCAAGGTCAGAAGTACGCCAAGCACGGCATCAAGGCGTCGCATACGGCCGAGGTGGTTCTCGATGATGTGCGCGTTCCTGGGCGCTGCTTGTTGGGAGGCAAAGAGAAACTCGATGCCAAGTTGGCCCGAGCCCGGGATCGTGGGCGTTCTGGCGAGGCGCAGCCGGCCATGAAAACTTTCGAGGCCACTCGGCCAACGGTTGGGGCCCAGGCCTTGGGTATTGCGCGGGGTGCGTACGAAATCGCTCTCGACTACGCCAAGGAGCGCGTGGCTTTTGGTAAGCCGATCATCATGAACCAGTCGATCGCTTTTAAGTTGGCCAACATGGCGACGCAGATCGATGCGGCTCGTTTGTTGATTTGGCGTGCATCGTGGTTGGCGCGCAATGGTGGTTATCAGAACGCTGAAGGTTCGATGAGCAAGTACTACGCGTCGGAGACTGCCGTGCGGGTGACCGAAGAGGCCATTCAGATTCTTGGTGGGTACGGCTACACCCGCGAGTACCACGTTGAGCGCATGCACCGCGACGCCAAGATTCACACCATCTTCGAAGGCACTTCAGAGATTCAGCAGCTGGTGATCTCCCGGGCAATCTCCGGCCTCCGCATCGAATAATTACTTACTATTCGTAAAGC
>JBEIGJ010000172.1:0-3898 GCA_040381935.1 Acidimicrobiaceae bacterium | reverse complement strand
GAATCAGATGAGTCTGAGCCAGATGAACCCGAGCCAGATGAACCCGAAACCAGCGCAACTAGAGCGTGGGCTCGGCGATGATCGTTGGGTTCGATCCACGGATGATGTTCAAGCGCACCAGATCCCGACCCAATACCTGACCCAGATCCCGACCTAATACCTGACCCAGATCCTGACCCAGTTCCTGAATGAAACATGGCCTCGAGCGTGGTCTGCAATCGAGACTGCAACACCGCACCGGATTCAGGGTCGAAGGACCCCCGCAGTTGCAACATACCTTCGGTGTCATTCCACATTTTCAAATGTGTCGACCTCCGTTGGTCTTCAAAGACACCGAGGCCGTCATCAGTGACGAGACCTTTGGCCGTAGTAGTTACTAGGGCCCCAAAGTCCGCAAGGGACATATCGCCAGCAGCTTCGACGAGATCTGGTGCTAAATCCAAGAGGGCATCGCGATGGTCGCCGGCGATACGCGCCCCGCGACTGATGGCATCAAGGTGGCCAACGGACATGACACCCTCGGCCAAAGCCTCGCCAAAGAGCGGAACGTCTTCGATGAGATGGGCGCGGCGTACCGTGTCGCCCGCTTCTCGTCGGCTCATACCTGAATGCGCCATTAACTCGTATTCCGGAATGGCCCGAACCGGGCTATCGATGGCGCTCATCGTGGCGCTAAGCAATGACACGATCTCGAGGACCCGGGCATCTAAGATCGCTTGCAGGCGTTTGGCTTCGGCTAGTTCGAGGCGCAGGTCTTCTACCGGCAGGCCGGTCAGATCACGGAGGCCAGCTAAGTCGCGAAGACCCACCGAGTCCCGCAGCACGGCGGTCAACGAAGCCGCCGGACTTTCGAGAACTTTGGACCGAGTCATGGAACCCTCAACCTTTCAACAAATTCGCACAATTAGTAACAGCAAAGTTGGGAAGAGACTTGCTATGAAACCGGGGTTCCGGGGAACCGATACACATCAGAAGATGTACCTCCGACGATATTCAGGGGGTGTGGCAGAGTTTTCGCCTACGACGGAAAAATTCCATCAAAACACAACGCGGGCGAGTCAACCCAAGGTTTCGTCTGTTGTGCTTTCGTCAGTGAGGCCGCAAACGTCTGTGCTGTAGCGATCAAGTACCTCGCTGGCGGCCACGATCTCGTCATCCATCAACACTTCAAAGAAACGAGACATTGCCTCGGGATCACTTTCATCGATGGTCGCGAGTTCTTCGAAGGTGGGCTCCAGAACTTTGAGAGCATTGCGTACCTCGGCATTTGGCGCTTTATCAATGAGGTCGCGCAAGATAACTATTGCGCCGCTGACGTCGTTGGTGGGTTCGACCGACTCCAGTCGTTCGATCTCTTGGCAAAATTCGGCGTCGCTGAGGGCCGTTGAATCATTAGTTGAACCGCACGAGGCGATGAGAATCAGGGATGCGGTGATCACTCCCAGATCAAGACGGCGAATGGTCATGGCTCTCCAAACTGTTGTGGGTATTGAGTCGCTCAGCGCGTGCCGATACGAAAGTCGGTGACCTGGGTGTCGTCTGCGCCGAGATCGGTGAAGTTGTCGTAGGCCCGGGCGGCCATGAACTCTCGCCAGGCAAAGGATCGATAGCGGGGTTGTCCATCACAGAGTTCAACAACCGGTTCGATGACGGCGTCGCGATCAGGATTGGAAAAATAGGGAATGGAGAAGCGGCGTTGGCGGGTCATAGGTAGTACCCGATGAACCGCTGCCCGATAACGGTCGTTGGTCCAGGCCTGTAAGCAGTCACCGAGGTTCACGACGATGGTGCCGACAGCCGGAGGGACATCGATCCAACCATGATCGAGGGACTCGGTCTGTAGCCCGCCGGTGTCATCTTGAAGGAGCAAGGTGATCGTTCCGGGATCGGTGTGATAGCCAAGGGCCGTTTCGCCGAGCTCGGCGAGTCCATCGCGCTCATCTGCAGGTACCGGATCACCAACCGTGTAGTGGTTCAGTCGAATAGTGCTGGATCGTCGACTACTCACGATCTGGGCTCTTCCCGCCGGCGAGAGGTCGAGGGCGTCATGAATGAGGCCGAGAGTGCGGTCGGTGAGCACTGACAGCGCGTCGAAGAGTTCGGACATCGCCTCCCGGAATCCGGGTAACTCTTGTGGCCAACGATTGCGCGTGTCCTGGACCGGATGTGCCGGATCAATGAAATCGAAGACTTCTTTGTGATCGCGCTTGCGCTTGGTGAGTTCTCGGTCGAAGAATCCAAATGGATTTTCGGCATCGCGCATGATTGCGGTGTGAACTGAGCGATCCGCATCGAAGAAGCGGGCTGTTTGGCTCCACGTCCGGTCGATGAGGTCGTCGAGTCCGTGGCCCGACAAGAGGAAGAATCCGTGATCGCGACAGGCTCGGTCGAGATCGGCCAGCGAGGTTGCAGAGGGTCGGGAAACGTCAACTGTTGGGACCAGGGGCACAGGTGGATGCTAACCGAACCCTGAGAAGCTGAAGATTGAGGCTGTTGGTCATCTTTTCCAGGCGGTAACTGGTTTATTTGCCGGTGTCCGGAGCGTGAAGTCCGTAGCATCGGAATTCCTATGCCTAATCTCCCTACCGCCGCCTTTTCGATAGCCCTCGACTGCCAACTCGACAATGTGCCGGGCACGCTCGGCCGACTCTGCACCGCTATCGGAGAAGCAGGGGGGAATATCGGGGCCCTTGATGGCTTCGATGTTCGCGGCCCGGTCTTACGTCGTAGCGTCGTGGTTCACTGTCGTGATGAAGAGCATCAACTGAAAGTGGTTGAGGCTGTGCGCCAACTTGCGGGCGTGAGCTTGATCGATTGGTGGGACCGCACCTTTCGCATGCACGAGGCAGGGAAAGTTCACGTCTTGTCGACTGCTCCGGTGAATGATCGTGACGATTTGTCGATGGCCTACACGCCCGGTGTCGCTCGAGTGTGTACTGCTATCGAGAAAGATCCAAATCTTTCTCACCGCTTCACCATTCGTAAGAACACCGTGGCCATTGTCAGCAACGGGACGGCGGTTCTCGGACTGGGAGACATCGGCCCCGAGGGGGCAATGCCAGTGATGGAAGGTAAGGCCCTCCTCTTCAAAGAATTCGGTGGAGTGGACGGTTTCCCGATCTGTATCAACGCTCGCACTGCCGATGAAGTTGTGGACTTCGTGGAACGCATTGCTCCGACCTTCGGCGGCATCAACTTGGAAGACATCAAGGCGCCAGAGTGCTTCGAAATCGAAGAGCGACTGCGCGCCAGTTTGGACATCCCCGTCTTTCATGATGATCAGCACGGCACCGCGGTGGTCACTTTGGCGGCGCTATGGAACTCGTTGAAAATCACGGGCAAGAAGATGGAAGATCTCACTGTCGTTATTGCGGGTGTCGGTGCGGCTGGCGTTGCCATTGGCAAGATTCTTCTGAATGCTGGTATTGGCGAAGTCATTGGCTGTGACCGGGTCGGTGCGATTTATTCCGGCCGGAGCGATATGAACTCCGCCAAGCAATGGTTCGCTGAGCACACCAACCGTGAACGCCGGATGGGCACTATCAGTGACGTGATGAAGGGTTCAGATGTTTTCGTTGGGGTGAGCGGACCGGATCTGATTACGGCAGCCGACGTACGAGCCATGGCCAATGATCCGATCGTGTTCGCCATGGCCAATCCGAACCCCGAGATTCGACCAGAACAGGCCGATGGACTCGCAGCGGTGATGGCCACTGGGCGAAGCGACTATCCGAATCAGATCAATAATGTGTTGGCCTTCCCGGGCATTTTCCGCGGCGCCCTTGACGCCCAGGCCACCGACATCACCGAAAACATGAAATTGGCAGCGGCAATTGCCATTGCCGAATCGGTGACCGATGCCCATCTCAAGCCGGAATTCGTGGTTCCCTCGGTTTTC
>JBEIGJ010000171.1:0-3951 GCA_040381935.1 Acidimicrobiaceae bacterium | reverse complement strand
GGAGAAGTTGCGCTCGAAGGCGCTGGTATTGCCGGTACCTTCTATCCGCACACCGTTTGGTTGCAGCAGTAATTAACTGATCGTCGTCGTCAAGAACACCGTGGAGTCACCGAACAGATGAGATTTTTCCTGCAACGATTCATGCAGTTAATCATTGTCGTGTTCGCCGTGACTTTCACGGTGTCCTTGGCGCTCGGCGCAATTCCCAATGCTGAAGAGCGAATCATCGCCGCTAAGGGAAGTGGAGCAATCAATGACGAAGAGAAGAACAAACTTCTCGATTCTTTGAACCTCCGTGAGCCGGCGATTGTCCAATATGGATATTTCGTCAAAGATTTCGTGACCTTCGACTGGGGAACCACGTTCAACGGGAATCAGCCGATCAGCACGTCGGTGAGCGATGGTTTGAAAATCTCACTTCGCCTAATGATCTACGGCCAGTTGGGAGCTCTGCTCATCGCAATTCCCGTGGCATTGGCCGCCGCCTACCGCAGCGGAGGAGTTTTCGACCGAATATCCACGACCACGTCGTTCGGGTTCATCTCGATGCCGAACTACGTGTTGGCGACAATTCTCGGTCTCTTTTTCACTGTGCGATGGCAATGGTTCCCGGCCATCTCTACCGACATCGGTTTTTTCACCAGCCCTTGGCAGCACTTCAGGAACTTTTTCCTACCGACGATCGTTCTGGCTTTGCCCCTTGGTGCGACCTACATGCGTCTTCTTCGGGCCGATTTGGTGAACACTTTGCAATCCGACTTCATCACCACCGCTCGCGCCAAAGGAGTCTCGACTCCGCGAATTCTCTTCGGACATGCGCTCCGACCCTCACTTTTTTCGCTGGTGACGGCCGCCGCAGTGAATGTCGGAGCGCTCGTTGGTGGTTCAGTAGTCGTCGAAACCGCCTTCAACCTCAATGGCCTCGGCCGAAGGACCGTTCTCGGTATCTTTGCCTCAGAGTTCCGACTGGTCCAGATCACAGTGGTGGTGTTGGCTCTGGTCTATGTCTTCATCAACTTTTTGACCGACATCCTCTACGGCTTCCTCGACCCACGGGTACGAGCGGGCAGAAAGTTGTCCTGAGTCGATCATGAACGACACCGCCGTTATCCAAACACCAGATGATGCCGCCACAGCGTCCGAGGCGCCTCGAAAGAAATTCAGACAACGAGGACGCATCACCAAATGGCTGTCCATCACTTGGATCGTCTTCATCGTTTTCACCGCTATCGGCGCCTCGAACTTGCCCTATGTCAAGCACTCCTGCGATCAATTCGCCAACGAGGACCTATGTAGCACCCATCTCAAGACGAACCCCCTGCTAGCCGAGCGCCCACCAACTTGGGCCTTTTTCTCCGATACGACGCGGCCTGTCGTGCGCGATGCTCCAGAGAGAGCCGGTTTTTTCGGTACCGACACCAACGGATTCGAGATTTTCAGCCGCACCATGTTCGGAGCGAGGAACTCGCTTTTGATCGGGGCCATGTCCATTGTCTTTGGAATTCTGATCGGTGGTTCACTGGGGCTGATCGCTGGCTATGTCGGCAAAAGAGTAGACAGAGTGATCGATACCATCACCAATATCTTTTTGGCCTTTCCGGCTCTACTTCTGGCAATTTTCATCGTGGGATTTTTCGATAGCGGAACCACGACAGAGGCCGAATCGCGTTCCATCGTGCCAATTATCATCGCTTTGTCAATTCTTTCGATTCCGCCGATTACCCGCCTGGTGCGTGCGAACACCATGGTCTACGCCCAACGCGAATTCGTTTTGGCGGCCCGAAGCCTGGGAGCCAAGAACACCAGAATCATCATTCGAGAGATTTTGCCGAATGTTCTTCCGGCCATGGTCACTTTTGCAATCACTGGTATGGCAGTACTGATCGTTGCCGAAGGGGCACTGGCCTACCTCGGACTCTCCGTCAGTGCGCCAACTCCTACCTGGGGAGCCATGATTTTTGGAGGTCAAGCGAAGTTGGAAACGGCCTGGTGGATTTCGATCATGCCTTCTATCGTTTTGTTTCTGACCGTTTTGTGCATCAATCTTCTCGGCGATGTATTGAGTGAGAAGTTCCGCATCCGGGAGGCAATCGGATGAGAACGATTCAAAGTGACTCGCGCGGCGAGATGGGACCACTGCTCGAGGTCACCGATCTCAAGACGCACTTCGTCACACCAACCGGAACGGTACGGGCGGTTGATGGCGTTTCTTTCACTCTGGAACACGGACAGCGTCTCGGCATCGTGGGTGAATCTGGTTGCGGTAAAACAATCCTTTCTCGTTCCATCATGGGACTTCTTCCTACCCGCAATGTCATCCGCTCGGGATCAGTACTTTTTCAAGGCCGAGAATTGACAACGATGAGTCTCAAGGATCGTCAAAAGATCTGGGGCGCCGAAATGGCCATGATCTTTCAGGACCCCATGACATCTTTGAATCCGGTCATGAAAATCGGAAAGCAGATCACCGAACCCTTGAGGATTCATTTGGGCTCTACCCAAAAGAACGCTGAGGATATTGTTCTGCGTCTCTTGCATGATGTGGGCATTCCTGAACCCGAAAAGCGGCTCAACCAGTACGCCCATGAATTATCGGGTGGTATGCGTCAGCGAATCATGATTTCGATCGCTTTGGCCTGCGGTCCAAAACTTCTTTTTGCTGATGAGCCCACGACAGCCCTCGATGTCACCGTTCAGGCGCAGATCCTCGAACTCATTGATGTTCAACGCCGGGATCGAAACATGAGTCTCATCCTCGTTACTCACGATCTCGGTGTGGTTGCCGGAAATACCGATCAAATCATCGTCATGTACGCCGGCAAGATCGTGGAAATCGCTCCAACGGCAACACTGTTCGCAGCGATGAAAATGCCCTACACGGAAGCACTCTTCCAGAGCATTCCCAAACTCGAACAACCCAGTCACACTCGGCTCACGACCATTGGTGGCCGGCCTCCAAGCCTGGTCGACCCGCCACCAGGATGTCGCTTCAGTCCCCGTTGCCCGTACACGACCGATCTCTGCAACTCAGTCGAACCGGAACTGCAGTCGGCAGGAAATGGACACTTCTTTGCCTGTCATCATCCTGTCGGGTCCGAGCGCTGGCAGGAAGTTCAAGTCACATTGGGTTCTAAAGCGGGAGTGAACTGATGGCTGGCACCGGCAAGGCCCATCTGCGGCCCAATGCTTTATTGAGTGTTCACGACTTGGTCGTGGAATTCCCCGTCGGTCGTACTGGGCTGAAGGTGAATGCGGTATCAGGTATCTCCTTCGATGTACAAAAAGGCGAGACCTTGGGCATCGTTGGTGAATCGGGATGCGGTAAAAGCACTACCGGCCGAGCCATCATGCAGCTACCCAAACCCAAAGATGGTCACGTTGTCTTCGAAGACCAGGATCTGACCGACCTCAATGACGAAACGTTGCGCTTATTGCGGACGAACGTTCAGATGATTTTTCAGGATCCCATTTCGTCGCTCAATCCTCGGCGCAGTGTGCGCGACATCGTCCTTGAACCCCTCAACATCTGGAAGCGAGGGACGAAAGAAGAGCGTCTTGCACGCGCCAACAAAGTTCTCGAAGATGTCGGAATCGACCCAGCCGTGGCCGCAACCCGACGGGCCTATCAATTCAGTGGTGGACAGTGTCAGCGGATCAGTATTGCCCGGGCTCTGGTTCTGAATCCTCAGTTGATCATCTGTGATGAGCCGGTATCTGCTCTTGACGTGAGTGTTCAAGCTCAGGTCCTGAACCTCCTCGAGGATCTCAAGAAGACCTACGGTCTCACTTTGATCTTCATCGCCCACGATTTGGCAGTGGTCACAAATATCAGTGACCGAGTAGCAGTGATGTACCTGGGCAAGATGTGCGAAATCGCCGACAGTGATTCGCTCTACAACCCCCCCGCGCATCCCTACACCAACGCTTTGTTGGAATCGATTCCGGTGCCTG
>JBEIGJ010000170.1:0-3969 GCA_040381935.1 Acidimicrobiaceae bacterium | reverse complement strand
GTTGAGGAGCGTTCTTTTCTCAGTCGACCAGCATTCCGACAGCATTTCGCATGGACGAACGGGGAGTGGGGACGAGGTGGAACAGTGGCGACCGATACCCCCGGTACCAACACAGTCCAGCGAAGACCCACATTTTGAAGGCTGGAAGAGGACGTCGCGAACGACCGTTCTCGGTCGGCAGATATCTCATCTGCGCGGCACGGCGCAATGGTTGGGTTGGGGTCGCATTCTGACTGTGATCATCAGCGTTCCACTGGTGGGCTGGGGAACCTATTTCCTGTTGCGATCACCGGCACCTCCGATCGAAGCGTCTCTGAGTTACGCCACCACAGTTCCTGTGGCCGCAAGCGGAACGCTCACAAGTGAAACAGGATCCGTGGACAGTGCGGTATCGGGACCTGCTCTGGTCACCGTTCACGTTGCCGGACACGTGCGGTCACCGGGCGTCTATCGCTTTTCCCCTGGAGTTCGCGCTGTGGATGCGGTGCGGGCTGCCGGAGGAGCGACGCAAGACGCAGATTTGAATGCGGTGAATTTGGCCGGTCCACTGGCCGATGGACAGCAGATTTACATTCCGGCAATGGGCGAGCGGACTCCAGGAGGTGCGATTGAGAGCGGCACTGCGACCGCGAGTACGGCGCCGAGCCTGCCGATCGATCTGAATCGAGCATCAGCCGAGGAGTTGGATATTTTGCCGGGTATTGGTCCGAGCACGGCAACGGCCATTGTGACCCATCGGGATCGCAATGGACCATTTGCATCAGTGCAGGGTCTCTTGGATGTGCCGGGTATCGGACCAGCGAAATTGGAAGCGCTGGCCGGATTGATCACGGTGTGATGAGCTCAGGGGGCGATCAAGTTGGTCGATAGGCAACGCTGGGGAATCGGGGGTATTGCGCTCGCGCCGTTCAACTCAGAAAAAGAAGGTAGACCCCGGCACAGCCCATCCCAATCAACGAACCCGACCAAGCCCCTATCGCCAGGCGCCACCATTGCTGACGCCATTCGGGCCAACTTGCGGCCATGCGACGGGCAGCGCGGCGCGCTGCAATGTGCCCGATAAAGAGCCACAGACCAACGCTGGAAACTGCCGCAACCAGCCAACGCACCGAGCCGCCAGCTACCGGAATACCCACGAAGGGCAGTGTGGGCAAAGCCAGCAGCGCCGCCAGGAAGCCCACAGCACCACGCCAGGTCGAATGCGATCCGTACAACAAACCCAGGGCAATCAGTCCCGAACCAGCGGGGACGACCAGCGACACCATGGCGCCGTAGTGCAGAACTTGTCGACGATGAAATCGCAGACCATCGGGTACCGCTGTCGATGGCGATCGGAGGCTTGGTTGAGGTTCGTTCACATCGGCGCTCATATCCGGTGGTCACCTTATGGTGCGTCAAGTCGCAACAAGCGGATGACGCTGTCATGATCGCTCACCAGAATAGTGACAGCAAGAACTCTGACGAGGTCCAGCGTTCGCCACTCGAGATGGCGGTGATGGCAGCGCTGGTGATCGGAATCGGCGTGTGGATCGGAGAAAGGAGGGGAGAGGGTCCGCGTATCGTCCTGGGAGTCATGATCGTCTTTGGGCTGAGCTGTAGCTTGGCTTGGCGCCCGGTACTAGCCAGAAACCGCAACGCCTGGTTAGTGCTGCTGGTGTTTTTCGCCAGCGGAGTACTTCGTAGTGATCATGAATGGCGATCGGTCAAGGCACCGGTTCTGGGGTCGTATCAGGGCCAGGGAGTCCTGCGTTCTGACCCTCGCGCCCATGGTCGCAGTGTTCATGCAATTCTCGAGATCGAAGGACAACGCTTCGATGTATGGGCCTACGGGCCGAACCGTCTGCGACTCGGTCGCTATCGCGCGGGGGAAGTGATTGGCGTCGATGGTGAACGACGGGAACTGGCACCAGAAAAGGCGCGACGACGACAGCTTCGCCATGTCGTTGGTCGGTTCGACATCGACAGCCTGTCGACAGTTCCAAACGGTTCGCTTTCGCGTGCCTCGCCCATGATCTTGGCTGCCCATCGAGTGCGTAGCGCTTTGGGGGATGGTGCCCGGACGTTGTCCACTCACGAGTCCGCTCTCTTTGCCGGTCTGGTGTACGGCGATGACACGGCCCAACCTCCGGAGATGATCGACCGCTTTCGACGAAGTGGGCTTGCTCATCTCACGGCGGTTTCAGGACAAAATGTGGCCTACATTTTGGCCATTGCCGCTCCGGTACTCAGCCGCCTTCGTCGATCGACTCGATTGATCCTGACGATTGTGGTTCTGGGTTGGTTCGCCGTCTTGACTCGACAGGAAGCATCGGTCATTCGGGCCTCGACGATGGCTGGAGTAGCGGCAGTCGTTTTCGCCGCGGGGCGTCGTGCGAGTGGTGGTCAGATTCTCTGCGCCGCTGCCGGTGTGGCGCTCTTGGTGGATCCCTTTTTGGCGTGGTCAGTGAGTTGGTGGTTATCGATGTCGGGTGCTGGAGGGCTGATCTATCTGACTCCAGCAGTGACTCGGTTATCGGCCCGATGGCGGGGGAACGATGCAGATTCACCAGGATGGATCAGTCGTTGGGTGAGCCCGATGTGTGCAGCCCAGATAGGCGTGCTGCCGGTGAGTGCGGCGGTTTTCGGGGTGCCGAGTGCGTGGTCCATTCCTTGCAATCTCTTGGCAGTGCCCGTGGCCGGCCTTGTGATGTTGGCGGGGTTTCCCCTGGCACTCGCTGCGGGGTTCATGCCGACATGGTTGGCAGGCGTCTTGATGTGGCCTCTCGGAGTGGGGGTGCGCTGGGTGGATTCGGTGGCGGCGCTGGGGTCGCGTCTGCGGCCACCAGCATTGGTGGACCAGGTCGTAGTCGGCGTCCTGATCGTGATGGTGCTCGTAGCCATGTGGTACCACCGTCGAGAACGCCGTGTGCCAACCTAGAACTATGACAGTGGTGTTGTTTCACGGAAGCGATCAATCGCTGATCAGTGAAGCATTGTCAGAACGCGTACGCCAACTGGTGGGCGATGGCGACCGTTCGCTCATGGTCGAGGATTACAGCGGTGACTATGTCATGGCTGCGGCGATCGGATCAGCGGAGACGCCGTCGATGTTCGCGATCGATGATAAGGATCACCGGATCGTTGTGTTACGGGCAGTGGGTGATCGGTCCAGTGATGATCACCAAACATTGGCTCGCTATCTTGCCCAACCCAGTGACGACACCCATCTGATTATCGAATGGGGCAGCGGGCGCGTGCTCAAGGCCATTGCCGATGGAGTGAAAGCTTGTGGGGGTCGGTCGATTGATCCATCACCGCCGACCAAAACCAAAGACCGACGTGAATGGTGGGAAGCGACGATCGAAGCCGTCGGTATTCAGTTTCAGCCGGCTGCACTGGTCCTGTTGATGGAGTGGCTCGGTGAAGATGTGGCCCGATTCTCCACTTTGGCTGAAACTTTGATCACGACCTATGGCCAAGGACCAATCACTGTTGCTCAATTGCAGCCGTACCTCGGAGAGCGCGGTGACTCCAAACCGTGGGATCTCACCGATGCCATCGAGGCGGGCAATGCCGCCCAGGCCCTCATTGTGCTTCGGCGCTTGACCCACGCCGGTGAGCGCCATCCGCTGCAGATCTTGGCGCAGTTGCACAATTACTATGCCCGATTGGCGCGACTCGATGGAGCCGAGGTGTCGAGTGCAGCCGAAGCCGAAGCGGTGCTGGGGATCAAAGGCTTCGCAGCCGAAAAGGCACTGCGCACCTATCGAGGACTGGGAAGCAACGGCATTCGTCGGGCCTACGCCTTACTGGCTGCTGCCGACGTGGATCTTAGAGGTGGCACCGGACTCGATGCCGACGTGTTGATGGATGTCTTGGTAGCCCTATTATCGCGGCTGACCAAAGCGGTCACACAGAGGAGTTGACCTTTTTCATCAGCCGGCTCTTTCGGCGGGCCGCGGCGTTCTTGTGAACGATGCCCTTGGTGAC
>JBEIGJ010000169.1:0-4023 GCA_040381935.1 Acidimicrobiaceae bacterium | reverse complement strand
GATGGCATCACTGATGTTTTTGGCGAAAATGTTCACTACGTTTTTGGCTCGGGTGAGCCCCGCTTCGACAAGTGCGAAGCCAGCTTGCATGAAGAACACCAAAATTCCTGCAATGAGAATCCAGATGTTGTCCAGGGCCGCTTGTACCAGCATCGCTGGATCGTCTTCGGCCTGAACAATGGATGGTGTAGCGAGTGCGGTCGCAGTAGCCAGTCCAATGCTCAGAGCGAGACGGGTAGGTTTGTAAATCACGTCGTACTCCTTCAGTAGGGGCGGAAATTGTCTTTTTCGACCAGATGTGGTCGGTTCCGTCGCCATTGACGGTCACGCTCGGGTATGGCCCGGAAGCGGACAACGTTGTCCTCTGCGCAGTCCTGAAACTAGGAGGTCAGTGTTTCGCCGCAGTCTTGCCAATGTTTCGACAATGTGAGCGGTTGGTGCGACAGGTCAGTTGCTGGTGTTCTGAGGTGACGACTCAGGAGAAATATTGCGATCGAGGACCGGGCGCAGACGAGGGTCTCCCTGCAAGCGCAACACGCTCAACAGATAGGCAAGATCCACAATGTGCTGCTCGAGGCTGCCATCGAGTGATCGCATGGGTGGAGAGGTGTCAGGTCCTCGCAAGGCCTCGATCATGTCATCGGATAATGACAGCACCCGGTCAGTGAGATCCAGATCCCGAGGGCAGAGTCGTTGGGCTAGAGAATGCCGGTCAACGCGATCATCAGAGCCATCGATGAGAAAGGCGCAGGTGGTCAGCATGCGGGGTCGCTCCAATGTGGAGCGTCGTTGATCGAAGAGCGAATCCAGACCAGGTGAGGCCACGAGAGTGTGCAGTCGATCAACCGTGGGCAGACGCAGTGGATGGAATGGATCGAACGCGTCAGGATCCAAGCGGCGACGGCCGATTGTTGCGGCGACTTCGGGGAGGCAGCGCTCGAGTACTCCAGTTGTTTCCAAGAAGCGCCACGATTTCGGAGTGCCGTCACGGAGCAGGTCAAGCAGTTGTTCGCTGTCAGCAGCGGTCCACGTCAAAGCGACCTGCGTGTTGTCGCCGAACCAGCGAATGAGTTCATCGCTTGGTTCGGCCGAAGTGGCCAGTTCCGCGGCGCGCAAGGCCAAGGTGACAATTTGTTGTGGCGCCGGAGTGCCATTGAGGGTGATCGAACCCTCATGTATTTGCAACCATCCGCCGCGTGGCTCGACTGCTGAGGAGAATGCATCTTGCTCATCGCTCGAGGCCGAGGAGTCGCCGAGGCCGGTCTTTTTCATGCGCATGGTGAGCAGCGGCGGCGTGATCACGGTGGTGACCAAAACCATCAACAACACGGCACCATAGAGATTTTCATTGAGAACTCCACGCGACAAACCAATCGAAGCAAAGATCAAGCCAACTTCACCACGGGGGATCATGCCGATTCCGACTGTCAGTCGATCGATATTGGGTCCTGACACCCCGCCAGCCGCCACCAACTTGCCGATGATTGCCACCACAGTGAGAGCCCCGGCCAATGCCAAGACTTCAGGTTTGACCATGGCTGCCAAATCGGCATTGATACCGATGCTGGCAAAGAAGACCGGAATGAAGACGTGTCCGAGTGGTCCGAGTCCGTCGGCGATTCGAGCATGTTGGGAACTGCGACCAATACCGAGGCCGGCCATGAAGGCCCCGATGATGAAAGCCAGTTTGGCTTCATTGGCCAACAGCGCCAAGGCGATGGTGAGAGCGAATCCAGCTCCCGCCACGGTCGTACTCGAGAGGGACACCTTGTGGACGCGATCGAGAGCCTTGGGAATGACGAAGATGGCCAAAAGTCCGGTGACCAGTAGGAAACCAAGGGCAAGCCCAATGGTTTCGAAGACCACCCCGGCACCAATCGAACCTTCGGTCACGATCTTCACCACCACGGTCAAGATGACCAGGCCGAGAACATCGTCGGCAACTGCGGCCCCGAGAACGATTCGAGCCTCGGTGGTGGCCAGTGCTCGTAAGTCACCGAGAACACGAGCGGTGATTCCGACACTGGTAGCGGTCAGCGTTGCACCGATAAACAGAGAAATCTTCCCGGTCTCTCCGAATGCACTTGCTACACCGAAACCCGCAGCGAAGGGAACGGCCACTCCGATGATTGCCACCAAGAATGCCGATCGCCCGACACGGCCCAATTCGGCCAGATCCATTTCCAGTCCAACTTGAAGCAAGAGAAGAATGACGCCGATTTCTCCGAGAAGCAGGACCATGTCGGCGACCGCCATGTGCGAAACAGGATCCACCCAATTGAGAACCGACGGACCGATGGCGATGCCGGCGATGATCTCGCCGAGCACCGGTGGAACGTTGATGCGCTGAGCGATTTCGGCGGCCAATCGGGCCACAACAATGATGACCAGCAGACTTCCCAACACCAGGGCTAGGTCGTAGCTTCCGGTTGTAGCGGCGATAACAGACATAGCGGCCAGGCTAGGGCATCACCCTTGACCCACCGAATTCCGTGGGAACGTTCGTACCGTTGGGAACCAGATTCAGCTGGCAAGCATTTCTTGGGCGCGGTCGAGGTGACTAGGTGAGAGCATCCAACCCCGGGATCGAATGGTCCGCACCGAATCAGGTCCCAGTCCTTTACGGATGGCCACCAAGAGTGAATCGCATCTTCGTTCATTCAAATCAGTGAGGCCAGCCCGACGGGAGAGTTCGCGACGACCGACCACCCGCCCCTGGCATTCCACCAAAGCCGACAACAGGGCCCGCTCTTGGGGTCCGAGCCGAATGAGGTCAGCGCCCACGGCGGAATGAGGGCCCGTGGCATCACCTGTCATGGGGGGTCAACGTAGGGCGAACGGGTTTCTTCACTGTTCAAGTCCTGTGAACAGCGTGTGAACGAGGTCTGGGACGGTTGTCGAAGTGCCGGAAATGTGATCGATGACCAGGTCTTGGTGATCCCCGGGTTGGGCTGAGGCTGGTTGCTGCGAGAGACTGACGCCATGGACTTGAATTACCCCGAAGACGCCGAATCATTTCGTCAAGAGATCCGTCAGTGGTTGGATGACAATTTGCCCCCGGGTTGGGGACAGCCCGGCTTTGAAATGTCATCTGCGGACCGCAAGGCCTTCAATGACGGATGGCCGGAAAAACTCTTTGCCGGTGGCTGGATCTGCGCCACTTGGCCCAAGGAGTACGGCGGTAAGGGATTGAACACCATGCAGGGTGTGGTCTTGGCTGAAGAATTCGCAGCGAGGAAGGCACCCCTGCGGGCCGATTTCTTTGGTGACACTTTGGTGGGTCCCACTCTTTTGCAGTGGGGAACTGAAGAGCAGAAGAAGGAATTTCTGCCCAACATCATGAACGGTACGACTCGTTGGTGTCAGGGATTCAGTGAACCGAACTCGGGTTCGGACCTGGCGTCATTGAAAACGACCGCCGTTCTCGACGGCGACGAGTGGATCATCAACGGTCAAAAGGTGTGGACCACCGGTGGTCATCACGCCGACTTTTGCTTCTTGCTGACTCGGACTGATCCAGATGCACCCAAGCACAAAGGCATTTCGTATTTGTTGGTGCCCATGCGCCAAGAAGGTGTCGAAGTACGCGGCATCACGCAGCCCGATGGGACAGCTGAGTTCTGTGAAGTCTTTTTCACCAACGCCCGTTGTCCGAAAGACAATGTGGTCGGTGGTGTGAACAATGGCTGGAAGGTGGCGAACTCCACGTTGGCTTTCGAGCGCGGAATGAGTGCAACCACTGGCTACCGGCGTTTTGAAGAGGAATACCGTTTGATGCTGGTTGCCGCCCGAGAGAATGGGGCCATCGAGCGCGAAGACGTTCGTCAACGGTTGATGGAGTACTACACCAAGATTCAGATCTTGCGTATCAACGGACTGCGTTCGTTGACTGCAACGTTGAACAATGCCAAGGATCCGGGCGTGCTGGCTCTTGGCGCTTCGAACAAAATGTTTTGGTCCGAGATGCACAAGGCCGCTATGGAGTTGGCGCTTGACATCTTCGGTGCCCATTCGATGCTGGTC
>JBEIGJ010000168.1:0-4029 GCA_040381935.1 Acidimicrobiaceae bacterium | reverse complement strand
CGCAACGCGCGCTCGATGTCGGTGGCAACTTGTTCATAACGCTGACCCTCGGGGCTCGAAGCCACGAACTCCTGATTCCAAGCATGAACCCGCGAAAGATCGGCAAATCCACCTTTGACAAAAGCCCGCACCAGATTCAACGTGGCGGCGGACTGATGGTAGGCCTGGACCAAGCGCTCGGGGTTGGGAATTCGGGCCTCGCTGTTGGGACCAGGATCATTCACGATGTGGCCGCGGAAGGAGGGCAACTCGAGATCGCCGATCTTTTCGGTGTCACTACTGCGAGGTTTTGCGAATTGTCCAGCCATGCGGCCCACTTTGATGGTGGGAACACCCAGGCTGTAAGTCAGAACGACGGCCATTTGCAAGATGACCCGCAATTTTTCACGAATGTTATTGGCCGAGAACTCATCGAAACTTTCGGCACAGTCGCCGGCCTGTAACAAGAAGGCATTCCCGGCACAGACCTGGGCCAGGCTGGCCTGTAGGGAACGCGCCTCGCCAGCGAACACCAGCGGTGGAAAGGATGTGATCTGCTTCAGGGCACGATCGAGATCGGCCTCATCGGGCCACTTTGGTTGCTGCGCGGCGGTATGGGAATGCCACGATGTTGGAGTCCAAGGTGCAGCCATAGCAAAATCCTAACGATCAATGCCCTAAAGCCACCGGGGGCCGAGGGACTCAGGCGACGAAGATGTCTTCGGCTTCTTCTTTGAGACCGGCAACGGCTCGGGAGACCAGGCGGCGAGCAGCTTCGGCGGTGACGCCCAACTTTTCGCCCACCTCACGGAAACTCTTGCGCTCTCCGTCGATGAGACCGAATCGAGCCTCGACGGCATAACGAGCACGGGCATCCAAGGTGTCGAGGAGCTGATTCAACTGCTCGGTTTCACCCTGAGCGATGATGTGGTCTTCGGGAGTGGGGTCGCCGTTGGCCATGAGATCACCCAGGGTCGCATCGCCATCGTCGCCGATGGTTTTGTCGAGGGAGACCGGTGTGGTCAGGCGGTGCAACTCGGCATTGTTCATATCGAGGGTCTCGCCGTCGCCACTGGCCTGACGAAGGGCAGCCCGCAGGCTGGCAGAACGGTCGCCAGGGATACGGATGAGACTGGCCTTTTGGTCCAGGGCTCGGCCGATGGCTTGGCGAATCCAGAAGGTGGCGTAGGTGGAGAATTTGAATCCACGACGCCAGTCGAATTTGTCAACAGCGTGCTCGAGACCGAGGTTTCCCTCCTGAATGAGATCCAACAGGTCCATGCCCTGGGGCAGGGGATAGCGACGGGCAATGGAGACCACCAAGCGCAAGTTGGCACGAATGAAGCGGTCTTTGGCCCGCGCGGCGGCCACGATGTCTTTATTGATAGCAACGCCGCGTTCGCCAGCTGCTTTACGGGCTGCAGCCTCGCGACCCTTTTCGATAGCCCGCGAGAGAACTCTTTCGTCTTCGGCGGTGAGCAAAGGAACTTTGCCGATGTCATTGAGGTAGATGCCGATGGAGTCATTCATGATGTTGGTCTCAACTGTTCTGGTGGAGGATCCATTCCGGTCTCCGTTGTGTCGCTGGCCACAAGGGCCAAGACCATGAACAGCGGGGGGGGCTGCGGAGCTCGAATATGTGGGAGAGGGTTATTGGTTCTGGCACCATTTCCGGGGCTGGGGGTCCCGAAGCGGAGTCAATAAGTTATCAGGTGGATTGGGGCTTGTCTTATCGAAAGCCTTGGGTTTCTGGAGGCGATCTGGACGATCGTTGGCTCGGATGAGCCAGAGTGTCTTCGGTCGCTATCCAGCAGACCTTGAGCAATTCCCGAAGATTTCTGCCATCCGTTCGAATTTCCCGATTTCACCCATTTTTGGTCTTCCTCGTGCCGATCTCCCTGACCGGGACCGACCCAGTGGGGCACGGGCCGACCCATAGAATGCGCCGGTGACCAATCATGGCCATCGGCCTTCTTCCGAGCCCGACCTCGAACACCTGTTGGGATCCGGAAAAGGCCGGCGAGTTGGGGTTTTCGGGGGAACGTTCGATCCCCCACATGTTGGACACTTGGTGACTGCAGTCAATGTACGGCACTCTTTGGACCTGGACGTGGTGTTGTTGATGGTGGCCAATGTCCCTTGGCAAAAAGAGGGGCTCAGAACTGTCACCCCGGCGATGGACCGATTGGCCATGGTTGAGGCTGCCGTTGAAGGCGTTGCCGGAATTATGGCGGGACGATGGGAGATCGACCATGGTGGTCGCAGTTACACCGCAGAGACCCTCGAGGCTTTGTCGAGTCGGTGGCCAGATGCTGAATTCTTCACGATCATCGGTGATGATGCGGCCGGTGGACTGCACACGTGGGAACGTCTTGATGTGGTGCGCGCTTTGAGTCGCATCGTGGTGGTGGATCGTCCGTGACACGACATCGACCTTGATTGTGATGAAAGCTTGATTCATGTCGAGGTACCGCGCCTCGAAGTATCGAGTACTGATTTGCGTGCTCGGTTTTTTGATGGCCGACCCCTTGACTACCTGATCACTGAGCCGGTCCTGAGCGTCATCCGATCTCGGTCCCTGTACAACGAAGCGGTAGGGAGCACAAGGTGAACAGGGGAATCATTAGCTCTTCGGAGCGTTCATCGCTGACGCTGCGGGAACGCCGACGGCGAAATACCTGGGTTGCCTTCATCGCCGGCCTCGTGGTGTTGCTCTTATTGCCCGTGTCGTCAGTAGTGGCGTGGCGGGCCGTACGGGATTCAAAGGCGGCCCAAGAGGTTGTTTCCTTACCGGTTCGGACGGTGCCCTCGACGCCCACGGCGCTCTTTGCCGTAGTCGATGAACGTGATCGATTGAGCGCTCTGAGTGTGATGGCACTCGACACCGACGGGGCTGGGGGATCGGTGATGATCATTCCGGTCCAAGTGGTCATTGCTGGTACGCCCGTAGGTGAGCCGCGTCCGCTGTCCCAGGTGTTCGTCGAAGAAGGTGGCGAAGGCCTGCGACGCGCTGTCCAGAATATGACCAATAGCCAGATCGATCTCGTCTCAGTGACCAATGTTGATGACACCGGTGCTTTGATCGCTCGAGCCGGAACGGTCGACGTAGATTTTCTCGAAAATGTGACCGACTCCGAACAAGAAGTGACCAGTCTCATTGCCGAGAAGGGCAAGAACAGTTTTTCGCCTATTGAGGCCGCGGCGGTATTGACGGCCCTCGATGTTGATATCGAGGATCAACGACGGACTCCGGCCATTCGGGCGATATGGGATGGCATCGCCGTCTCGGTCGATGCCGGCAAACTAGGTGCCACACCCGCGCCTGTTGTCCCCGACATTGGAGTGCAAGTTCCTGCCGACATGATGTCATTCATGTCGGCAATGTTTTCGGGTCCGATGACGGTGTGGCAGATCGCCGCCACACCGATCGACAGTTTTGATGACAATCCCGAAGGTCTCGATGTCTATGAATACGATGCGGGCGAAGTTGTCATGGTGATGGCCAGTATGGCGCCCAGTGCCATGGTCGCCGTCTTCCCGACATTGAATATTCACTTCGACAGTCCGTACGACGACCTCGAGGTGAGTCGTCAAGCGTCTTTGCGCTTGTTGTATATGGCGACAAACGTGATGTTGGTGCGCCAAACTTCCGACACACCACCCCCGGCGACGATTGTGCGCTACTCCGACGAGATGGACAAGACACTCGCCGAATCGCTATCGCTGATGTTGGGCGAACTGGTTTTCGAGCGGGCCACCGAAGGTGTCGAAGGTGTCGATATTCAGATCATCTTGGGTGATTCGTTTCTCGAATTTTTGAAGACCGGAGCCAAACCAGATCCGAATATTGACCCGCAAGATGTGTTGGCGACGACCGCTCCGGAATCTACGACTTCACCTGCTGGGGTAACGTCAACGACGGTCAGCGGGGCAACGCCAGTATCCAGCGGTAGCGTCGCCCCGTGAGCACAGCAGAAGGTTCGATGATCGAGGCAGCTGGAGCGACGCCTGATGGTGCCATGTTGGATGCCTTGACGGTGGCCAAAGTCG
>JBEIGJ010000167.1:0-4056 GCA_040381935.1 Acidimicrobiaceae bacterium | reverse complement strand
TCCTCGTTGTCGTCGACAACTTGATCGTCAATGTCGCATTGCCAACCCTGCAACGCGAACTCGATGCCTCGGTTACATCTTTGCAATGGATCGTGGACGCCTATGCCCTCATCTTCGCCTGCCTACTACTAGCGGGTGGAGGAATCGGCGATCGTCTGGGCCGCAAACGAGTACTGCAAATCGGTCTCGTCCTCTTTGCCGTGTTCAGTGGATTCGGAGCGTTCGCCGACTCTGCCAACAGCCTGATCATCTGGCGCGGCGCTATGGGAATCGGTGCCGCCCTCGTCTTTCCAGCGACACTGGCAATCATCGTCAACTTGTTCGTTGATCCTGTAGAACGAGCCAAGGCCATCGGACTGTGGTCGGCAGTGTCAGGAATGGCAGTGGCGTTCGGCCCCGTTGCTGGTGGCTTTCTGCTCGAACACTTCTGGTGGGGATCGGTCTTCCTGGTGAATATTCCGATCGTTGTTCTTGCTTTGTCGATCGGCCACTTTCTCATCCCCGAATCCAAAGAGCCCCATCACAAGCGATTCGATCTGGTCGGGCTGGTTCTCTCGGTCATCGCCATTGGAGTCCTCGTTTTCACGGTGATTGAGTCCCCACATTGGGGCTGGGGAAGCCTGAAGAGCACGGCTGGCTTCGTCATTGCCGCCATTGCACTTGGCATCTTCGTTCGGTATGAAGCCCGAAAGAGCGACCCACTCCTCGATGTCACGTTCTTCCGCAGTGCTCGCTTCAGCGCGGCAACCGGGTCAATCGGCATCGCGTTCCTCTGCCTGTTCGGATTCACTTTCCTGGTAACGCAGTACTTTCAGTTCGTACGCGGCTATGACCCGCTCGAGTCTGGTCTGCGCACTGTTCCCTTTGCGGTCGGAGCAGGTATCACCGCTCCGCTAGCTGCTCGAGCGGCCCTTCGCTGGGGCACCACCCGCGTTGTTGCTGCTGGACTTTTCAATATGTCTCTTGGGTTCCTGATCGTGAGCCAGATCAATGCCACAACTGCATATTGGGGCCCGATCGTGTTGTCGATGTTGCTCATCGCCAACGGGCTGTCCTTGGTCACTTCGCCAAGCACCGAAGCCGTGATGGGATCGGTCCCCCGTGAACGCGCTGGCGTCGCGTCTGCGGTCAATGACATCTCGCGTGAACTGGGTGGCACACTCGGAGTGGCAATCTCGGGGTCAATCTTCATCAGTCTGTACTCCCCCAAGATCATCGATACCTTCAACGCCATCCCCGGTTTGACCAGCACCCTTCCCGATGAGGTCTTTGCTCAAGCCCAGGATTCCGTTGGTGCTGCATACTCCGTTGCTCAGACCAGTCCAAGCGCAGTGCAATCTCAGGTCATTGACGCCGTGAGCGAATCGTTCATGAGTGGATTCGGCACCGCATGTCTTGTCGTCTCTGGTATCGCCTTTGTGGGGTCATTGCTCGCATTGCGCTTTCTACCCGCTCGCTCCCCGTCTGCTGACGTGATCTCCTAACAACCACGTCCAGTACGAATGACCCAAGCCAGCACATCGGCTCTCAGGTAGCGAGTCGCCAACCCGCCATTGATACAACCATTATCGAAGTTGCCAGGTACAACGAACCGGGCCGTCTATGGTGGTAGACCAGTCGACAACGTCGCCGGAGGAGTCCTCAAGTTGGCCACTTGCAACCTCCTCACCTCCCACAGTCAACGACCACTTCCCGAGTTCAGCCGGCACCGCTTCGCCATCGAGAGCCAACTACAACAGCGGCGGTCGAAGTCCCATTGGCGAAAACCCTTTAACCTCGTTCCTCAATGGAACGATTGAGTGGGCTCGATGCAGTCTTTTTGGCAATCGAAGACCACAACACACCGATGAATATCGGGTCGGTGGCCATCTTCGAAGGTCCAACTCCCGATCCAGAAGCCATCAGCCAATATCTGACAAGCCGCATCGTCACCATTGAACGGTGTCGACAGCGCCTTGCCGATCCACTCGGGCCCCTGGTGCGTTCGATATGGATCGATGACGTGCATTTCAAACCCGACGCGCACCTACACCGCATCTCATTGGCCGAGCCATCAACCAATGCACTCAATGACCTCGTCAGCCAGATTCTGGCAACACCCCTTGATCGTCGCCACCCCTTGTGGCACGTGTGGATCATCGACGGATTACCAGAACACCGCTGGGCCATCATTGCCATTGCCCACCATTGTCTAGTCGACGGCATCGCTGGCAATGACCTTCTCAGTGCGGTCCTTTCCGCCGAACCAAAGACGGCGACACCGGGTGCATCTGCGGATGAGCCATCGACTGCCGCACTCATCCGCTTCACCGTGCGGTCGATTCTCGACTCGTGGTCCGCCCACGGGCGCGCATTATGGCGGATCCTGATGCACCCGCAGTCGTCCTGGGGACGGGCGCGACTCATTGCCCGTGCCGCAAAGGGTCTGTGGTGGAGACAGCCACATGTTTCGACCTCGTTGGTCGGCCAGATCAGTGCTGGCCGCCGATGGGCCCATCTCCGTATTCCATCCACCACCATTCAGACGATTCACAATGAATTTGAGGGAACGGTGAATGACATCGTCCTCACAGCGGTCACCAAAGGATTTCGTGACCTGCTGATTGCACGAGGTGAAAGCATCAGCGAGCGCACTCTGACAGCAATGGTCCCTGTCTCTCTCCGCCACTCTTTCGAGCGTGCCGATACAGGTAACCGTGTGGCCAACGTTCATGCTCGACTTCCGCTTGGTATTGACAATCCGAGGGTTCACCTCGAGATGATTCGCCACCAGATGGACAACTTGAAACATTCTCACGACACCCAAGCCACCGGTCTCGTCATGAACATTGGAAACTTCGTCCCGCGTCTTCTTGCCGATCGCATGTCCCGAATGATCGTGCGACGTCAGCGTTCCGTGGAAACGGTGATCACCAATGTGCCCGGACCTCAAGAGCCGATCTACCTCGAAGGGCATCGATTACTCGAGGCTTACCCCATTGCGCCAATCGCCGGTCACGTACGTCTCTGCGTGGCCGTGTGGTCGTACTGTGGCGATCTTTACTTTGGCATCACTGCCGACCAGAAGTCAGTTCCCGATATCGAAATCCTCGCCCGCGGAATTGTTGACGGTTTCGCTGGTCTGACGACAAGAACGTGATCGATTTGGATTACCGACTCACAGAGTCACAATGACAAGGAAGGCGCTGAGCACGAAAAGCAAAGCAGCCGGCGCAGTTCCTGACACGGAATCCTTGGCCCGAAAATGAATGACGATGGCCGCCCCGAAGTAGACCGCCAAACACGTCGCCGAGAAAATGAGTGCCGCGTCATTCCATTGACCAACGATCAGACCAAGCCCGCCCAACACTTTGGCCGCTCCGAGAACCGGCATCAGCCGCAACGCCACACCAAGCCTCTGCATCGTCTCCACGATCTGGGGAGCTCGAGTGAAATCGGCGACCGCTGTTGCCCAACAGGCGATGATCACCAGAATCGAAATGATCACTGAGAACGTATCCATAACGAATTCCTTTCGAATGATCTTCGAAACAAATGCTGTGATCAGACCACGCCGACGTAATCGGCGAAGACCACGATGCGCTGCTTTGTCGAACCTGGCGGATGACAAGCAAAGAGTGTCAATCTCGCCGACCCCGACTGCCCAGTAATCCACATCCCCTCGACCGGATCCACAATCGTCGAACTACTGACTCGATACTGGTGTACGCCCGTCTCCGTCGTCACTGCAATCGTGTCACCGACCTGCAATTGATCGATATTGCGGAATGGCCGGATCCCACTGGTGCGATGTCCCCCAAGAACCATATTCCCGCCAGCTCCAGGCAGACCTGTTCCCGGCCAATAGCCAACTCCGTAGTCGAAGACGCTCAATTGAACGCCCTTATAGATGGTTTGTTGCACACCAATTTTCGGGATTGAGATCGCCCCGATCCGAGTGTAGGAATTACCCCCACCGGATTTGGCTGCCACAACGGTGGTGGTCGACGTTGTGGTCGATGTGGTCGACGTCGTCGTGGAAGTGGTCGACGTGGTCGTTGTTGGAGCAGCCGTCGT
>JBEIGJ010000166.1:0-4083 GCA_040381935.1 Acidimicrobiaceae bacterium | reverse complement strand
GGCCGCTTCCGAAAAGATGGATGGAGCCTCCGACGTCGAGGAAGGCTTCGTCCAGCGCCAGGGGTTCGACGAAAGGTGTGAAGTCCCGAAAGACAGCCATCACTGACGAACTTACGTGTGAATACAAGGCGTGATCACCATCAAGAAAGACAGCCTGAGGACAAAGTCGTCGCGCCTTCGAGGAGGACATGGCCGAGAACACCCCATACCGACGTGCTTCATAGTTCGCAGCAGCGACCACTCCGCGATCACCAGATCCGCCAACCACCACCGGCTGGCCGCGCAGTTCAGGATGTCGACGCATTTCCACCGACACGAAAAAGGCATCCATATCAACATGCAAGATGGTGCGTAACGGGGAGACTCCATCCACCTCTGTTGAGTCGCGGTGAGGGATACGAGCAGTCATCAGCGGCGCATTCGTCCCCGAGGGCGAAGAAGTCGATCGCGAAACCACAACCTCACCACCAGGGAGAAGGCTTCTCCAATGATGTGATAGGTCAGTTTGGACTCACCCACGACGCGATCCTTGAAAAGAATGGGCACTTCGATGATCCGCGCCCCATGTTGTACGGCCCGGTGAGTCATTTCGATTTGAAAGCCGTATCCATCGGCCCGAACCGTGTCATAAGCCATTGCCAGCAACAATGAACGCCGATAGACGCGGTAGCCACTGGTGGCATCGTTCACGGCCAGACCAAGCATGCCAGCGGCAAAACGGTTACCCCAACGCGAAAGGAATCGTCGTAGAGGTGGCCAATTCTCTATGGCTCCGCCCGGAATGTATCGACTACCCAGTGCCGCATCGGCACCCGTGGTGACCGCCGAAATCAACGCCGGCAGATAACGCGGGTCGTGGGACAAGTCGGCATCCATCTGAACGCAGATATCCGCTCCCTGATCCAAAGCACGGGCGAAACCAGCTCGATAAGCAGCGCCCAAACCATCTTTGTTTCGCCTCCGCAAAACACTGATTCGATCGCTCACCCCTGCGGACCGACTGAAGGCCTCGACCTGATCGGTGGTTCCATCTGGACTTCCATCATCGACAACGATGATCTGCACATCGCCGAGGATGCCGAGCACGCGTTCCAAAAGGACATCGATATTGCCCGCTTCGTTATAAGTCGGAATCACAACAACAACCGCGGGCGTGCTGCTGGAGATCACAGTATGAGCCTACGATGTGGGCGTGTCTGACCAGCGACCTCTCTCGGCTCTACCCTCACCCCTAGCCCGCTTTGTGGCCTTTCTCGCCATCCTGGGCGGAGGTTTTGCCGGTGCCATCATCGGCTTCGCTCTCGTTGATATCCAAGCCGACGGAGAGAACGATGTCCTACGTGGTCTGGGCATTCTTTTTGGATCAGTCATCGCTGCCGGCGGAACAGCGATCATTGCGGTCCTCGTGCTTCGAGCCGTCGGGGAGTGGAAAGATCTCGGCGATCAATGACCTCATCTGAGAGTGCGCTCATCAACGTCGCGGCGCGACTCGCGGTTGCAGTAGGTCAGGCTGTCACCATTGGGCGGCGCACCGACCTGGGAATTGTTCACAGCAAGTCCACACCAACTGACATGGTCACCCAATGGGATGCCCAGGGGGAAACGATCATTTCTTCCCTACTCTCCACATGGCGTCCCGATGACGGCTTATGGGGAGAAGAAGGATCTCGTACCGCAGGCACGACCGGCATCACCTGGGTGGTCGATCCCATCGATGGAACCACCAATTTCATGTACGACATTCCGATCTACGCCATCTCGATTGCAGCCTGCGATGACCACGGGCCGGTCGCCGGAGTGGTCTACATACCGCTCAGCCGCGAACTTTTCGTTGCGGCGCGTGGCCGTGGCGCCTGGCTACACGGAAAGCGGTTGGTATGCAACGATGCCGACTCCGTGGGCCAGGCCTTGATCGCCACCGGTTTTTCGTATGCATCGCATGAACGTCGAAAACAAATCAACCGCTTGACCGGCATCGTGCCACTGGTGCGCGATCTTCGTCGTATCGGTTCAGCCGCCACCGATCTCTGTTATGTCGCTGCGGGACGCCTCGATGCGTACTTCGAGGAGCACCTTCAACCGTGGGACTACATGGCCGGCATGCTGATTGCCACTGAGGCTGGCGCCCTGGTTACCGACTTTTTCGGAAATCCGGTAGAGGCGGGACAGATCCTGGTCGCTGGACCCAATCGCCATCGTCTTTTACGGTCGTTCTTCGACCCCGAAGCCTGAAAGTTGCCCCAGAGGGGTACTCGACTTGGGCATTGAGCAACGAATCGCCTTGGTTTGGGGCAAGATGGGGAGGTGGGAACCAAAATCTTGGCGGTCGAAGATGACGATCGCATTCGAGCAGCGGTCAAGTTGGCTCTCGAAGACGAGGGCTGGACAGTCGATGAAGCCGCCAGCGGTGAAGAAGCGGTCATCCTTTTCTTGCGTGAGCCCTCCGATGTTGTGCTCATCGACATCATGTTGCCGGGCATCGATGGTTTTGAACTATGCCGGACCATTCGACGCTCGAGCGATGTACCCATAGTGATGGTCACGGCACGATCTGATACCCACGATGTCGTGGCCGGACTCGAAGCCGGTGCTGATGATTACCTCACCAAACCTTTCGCCCCCAAGGAACTCTCGGCTCGTATTCGGGCCCTTCTCCGACGGGCTCGGCCCAGCACCTCCGGTCAATCCAAACTCACCTTTGGTGTCTTGGAAGTGGCTCCGGAAGAAGGCAAAGTTCTACGCGATGGCGAGGAAATTCACCTCACCAAGACCGAATTCCGTCTCATATGCGAGTTGGCTCAAAACCCTGGGAAGGTGCTGAGTCGCGAACAATTGCTCGACCAAGTATGGGGTTATGGATATTTCGGCGACGGACGCTTGGTCGACGTCCACATTCGCCGACTCCGCACCAAAGTTGAAGAAGATCCCGCTAATCCTCGCCATGTCGTGACCGTGAGGGGTCTCGGCTACCGACTTCAGGGCTAACCAACGTGGTTTCGGGATCGACGCTGTCCGACGATCGTGCAGTTCCGTCGTCGACTCGCGGTCCATCGTCGTGGGATCTCACTGCCGAAACTCCCCGGCCAGATTCGGCGAAGAGGCCACGTCGACGTCGCCTTGTTCCTCTCGGCCGCTTCGGATTGCGGGCCCGTATTCTGCTCACCTTCGGCTTGGGAAGCCTGGCCCTGTCGGCCTTTTTGGCCTTTTCCACCTACAACCTGACGCGGTCCAATGTTGTTGCTGATCGCGAGTCCTCGAGTGTGACCAAGGCCTACGACAATGCCCGAAACCTGGCCGCCGATCTGGCCGCCAACGATGACGGGGTCCGGCAAAGTTTGGCGCGTCTCACCCTTGACCACTCGCTGGTCTTTGGTGATGGAGAGTGGTATCGATCCAACAACCGCTTCCGACCCGGCGATCTCCCCGAGGGTCTTGCCGCTGCCGTGATCGAAGACCGCGAGCCACGCATGATCCGACAGGAGAATAACGGCGAGTTGTTCTTGGTCGTGGCTATTCCTTTGGATGACAACCGACTCATCTACTTCGAATTCGCTCCCGTCGAAGACGTTCGTTCCACTCTCAACAGCATCACCGTGGCTCTTTTGATTGCCGGTGGAGTGACGACAGCTCTTGGCATCATTCTTGGATCGGTAGCGGCATCGCGCGCCGTACGCCCCTTGACCGTGGCCAGTAAGGCCGCCAAAGCCATTGCCGGAGGACGACTCGAAACCAGACTGCAGGCCACCGATGATCCTGACCTGGCACTGATTACGTCTTCGTTCAACGATATGGCCCGCGCCTTGCAAACACGCATCGAACGCGATGCCCGATTCGCTTCCGATGTCAGCCACGAACTGCGCTCACCGCTCATGACATTGTCGGCCTCGGTCGAGGTGATGCAGGCGCGTCGCGACGAAATGCCTGAACGCGCGCGAGCAGCCCTCGATCTCCTCGTGGCCGATGTAGCTCGATTTCAGGGTTTGGTCGAGGATCTCTTGGAGATATCGCGGTTTGATGCCGGAGCCATTCGTCTCGAGACAGAAGAGTTTTCGGTCGCTGAATTCGTTCGTCAGGCCATTGCCG
>JBEIGJ010000165.1:0-4116 GCA_040381935.1 Acidimicrobiaceae bacterium | reverse complement strand
TGGATGTTCAAAGTGTCCTTAGTAATCATGCTCGCCGGAGCTCTGCTCGAGTTCTCCAGTTTCAATGTTTTGACGCAACGGTTCACTTCGGCAGGATCCCTGCAGAGTCTCTATGCCGGTGCGTCACTGACAATTTTTGTGGCATCGTGGCTGGTCCAGCGGTACGTGACTCCCAAGGTGCTAAACCAACGGGGCGTGAGTATTGGTTTAGTCGTGCTGCCAGTTGCGACCACTGCCGGAGCCGTCGTCCTCGTCATAGGCGGTGCGCTAACGAATGTGGTGGTATCTCTTATCGGTTTGTTGCTGTGGCGTGTCGTGCGTTGGAGCCTTGATGCCAGTGCCCGCCAAACCGCCATGGCGACATTGCCAGATGGGCAACGTACTCGGGCGTCGTTTCTCATCGACCTGTTACCGCTCGCATTGGGCTTCATCTTTTTTGCTCCGCTTGCGGTGATCGGGCTATCTCTCGATCTGTTGTGGTTCGTACCGGTCGTCGCGTTGCTGTTCTCGACACTGGGGATAGTAGCCAGTCGGCACATCGTGGAAACTTGGGATACCACGCAGTTGTCGTATCGGCTGAAGCGCCGTCGCCGCATGGGATGAGGCCGCGTTCTTACAGATTGAGCGGCCAACGATCCACGAACACATCGAGGTCGGCCTGCGCACCAGCGAGTCTTTGTACAAGAGGGTGGTCTCGTAGGAGCTGGTAATGGTCGATGAGATATGCCGCGACGAATCGACAGGTGACATCATGGCCGATTCCGGGGGACTCGACCACTGGCCGCAAAGTCAGATCAGGTGTCCAGTGCAACCAGACCGGGTCCCAATTCATGGGCGCCCACTCCAGCGACATCGGATGCCACCTGATGTCATCGATTCCCCCATTGACGCGCCAGCGTCGACCTCCAACAGGCTCGGCATAGTCGATCTTGAGTTGCACCGATCGCGGGCGGCGGCCGAGCGGAAGTTCGAAACCTACACCGAGCATTGCAGGCCCACCGTCCTTAAGTATCTGTGGCAGGGCGAGCCAATAAAGGATCTTCGCTAGCGGGTTTTCATTGACTGTCATGGAGCGACAGTGCTCATCAATCGACACAAACTGCGCTACTCCACATCGCCGGACAAGATTCGATTCAAAGAGGACGACCCCACTGGGCTCGTCGTTCACAAGAATGAGCCACTGGTGCACCACCACACCTTCACGGCGACCCGGTAAGGACGCATCAATAGCAATGTCCTCAAGGGTGTGTAGATATTGGGGAAAGTGCCGACGAAAAACGGATTGAATGGCGGCCACTTCATCTGCAGGGGCACCGTCGACCACGTCTATCACTTCGACGATCTCGCCTGAATCGGCTTCCCATCGGCCAACGCGACGCCCACCCCCTCTGGCAGTAGTCGTTTCAGCCATCGTCGTCATGATCAGTGAAGATTCACTGAGAAGACCGTCGGCGCTTCCACCGGGCCAGCAACCCAGAATCTGGAGCAAAGATGGTCGATACATCGTCTCCGGTAGCCACTCGGTACGCCTCATCAAAGTCCGGGGTTCCAACGCCGAAAACTGATGCGATTGATTTCGAACGATTGCCAGGCATTTCGTGCCGGAGCGACATTTGATGCAGTATCTCGGCCCGCAACATCAGGTCATCTGGGAGAAGAACCTTCCAGGAGCGAACATTCGAGTCCAGCACTCTGACCGTCGCGCGGCGGGCGTAACGACGAGCGTTGCGAAACGACTCGATAAATGCTTGGTCTTTTTCACCCGGCAAGTCACCACGCATGGTCTGCTCATCGCCAATCATCACAAACCCCAAAGAGGCGTCCATCGACGATGCAACAAGATTCGCTCGCTTGGTGGAGACTCGGTCAGCCTCTTGCTCGATGAGATACAGCAGTGCTCGGGCCCGACGAACACGGGAAACACCTCCAGAAAGGACTTCTTCTCGACTGAATAGTTCCTCGTTGCTCACGTAGGGCTCCCGCTTTGTTCTCGGATAAGGCAACCTTATCGGTATCACTTAGGTATCAGCGAGCCTGTCCAGCAGATCAGCAGCTACCGACGAGGTCGACGACCGACGTTTGGCTGAACCAATCGTGAGCTCACCGCTGGGTCGTTGACGAAGGGCGCCATCTCGCAGGAGGGCGCTGACGGTGGCCCTGACGATCTCATCACTGTCATCGGGTAGTTGAGATACCAACTCATCAAGATTCAGGGCCCCTCGGCGCAGAATTGCCGCCAACACTCGCCTCTCTGTCGGATCGGCACGAAGAAGCCCACCCATACCGGCCTCCCACACCGCCCGACCTATCGTGCGCACGACAACCAAGTCGATAGCCCGCGCCGTTTCGGCACGTCGCTCATCGGCTGTGAGCCGTAAGTCCCCACAGGCATTTCCGGGTTCGATCACGGCAACTCTGCGTTGCTGCTCGGTACCTACTCCACTGACGATCTCCACGCGCCCCGATACCACGAATACAACTCTGTCAGCGGGGGCGCCCTCCCGGTAGATGGTGTCACCCGGTTCATAGCGTTCGGTCACCATACGGTTTTGCATCGCCTCCCGCTCGAGTGGCCCGGCTGCGGCCAATGCTCCAAACGACATCACGTCCCGACCGCCGTGTTCCCAGCGCTGCACATAAGAAGGCACATCCATCAACAGCGAATGATGCGGCGCCAAAAACCAGCGGTCATCGGTGATGTACAACACGTGATCGGCTTCGGCGGCGATCACTTCGGCCACGGATGCCGTCAGCAACGTGGTTCCGGAGCGTCTGAGTTCAGCAATGACCGGGCGGGCAAGATCAGGGTCGACCAGAGGGCGAAGTTGACCGGTGACCAACACCCCCGGGGCAGCGGCAAGTGCCATCGCCAAAAGCAATCGCTGACGTTCATCAGTCGATAAGAGTGCTCCTTGAGTGCCCAGTGGGGAATGAATGCCCCCACCTACCAACTCAACGAGATGGCCGATTCCTAGGCGATCGAGAAGATCAACAGCAGAATCGTCAGTCAGATCGGGCGCTACGGCGCAAAGATGATCCATCACCGATGCATCAACGCACTTGGCATCGGCGGTCACCGTTGCCAGGCGTTGCGCGCGCACTGCTAGCACCGCAGACAGGCCATCGACTGACACTTTGCCACGCTCGGGCTCGGCGAGACCACCGAGCCAAGAGACAGGATCCGTGCCTCCACCCTCATCAACTACCACCACCCAACTTCCAGCCTTGATTTCGTGATGATCGCCACGAGGATCGATCAACGTCAGCGTTGCAGCAGTTAAATCCTGTCGGCCGGTTGCATGGTCAATCTCAGGACCTTGTTCGCGAATTCCCCCACCGAGTCGTGCACAACTGGCTTCGGCCTGCTGGAGAGCGCGCAACATGGGCGGCAATGATTCAAGTCCAACGATGGCCAGTTCGATATAGAGCAAGGCAGCCAGAAGATCTCCAGCAGATTTCTCATTCCAGACGCCAAGAATGGTGACCGACGCCAAGCCCACCAGCGCCACAGCCCGAGTTGCCAAATGCAATTTGGCTTCGAGGCGAAGTTGCTCGTAGGAGAACTCATCGAGGTGATGAGCCTGAACCCCGAACCGGCGACGGAACCAAGGACCGGCAGCAAGTCCGCGCGCCGTCGAGACTGCGGTGACCGATTCATCGACCACCGTGGCCACCTGATCAGCGCTTCCCTGCCGAGCAAGATCGGCATCGACGAGACGATTTGAAAGTCGCCTTTGAGCGACGAAAAAAACTGGCATCATCCCGGCCATGATCGCCGCTGCTGGAACATTGATGAGGCCCAGGAAGGTAATGGCGGCAACGATCCGCAACACTCCGGCAAGGCCACCAATCAGTAGCGATTCGAAAGCGTGCTCAACTCGATCGACATCAGCCACGGCATGGGTCATCGCCTTGGCCCGAACGGCGGCGTCGGGGTTGGCCGATTGGGTGGCGCCGATATGGGCAAAGACCCGAGCCCGAAGGTCGTAGCCGGCCTTCAAACTCAACTTGGACGTCCGCAAATGAGCCAGCAGATTCACCACTGGGTCGGCTACGAGAACCAGGATGAAAATCACCATCAAGGTTGGAGTGGCATGGTAGAGCAACTCTTTGACC
>JBEIGJ010000164.1:0-4132 GCA_040381935.1 Acidimicrobiaceae bacterium | reverse complement strand
CGCCCTCGGCGGACAAACCGCAGCCGAGAGTTACTTGAACCCCGAGGCCATTCTCGATGCCATCAAAAAAAGCGGAGCCGACGGCGTCCACCCGGGATACGGATTCTTCAGCGAGAACGCCGAGTTCGCCGATGCCATCACCGCTATGGGAGTGGCCTTCATCGGACCTCCTGGCGATGCCATTCGCGAAATGGGCGACAAGGTTTCGAGTCGTAAAGCCGCTCTTCGCGGTGGCGCACCCATTGTCCCCGGTACGACCGAATTCGCGACCTCAGCCGATGAGATCAAAAAGTTCGGGAAGGAATTCGGCTACCCCATCGCAATCAAGGCTGCTTACGGAGGCGGCGGGCGCGGTATGAAAGTCGTCCATAGCGCGGACGACGTGCAAGAAGCCATGGACAGCGCCCAACGCGAGGCAAAGGCTTTCTTCGGGCGCGATGAGATTTACGTCGAGAAGTACCTCACGTGGCCACGACACGTCGAAGTGCAACTTGTCGGCGATCAGCACGGCAACTACGTCTGGGTTTCCACCCGTGATTGTTCGGCCCAACGACGTCATCAAAAGTTGGTGGAGGAAGCACCAGCCATCGCCATGGGTGAAGGTGTCGAAGAAGCCATGGGCGAAGCCGCGGTGAAAGCGGCTCGCGCTGTTGGTTATTTCAATGCGGGCACAGTTGAGTTCATCTACCAAGACGGCGAGTTCTTCTTCTTGGAGATGAACACCCGTTTACAAGTCGAGCATCCGGTCACCGAGGTGATCACCGGCATCGATCTCGTCGAATGGCAGATTCGCGTCGCCGGTGGCGAAACGTTGCCCATGACCCAGGATCAAGTCACTGCTCGTCGCAATGGCCATGGCATCGAGATTCGTATCAACGCCGAAAATCCTGCAGGCGGAAAATTTCTCCCCTCTCCTGGGAAAATCACCAAACTTGTCCCGTCAGATGGGTTCGGAGTCCGCTTCGACTCGGGCTACGAGAGCGGCGATGAGATCAGTCAGTACTACGACAATCTGGTTGGCAAGTTGGTCGTGTGGGGCAAAGACCGCCCAACAGCCATTGCGCGAACGATCAGAGCCCTCGAAGAGATGGTGGTCGAAGGTATCCACACCACCATTCCTGCCGACTTGGCCATTCTCAAACATCCCGATTTCCAAGAGATGAAACATTCGACCAAATGGGTGGAAGAAGTCCTTGATCTCTCCCATATCGGCACCGCTACCCCACCTAGTGCCGACGACGATGCCGAACCTCTTGTTCGTCGTAACACCACTGTCGAAGTCAACGGCAAGCGATTCAGTGTCGCGATGTGGGTTCCAGAGCAAACCGCCGTTGCGGTGTCTGCGGGAGCCAAGGCGAAAAAGCCCGCTCGGTCCTCGTCTGGGGGTTCAGGCGGAGGCGCCGGATCGGGCCAGGTTGCGGTACCCATGCAAGGAACCATCGTCAAGGTGCTCGTTGAAGTGGGCCAAGAGGTGGAAGCCGGCCAGGCAGTCTGCGTTCTCGAAGCCATGAAGATGGAAAATCAAATCTTGGCTGAAAAGTCCGGCAAGGTCACTGAGGTCAAAGTCAAAGCCGGCGACACAGTCGGATCGGGCGATGTGGTCGTGGTTATCGCCTGAAAACAGCAGGTGTTGTCAGCGTTTAACGACGATTGTGCCCGCTGCGGCATCGTGAAGACCCTGACGCAACGGATGGAACACTGCCCGCAAATAGACGATGAAGGCCAATCCGGGACCGATCGCTGGAACTAACTGCACGACCGTGGGAACCAAAGCCCTGACCGCGGCGTAATTCAACGACACCGGACCACCATCAATTCGGTTCACGACTTTCAAGCGAGCAATGCGTTTGCCAAACGTGGTCCCCCATACGGCAATCGCCACGGTGTTGTAGATCAATGAGACACCCACCCAAAGCACGGTGATCCACAGCAGTTCACTGTCGGTCAGATCCTCATTGGTGAGTGACAATCCCATTGCGTAGGTCACCAAGAACAAGGGAATGCCAATGAATAGTCCGTCCAGAAGTTGGGCCAAAGCGCGCATACCGACCGACCCGAGAACATCGGGACTGCGATCAGACAGGGATGGTGGATCAAATTGCGACATGGAATGAATCTTCCTATTCAGCGGCTTCGGCGAGTGCTTCGGCCAGTGCAGGATGCACCAAGAGACTTTCAACGATGTCCGAAACCCGCAAGTTGGCGGTGACGGCCAAGGCAATGACGCTGATCAGTTCGGCAGCGTGACGGCCCACAATCGATCCGCCGAGCACGACTCCAGTCGCAGGATCAGAGATGATTTTCACAAAGCCCCGCGAATCATTGTTGATCAACGCTTTGGGAGTAGCTGAAAATGGCACCTTGGTGACCCGGATCTTGCGTCCTGAAGCGAATGCTTCGGCTTCGGCCAAACCCACATCGGCGATCTCTGGTTCGGTAAAAATCGCCGAAGCAGCCTTGTCGTAATCGAGGTGACGATGCTGGCGCGTATGCAATCCCATCACATGCTCAGCAACCTTGCGACCTTGCATCGTGGCCACCGATGACAGGGGCAACTTGCCGCTGACATCACCGGCGGCATAGATGTGATCGACATTGGTGACGCAATGTTGGTTGATGGGTATGTACCCGCCTCCATCCATGTGCACTCCCGCTGCCGCAAGGTCGAGACCGTCGCTGTTGGGCACCGATCCAATGGCGAGAACCGCATGACTCGCCCGCACCTGTCGGCCATCGTCACATTTCACCAAAACACCATCGCCATCGCGTTGAATCGACTGAGCGCGTGCCCCCTTCAGGAGCGACACACCGCGTCGCAAAAAGTCGTCTTCCAAGACTGCGGCAACTTCAGGATCTTTACCGGGGAGAACTTGCTGACGGCTGACGACCAAGGTCACTTTGGAGCCAAAGGATTCGAACATATGCACGAACTCCACACCGGTCACTCCCGATCCGATGACACACACCTCTGCTGGAAAGACCTTAGGCGGGTAGCAATCACGGGTGGTCAAAATTCGCTCACCATCGGGCACCACCCAGTCCGGGATTCGCGGACGCGAACCAGTGGCTACCAGCGCGGCATCGAATTCGATGACTTCGACGTCGCCGGAAACGGACGTCACGGCCGCCGAATGGGGGGTGAGAAAACGGGCGGTCCCGCGCAGAATCGTGACACCTTGGCTCTCGAGCAGATTGGACGTGTTCTCTGAGAGATGGTCCCGGATATCCGAGATCCGATCGGTCAGGGCCTCGACATCCACCGTGGGGCGCATCTCTTCCAGGCCCATCCCTTGCATTTTCCGGCCAAAGGTCATGGCTCCGCCGGTGGCAATCATCGTCTTCGAAGGAATGCAGTCCAAGAGGTGTGCCGCCCCTCCCACGATTTCCCGCTCGACGACAACAACCTTGGCGCCAAGCCGGGCGGCGTAGGTCGCGGCCATATTTCCAGCCGGCCCTCCACCAATAACGAGGAAACGAACGGTCATGAGGCTGAGGCTATCGCTGGTCAGTCGAGTCTCGAATGAATAACAAAGGATGCCTCACAGGACCGTTTGGCCAACTACCTTCTAAGGATTGTGAGTGATGAGACCCCTGTTCCCGATGACTCTTCCGAACTCAGTGGCAGTGGTCTCCAGGCGGAAAAGAACCGACGCCTGGGTTTGCTGGCTGACCTGCGCTCCGCCGGGGTGAATCCCTACCCCTATCGCTTCGATCGCACACACACGCTGGCCGATATTCGCGCTCGATGGGGAGACTTGGAAGCGGGAACCGAGACCGGCGAGCAGGTAACGGTGGCTGGTCGACTGATGTTGAAACGGGAACAAGGCAAGTTGATCTTTGGCACGTTGCGCGACCGGAATGACGCCTTGCAATTGTTCATTTCAAAAGCTGTGATTGGCGATGACGGCTTCGACCAGGCGGGAACTCTCGATCTTGGCGACTGGATCGGTGCCACTGGAACCATCATGACCACCCGCAAAGGTGAACTCTCGGTGAAAGTCGACCGGATTGACTTGCTCTCCAAAGCAGTCCGACCGTTGCCCGATAAATGGAGGGGCCTCACCGATACCGATACGCGTTTCCGGCAGCGCTACACCGATCTCATCGTGAACGAAGAAGCGCGGCGAGCCTT
>JBEIGJ010000163.1:0-4143 GCA_040381935.1 Acidimicrobiaceae bacterium | reverse complement strand
CCGGGCATGGCCCGAACAAAGTCAGCCGCCTGAGCAACTTCCAAAGCCCCCCACATCTCGGCCTCAGTGGCATCGGGCTTGCCATAGAGCAAGTTGCTGGACACGGTACCCGAAAACAGATACGGCCTTTGTGGCACCAACCCGTAGAGAGTCCCGAGAACGCACTCCGGAATATCACGAAGATCGATGCCATTGACCCGAATCTCACCACGAGTGGGGTCGATGAGACGCGCGATGAGATTGACAAGTGTGGTCTTTCCCGATCCCGTACTGCCAATGATGGCCACGGTCTCTCCGGTGACAGCACTGAAGGAGAGATCACTCACCACCGGGGCATCAGCCCCTGGAAAACGGAACTCGACATGGCGCAGCTCAAGTGAGTACTGATCAGCCGATAGGGCCAGATCCCGAGCAGGATCAGCATTTTCGGTGAGTCGAATTGATGATTCGGTTGCCAGGACTTCAGAGATGCGCTCAGCGCTCACAGCTGCGCGCGGCCACAAGGCAGCCATGAAAGTAGCCATCATCACCGCCATCAAGATTTGCGTGAGATAGGTCAAAAAGGCCACGAGCGAGCCGATTTCCATCTCACCCAGGGCAATGCGATCGGCTCCAATCCAGACCACGGCAACACTCGAGAGATTGACAATCACCGTCACCGTCGGGAACATCAGCCCCATCAACCTCCCGCCACGTAACGCGGTGTCCGTCAACGTCGAGTTACTGACTGCAAAGCGGGCTTTCTCCTCTGGTTCGCGCCCGAAGGCCCGTACCACTCGTACACCGGTGAGTTGCTCACGCAAAATTTCATTGATGCGATCGATTCGCTCTTGCATCGCTCGAAAGGTCGGCACCATTTTCGACACCACGATGCTGAGCAAGACACCGACAACGGGAACGGCAACCACGATCACCCAGGACAGGCCCACATCTTGACGAAGCGCCAAGACCACACCGCCGATCGCCGTGAAAGGAGCAGCCAAGAGCAAGGTGCAGGTAGTGAGAACCAGCATCTGCACTTGCTGCACATCATTGGTGATACGAGTGATCAACGATGGTGCGCCGAATTGGCCGACTTCGCGGGCCGAAAACATCTGAACTCGATGAAAGAGCGCACCACGTACATCACGTCCGATACCTACCGCCACGTGCGCTCCAGCCCACACTGCTGCGATAGCAAAAAGTACCTGGGCCAGCGTCACCAGAATCATCACTCCACCAAGCCGCCAGATGTATCCGGTATCGCCGGTAGCCACGCCGCGATCAATGATGTCGGCATTGATGGTCGGCAAGTACAGCCCGGCTAAGGATTGCACTGCTTGAAACATGACGACAGCAATGATGAGTGGACGATAAGGGCCCATCCGTTGGCGCAAAAGAATGGTCAGCATCTCATCTGTACGGTATCGGCCGGTCACTGGCGACAACCTGGGCCCTACTCAGCAACTGAGGCGACTATGTTCGCGACATGCGACGTTTTCCCTCGTGCTCGAATTCTCATCACAGAACGCACGTTCTCACTGTCGTAGCCAGCCTGGTGGTTTTGGCCACCTGCACCGGTGACGAGATCCCCACTCCAGCGACTGAGGCCCCCTTTGCCACCTCAACGACAACCACTCCAACGACCGAACCCCCATCGGCCACCACCACGACTGAACCCATCACCCTCGAACAGTTGGCGTTGTGGCCGGCTGCTTCGGTTGTCTTTGCCTCACCACGGGCTGTCGCCGAAGATTTCATCGTTCAAGTGCTCGGTGTACCTCCGGAAATCGGCGATTTCATGGCTGGCGATTCCCGTAGCGGTGAGATCGAAGTCTTTTCTCCGGGAAGCCCGCCCTCGCCGCGCGGTCTGCTACTCCTGCGCCAATTAGGTCCCAGCAATGGGTGGTTCGTGATCGGCACGCTCAACGACAACGCTCTCATCACCAATCCTGAGATGGGACGTCAGGTTTCTGCCGGGCCGATCACCGTAGAAGGTCTGGCCGAAGGATTCGAGGCCACAGTCATTGTCGAAGCCTACGTAGCGGGTCGAGCCCAACAAGTTCTCGATCGCCACGTCACGTTCGCCGGAAACTTTGGCGATCCCCAACCTTTCCAAGTGGTCCTTGATCTTTCGGGCGCCAGTCCGGGCGACACGGTGCTGATCTTGGTTCGTGGCGGCGTCGGTTTGGAAACCGATCCCGGTGATTTCGGGGCCATAGCCGTAGAGATTGTCGAATGAAGCTCACACGAACAGAACTCATTGGTCGCTTCCACTGTGATGCGGTGGCAATCCACCGCATACGCGCACCTTACGAAGTCGCCACCGAATTGAGGAAGTGAGCACCCTTTATCGGATCTGTCAGTTCCCCGCCCTCGAATCCGATTGCCTCGGGAGAAAGTGGCGGAACCGGAACGTGGCTCACGAGTGGGTGCACTGGACGCAGGTCATGTTCGGTCTCGGAGAACAAGCTTTCATGCATCTTCTCGCCAACCCGTAAGCCAGTGAAGACCACGGGCAATTCAGGGGAATACTGACGAGCGAATCGGCGCGCAACATCGGCAATCCGCACTGGAGCCCCCATATCGAGCACCAGAACCTCACCCGGGGAGCCAATTGCACCGGCAAAAGCCGTCAATCGGGTTGCTTCTTGCACCGTCATGAAATAACGAGTCACTCCCGGATCCGTCACGGTCAATGGCCCGCCAAGTTCACTTTGCTTCTTGAAAATCGTCAATACCGAGCCCCGCGAACCAAGCACATTCCCAAAACGGACCGAAACATATTTCATGCCAGTCGCTTCCGCGAAGTGCGCAGTGAGGCGTTCAGTGATTCGCTTCGAACTTCCCAAGACACTCTTGGGATCAGCCGCTTTGTCGGTACTGATATTGACGAAAGTTGTCACTCCACTACGTTGCGCCGCCCGAAGCACATGAATAGTTCCCATGACGTTGGTCATCCAGGCCTCACGCGGGAAACGCTCAAGTAAGGTCAAGTGCTTCAACGCCGCGGCATGAAAGACAATCTCTGGTCGGTAGCGCTCGAAGATTTCTTCTACTCGCACTGCATCACGGATATCAGCAAGAACCAGATTCGGGTCGTCAAGAAGCGCTCGGCCTTCCAGGCTCAACTGCACATCAACCAACAGTGATTCGTCGTGATCAACCATGATGAGAGCACTCGGCTCGTAGCGGAAAAGCTGTCGACACAGTTCACTCCCGATACTCCCACCGGCGCCGGTGACCATCACCCGTTTCCCACTAATCAACGATGCCAAAGCTTCGGTGTCAATCTCTGAAGTTGGTCGACCTAGTAGGTCCGATTCGGTGACAGGGCGAATATCGGTCAAGGAAAGAGTGGCGAACAGTTTCGTCACTGGTGGCAAGGTGAAAAGCGGTATTTGGCACTCGGCTACCACGGCGTCGACAAATCGGACCAAATCGATATCGGCACTCGGGATGGCAAAGAGCACTGCCCGAGCGCCAGATTTTTCAATAGCCTTTTCCAGCTCGGGAACCGTGCCCAGTACCGGCACACCAAGCAGGCGCAGGTTCGCCTTGAGTGGATCATCGTCAACTAAGCCAACCGGGTGATACGGAGTCCGCACATCATCCAACATCAGGCGAACAGCGCTGTAACCGGCGTCACCAGCACCCACCACCAACAGCGGGGTCGACGTCTCCAATTGACGTTGGCGACGGATGGACCGAATCCACAAGACTCGCGAGCCAACCATGATGGCACCGGCAAAGTACGGCGCTAAAGCAGGGACCGAATAGCGGATCCCGGAGCCGAAATCGGTGCGAACCACAATGCCCAAAGCCACACCAATGAACAGAGCTACCGTGGCGACCCGCAGAAGTTCTTCGCTGCCTCCGCGACGTAACCGACGCCGATACAGGCCAAGTCCCAAGCCCAAAATGATCTGCGCCGAGACGACGGCTCCCACTACCCAGACACCAATGCTCCAGTTGGTCTCTGCGGGAGAGGGAAACCGCAACAACGTCGCCACGGGAATCGCAACGACCCAGGCCAAGACATCGACCACGGTTTGAGTCCGTGGCCGATTGTGCCGTTGCTGAGTTAATCGAGACAAACGATCCCTTACTTTTCCACCGAAGTTCATTTACCGTCCTATCGCCCGCCAACGACCGGAACTAGGT
>JBEIGJ010000162.1:0-4195 GCA_040381935.1 Acidimicrobiaceae bacterium | reverse complement strand
GATATCGATCTGAGGGGAGCAGTTGTTATCCCCATCATTCTGTGTGTTCTCACCATACCTTTCATTCGCGCGGTTGAAGAGCGACACAGTTCGGGTTTGGCGAACATAGTTGTCATCGCTCTGATCGCCAAGATGGTTGGTGCATACATGCGCTACCTCTTGGCGTATCACGTCTATGGAGGAAATGATTCGGGCCAGTACCACGAAGCGGGAGTACGTATCGCTAACCAATATCTGGATGGACAGCGCGATGTTGCATCGATGTTTCCGACATCTTTTGGAACGCAATTCATTGAAGAACTCAATGGGATAGTTGCTCTGCTCACTGGACGTAGTCTTTTGGCCAGTTTCATGGTCTTTTCATGGCTGGGCTTTTTCGGGTTATGGGGTTTCGTGGCGGCCATCCGGCGCGCCGTTCCAGACGTGGACGTTCGACAGTACGCTCTGCTGGTCTTATTCCTTCCTAGCTCACTTTTCTGGCCGTCATCGTTGGGCAAGGAGGCTTGGATGCTGTTCGGCCTCGGACTCTTTGCCACTGGTGCAGCGCGAGTGCTGACCCATCAAACAAGGGGACTCATCTTCGTGGGTGCTGGAGTCTGGGCGACGGGCATGGTGAGACCCCACGTCACTGCTATCGCTCTACTCTCTTTCGCTTTGGCGCTGGTTCTGGTTCGCGGTCGACGAGGTCGCGCCCTCAGCCCCGTGCTCACTATGGTCACCATTGCGAGCATTGCCGCTGCCGCGGCTTTCGCCTCTGGGCCCCTGGAGCAAATTCTCCCCAATAGTGAGGAGGGTTTCAGCGCCGTACTCGACGCAACCACCCAGAGAAGCTCCCAAGGTGGTTCGGAAATCGAAGTATCCTCTCCTAATTCCCCGATCGAATATCCTTATGCGTTCCTCACCGTCATGTTTCGTCCGCTGCCTTTCGAAGCCCGCACCTTCACTCAACTTCTGTCATCGCTGGAAAGTGCTGTCTTGCTGGCGCTCGTCTTTATTCGGAGACGTCGCGTTTTCGGTGCGATTGGCCGAACCCTAGGTGACCCATTTCTTCGGTTCGCGGTTCTCTACACCCTGGCCTTCGCCTTTGCCTGGTCGTCCGTCGGCAATCTCGGCATCATTGCCCGCCAGCGTGTTCAGGTACTGCCATTTTTGCTGATTCTCTTATGTTGGATTCCGACTCGACCTGATTCGACATCGGGGACCACCCAATTCAATCAAAGGGATCCGGCGACGGCAGGCACATCATGACGACATTACCGGGTTCGGGCGCAACGACGCCGAGTTCACCATGGCTCTTGGCCCGGGGCAAACGACTCCTCGATCAAGTCATTGCACTTCCCGCTCTCATCGTGGCAGCACCGATCATTTTTCTTGGAGCACTCGGCATTCGACTGACGTCACGAGGTCCAGTTTTCTTTCGCCATCCTCGAGCGGGACTCCATGGCCAGGAATTCATCGTGTTGAAACTGCGGACCATGCGTGACGTTGCCCCTGGTGTGGCCCCGTCCTCATTGAGTGATGACGAACGACTCACTCGCTTTGGTTCATTTCTTCGTCGCTACAGTCTTGATGAACTCCCACAACTGATCAACGTCGTCAGGGGGGAAATGAGCATTGTCGGGCCACGTCCATTGCCCGTGCTCTACGTCTCCGAATACACCGATCAACAACGACGCCGACTCCTGGCCCGACCGGGATTAACCGGCTTAAGTCAGGTCACCACCCGTAACGGCAGCGACTGGCCCCACAAGTTGGCTCTTGACAGCGAATACGTAGACCAGGCCAGTCTGTCACTTGACTTGCGGATCATTCTCAAGACCTTTCGGACCGTGATTTCGGGCTCGGGTTTGGCGGCACCAGGACACGCGACAATGCCTGAATTCACCGCAACGCCACCCGCATCCGATCAATAACCCGGTCGACATCATTATCTGTCAACGCACTGGAACTCGGTAGACAGAGTCCGCGCTCGAATAGATCCTCTGACGTGCCGTCAACAAAAGATGAGGCACCAGCATTGACTGGTTGCACATGCATCGGCTTCCACAGTGGACGGCTCTCGATGTCATCGCTGGCCAGGAAATTCATCACGGCATCACGTTGCGTCTGATCGGCAAAGACAACACAGGACAGCCAGCCATTCCACTGCGACCATTCCGGATGGGGCATGAAGGAAATGCCTTCCACATCGCAGAGTGCCTCTCGGTAGAGCAGATTGATCTCTTGACGACGAGAGATGAACGAGGGCAACCGTTGCAATTGAGCCCGGCCCATAGCGGCTAACAGATTCGACATCCGATAGTTGAACCCCACTTGGGTATGTTCGTAATGAACAGCCGGTTCGCGGGCCTGAGTCGAAAGAAAACGAATGTGCTGTGCAACATCGTTCGATGGTGTCACCAACATTCCCCCTCCCGACGTGGTCATAATCTTGTTCCCGTTAAAGGAGAACACACCGATATCTCCCAACGTTCCTGCCGCCCTCCCCCGGTACGTTGCTCCCAAGGCCTCCGCTGCATCTTCGATCACGGGAATATTTAAGGGACGACACAAATCAGCAATGGCATCGGCGTCAGCACATTGTCCGTAGAGGTCGACCATGACCACGGCTGCCGGGCGGCGACCATTCCTAGCGAGGTCGGCGATCGCAGTCTCCAAAAGTTTCGGGGACATGTTCCACGAGTCCAGATCGGAATCGATGAACACTGGTTCGGCACCGCAGTAGCGAATGGCATTGGCCGTCGCTACAAAGGTGAATGTCGATGTCAGCACGAGGTCCCCCGGGCCTACCCCCATGGTCAAGAGCGCCAGATGCAGTCCTGCAGTTCCACTCGACAGCGCAACCGCACCCTCCCAGCCAGTGACCATAGCCACATCGCGCTCGAAGGCATCGACCTCCGGTCCAGTCGGGGCGATCCATCCCGAATCGAAGGCCCGTAAGAGTGCCTCACGCTCGAATGGCCCGACATCAGGTTGCGAAAGCCAAATCCGAGACATGCAAAACCAACATTACCCTCCTTTTCCCTCCCCCTCTTGGAGAAGCCAACAGAGAGACCACACCGGATGTAGGATTCTCGGCAGTGGGTACACCCTTTTCCTCTTCAGGTGGAGAAGCGCGCGAACTACGTGACTACGTGGCCGTGCTTCGACGACGCAAACTAGTTTTGGGCGTCGTCGTCTGGGCGGCGATGTTGACCTCCCTGGGCACCTCGCTTCTCCAAACTCCGATGTATCGCTCCAGTGCCGATGTTCTGATTCGGACTTCCAGTGTCACCGGACAAGTTTCCTTCGCCTCCCCCACCGGCTTGAGTGCCGAAGTCGTCTTTGCAACTCGGGCCGAAATGCTCGGAGCCCTGCGTGATGCCCTCGGAGTCAACCCCAATGTGGATGTGACGTCCAAAACCGATTTGTCATCGTTGACCTTCACGGCAATTGCCGACGACCCTGACGACGCCGCCTTGATTGCTAATACCTACGCCAATCTCTTCATTCAGCGACGAGCAGAACTCCGGCTCGAGGAATACGTCGTGAGCACGCAGGCAGTGACCGAGCGTCTTCAAAAAGTGGAAGGTGAGTTACAGCAACTCGACTCTACGTATCTGCGCAATCTTGAAGCGCTTTCCGCCACTGATGAAGCAGCACGATTGAGTCTCGAGGCCAATTTCTCAAACGATCGGACGCGATTAGAGGCCCAGCGGCGGCGTTTCATAGAAGTGCTCGATGAGCTGAGTTTGTCCGCCCAATTCATTGGAATCGGGGGAACTCAAATCCTCAGCCCTGCCGCACCGCCCGATTCCCCCTTCGAACCCGATATTGCCGGCAACATTTTGACCGCACTCGTCGTGGCCCTCGCATTTGGTATCGGTCTGGCATTCCTCTTCGACTACTTCGACGACACCATCAAGACCCGCGAAGATTTCGAAGGTGTGACACGACCTCTACCTACCCTGGCCGTGATTCCACGGATGTCGGACTGGCGCAATGTGGGTGAAACTCACATGGCGACGATCGAACAGCCGCGCTCCGCGACTGCAGAGGCTTATCGCTCCCTGCGCACATCGATTTCATTTCTTTCTATTGGGGCTCCAATGAAGATCTTGCAGATCACCAGTCCCAAAGAACGTGACGGAAAAACCACTACGGCCGTTAACTTGGCCGTAGCCAGTGCGGTGGCCGGTCAGAAAGTGCTCCTTGT
>JBEIGJ010000161.1:0-4277 GCA_040381935.1 Acidimicrobiaceae bacterium | reverse complement strand
AAATGACTGACCCAAAACCCGATTTCGATGAGACGCAACTGAATCCGCGCCGTTTCAATGCCATTCGATTCACCCACTGCCACCAAAGGACGCTCGAGAACTGAAACCTCAGGCACCGGCAGAGTTTCGACTGGTACCGGCTCAACAGGCACCGGCTCAACAGGCTCCGGCTCGACTGGCACCGGCGGCTCAGAAGCCAGTGGCTGAGTGCTCGGTATCGGTTCTGAAGGTACCGGTCTCGTCGGTACCGATGGTGGAGCAAGACGCGTACTAGTCGTCACCGAGAGCACTGGATCTTGGGTGATCGGGGCCTCACTGGCTGTCGTCGTACTACAGGCCACTATCGCACTGGCACTGACCACAAGGCCCACCATGCCGAACAGATAGCGATTGACGACCACATCGACAAATTACCCGTTTCGATCACATTCGGTCGTTCGCTACCTGCATTGCGATGTCGGAGGGCGGCGCGTATTCATGTTTGCTGGCTCATCTGCGAGAATGCTCTGGTGAGCGCCCAGCAGATCTCCGCTATTTTCGACCCATCGGCCTGGCAAGAGGTGCCAGGGTTTTCTTTCTCCGATATCACCTATCACCGATCTACGGAGCACGGCACCGTACGCATTGCTTTCAATCGACCCGAAGTACGCAATGCTTTTCGCCCGCACACCGTGGATGAATTGTTCGACGCACTCGACCACGCTCGGCAGTCGGTCGATGTGGGGTGTGTCCTTCTCACCGGGAATGGCCCATCGCCCCGAGATGGAGGATGGGCCTTTTGCAGTGGTGGAGATCAGCGCATTCGCGGTCGAGACGGCTATCGCTACGCCGAAGGAGAAACAGCCGCAAGCATCGATCCTGGCAAGAGTGGGCGCCTGCACATCCTCGAAGTGCAACGACTCATACGCTTCATGCCCAAAGTCGTGATTTGTGTCGTCCCCGGTTGGGCTGCCGGAGGCGGACACAGTCTGCACGTCGTAGCCGACTTGACACTGGCCAGCGCAGAGCATGCCCGCTTCAAGCAAACGGATGCTGACGTTGCCAGTTTCGATGGTGGTTTCGGTTCGGCATATCTGGCGCGACAAGTAGGACAGAAATTTGCCCGTGAAATCTTTTTTCTCGGTCGTGAATACTCTGCCGAAGATGCCTATCGCATGGGCATGGTCAACGCTGTTGTGCCCCATGCGGAGTTGGAGGCGACCGCGTTGCAATGGGCCAAAGAAATCAACGGCAAGAGTCCTACGGCTCAACGAATGCTCAAGTTCTCTTTCAATCTCATCGATGATGGCCTAGTCGGCCAGCAAGTGTTTGCCGGTGAGGCCACGCGTTTGGCATACATGACCGATGAGGCCCAAGAAGGTCGACTGTCATTTTTAGAAAAGCGGGATCCTGATTGGAGTCCCTACCCGTGGTACTACTGACAAAGTTGAAGGAGTCGCACAAGCCCCCTGAGTCTGCGACGCACTAGGGATCATCGATGCGACGCACGATTCTGATCAACTCACTTGAAGATGAGCGTCTCGGACCCTTTCGCCTTCGAGAACGCGAATTACGTCCGCGGCACCTTCCGGGTCGCCTGATCAAGGGTTTGGCCGAGGCCGATGTCGAACGAATTCAACAGGGAATGTTCGTGGCCGAAGGAGACCTTGTTGTCGAGCGGGCAATTGATGCTGGCTGTCGTGTGGTGACTGCTCTCGTGGATGCTGATGCTCCACCACCGCTCATCGAGTCCTTCGCCGACAGCGTGCCGGTGTATGCCGCTTCTGCTCAGGCCCGCAAAGTCCTCACCGGTCTCGGAGTTGCTCTTGACATCATTGCGCTTTTCGAACGACCGGCGTTACCCGACATTGCCACGATCATGACGTCACATCGACTCATGGTTCTGGAAGATGTCGATAACCCGACAAATGTTGGAGCAATCATGCGCAGTGCAGCCGCCTTTGGAGTCGAAGGACTGATCCTCGATCGCAATAGCGCCGACCCACTCGCCCGTCGTGCACTGCGCGTGTCCATGGGAACCGCTTTCGCCGTTCCCCACTGTCGAGTTGATGACGTAGCCGCAACCTTGGAGTCCCTGCGTTCTGACGGTTTCGCCGTATGTGGCCTCACTCCCAACCTGAGTGCACGAACACTTAACGAGGTAACTGACGAACTTGCGAAATCGAGGCCCATCGCCGTGGTCATGGGATCAGAGCGCAATGGATTATCGGCGCGTTCGTTGGCTGCTGTGACCCACCATGTACGGATCCCGATGGCAGCCGGTATCGACTCGTTGAATGTGGCGGCTGCTGCGGCAGTGACCTGTTATGCACTCTTTGGCTCCTGAACCAACAGGATCAGGTGGGGTGACGAATCAGTTCAACCAGCAAAGGTCACCATCCGCTGCAGTGCCAGTGAGTCCACATCCAGACCCAGCCAATGGTCGCTATCGATTTCCGGTGGATCACCTGTTGCAACGGCAATGACCAGGCAGCCCATACGCGCCGCATCGCCCAAGAGTTCGGCATAGGCCGGCATGGGAAAGACCAAACTGAACTCCACCTGGACCGGTGACGTGGCACGGGCCGTCAAACGGATGACCGTCCGACCCTGGGGATCCATTCCAACGTCCCCTTTGGTTGTCAAATCCCCAACACCGTCTGCAGCCACTACCCGCGCCAGGTCACGCACATCGGGCCTTTCGCTGACATCGACGACCACCGTGGGAAAAGAGATGCCGTCGGTATCGATGGTCGTTCCCGCTGACACGATGTGCAAGGGTGCCGCTGATGACTGGCTCATTGGCTGAATCGTCGCAAATCGGCCCGCATTACCGGCAAACTAACACGATGTCTGCCACCGGAGTCCTCTTGATCTCGTGTCCCGATCAACCGGGCGTGGTGGCTGCGGTGGCCGGATTCATTGCCGACCATGGCGGGAATATCGTTCATGCCGAACAGCACACCGACGACGTCGAAAAGGTTTTTTTCCAAAGGGTCGAGTTTGAACTCGATGGGATGTCGCTGGCCAGGACGAATATCTTGTCGGCCTTTGGGAACGTGGCCGAAAGATTCGCCATGCAAGTGGAGTTGAAATTCACCGATGAACGACCGAGGGTCGGCATTTTGGCCAGCAAGCAGCCTCATTGCCTATTCGATCTGCTCGGACGTTGGCGATCGGGCGAACTGCCAGCAGACATTGTCTGTGTGATCGATAACCATCCCGATCATGCCGATCTGGTCGAACATATGGGAGTCCCCTACCTGTATCTTCCCGTGACTTCGCAAACCAAGCAGCTACAAGAGCAACAGATCGTTGCCGAGCTTCGTGCGCGTCAGGTGGATCTCGTGGTGCTGGCCCGCTACATGCAGATTCTTTCGCCGTACGTGGTGGATGCATTTCGTTCGCGCATCATCAATATTCACCACTCGTTCTTACCGGCCTTCATCGGGGCCAATCCCTACCGTCAGGCCCACGATCGTGGCGTCAAGATCATCGGCGCCACTGCCCACTATGTGACCGAGGAACTCGATGAGGGACCGATTCTCGATCAGGAGGTGGCGCGGGTTACCCACCGGGATGCCGTATCCGAATTGACCCGTAAGGGACGGGATTTAGAGACAATCGTCTTGGCGCGGGCGGTGCGAGCACACCTTGAACATCGGGTCTTGGTTTACGGACGCAAAACTGTCGTGTTCGGCTAAGTCCCGGCGCTTGGGGCCGGATTAGAACCCGGTCGTTGTGAACTGATGGGCAAACCAGTGTCGTTACGGAGATGTTCGGCGGCCGGCACGAAATACGCCATCAACTCGGAACGTAGTTCAGGATCGTCGGTTGTGGCTTCCACGGCGGCGGACATATGCACCAGCCAGCGGTCTCGTTCGAGCGGGCCGATGTGAAAAGGCAGGTGGCGAAGACGCAAGCGAGGATGGCCACGACGTTCCATGTAGGTGGGCGGCCCACCCCAGTAATGGATGAGGAACAGGCTCAGGCGCTCTTTGGCGCCTGCGAGATCGGCCTGATCGGGATAGAGCGGCCAGAGAACGTCGTCGGTGATGACCCCGCCGTAGAAAACTTCAACCAAGCGGACAAAAAAGTCATGGTCACCAACCCGCTCGTATAGCGACACATCCTCCACCCCCATCACTCTACGAACCTCCCCCTCTTGGGCGCCAAAGGGGTGCAAAACATGTAAAATTACAAACCAATGGAAGACCAAACACATTTCATAACGCCCAATGGGTAAGAAAAACACCCGATATTGAAACCATTCGCGCCCAAAGGGTGGGGGGGGGTTT
>JBEIGJ010000160.1:0-4345 GCA_040381935.1 Acidimicrobiaceae bacterium | reverse complement strand
TGACAGCATTGACGATGGTGGCAAAGTTGTCGTCAGCCAACACCATGGTGGCCGCTTCTTTCGTGACCTCGGTGCCGGTGATTCCCATAGCGACACCCATGTCGGCCTTTTTCAGGGCGGGGGCATCGTTTACTCCATCGCCGGTCATGGCAACGACATGACCGCGATTCTGTAGGGCAGTGACGATACGAATTTTGTGTTCGGGTGCGACACGGGCGAAGACGGAAATCTCTTCGACACGAGCATCGAGTTCTTCGTCGCTGAGTTGATCGAGTTCGATACCGGTTATCGCCACGAGCGGTCCAGTGGAAAGTCCGAGTTCGGTGCCAATGGCAGCTGCCGTCTTGGCGTGATCACCGGTGATCATTTTGACCCGGATACCAGCCGTACGTGCTTCGGCGATTGCGGCTTTGGCTTCCGGACGGGGAGGATCGACAATGCCGATCAAGGCGATGAGAGTCAAGTCGTCGATCAGTGCTGCCGGGTCGGCACCAGATCGACTGAACTCGTCCCAGGCATCAATTTCGATATCTCGTTGGGCGACCGCCAAGATACGCATTCCCTCGGAAGCCAATCGGTCGTTGTGGGAATCGAGAGTTGCGCGGGCCGTCGCCATCGGCATGCCAATTCCTCCGGTGCCGATGGCGTTGCTGGCGTGGTTCATAACGACATCGGGAGCACCCTTGACGAACATCCTGATCTGTCGACGACCGTCACTGCCGGCCATCTCGTGGAAGGTGGCCATAATTTTGGTAGCCGAGTCGAAGGGGACCTCTCCTACTCGGGGATATGTCGAGCGCATGACCGATACGTCGAGGCCACCCTTTGCCGCTAGGACGATGAGGGCTCCCTCGGTCGGGTCGCCGACCAGGGTCCATTGGTCCTCTTCAAGCCTGATAACCGCATCGCTGCACAGGGCCATCGATAGCAGAGCCGCATCCATGGCAAAAGGAGCATCCGTTGGCCGACGTTGGATCTCGCCGTCGGGGGCGTATCCCTCGCCGCTGATGATGTGCTCGTTCATCTGAACGATCAGTCGGCGGGCGGTCATCTCATTCAGCGTGAGAGTGCCGGTCTTGTCCGAGCAGATGATGTTCGTGCAACCCAGTGTCTCCACTGAGGCCAGTCGTTTGATGATGGCGTTCTGTTTGGCCATCTTCGAAACACCGATCGCCAGTGTCACGGCAGTGACGGCGGGGAGTCCTTCGGGGATGGTGGCTACTGCGAGAGCGACCGCCAAATTGAGCAATTCGGCAATCTCATTTCCCCGCGCCAGTCCGATGGCGAAGACTGCACCAACAATGAGTGCTGACAACTTGGCCAAACTGTGGGCCAAACCTTCGAGTTGTTTTTGCAGGGGCGTCTTGTCGGTTTCGGTGGAGCGTAAGAGATCGGCGATCCGGCCGATTTCGGTTGCCATACCAGTGGCCGTGACGATGAATTCACCGCGTCCCCGAGTGACCACGGTGTTCATATAGGCCATGTTGGAGCGGTCACCGAGCGGAGCCTCGAGTTTGTTCACGACGGCAGTGGATTTCTCCGAGGGTGTACTTTCCCCGGTGAGCGCAGCCTCTTCGATTTCTAGGTTGGCGGCCAACAGCAAACGTCCGTCAGATGGAATCCGATCACCAGCTTCGACCAGAACGATGTCTCCCGGAACGAGGGACTCGGATGCCACCGCCATGACTTGTCCGTCGCGACGGACCCGGGATGAGGTCGTCAACATTTTCTTGAGAGCATCGAGTGAGGCCTCGGCCCGGTTCTCTTGGATGAATCCGATGATGGCGTTGAGGAGGACCACGACCAGAACGACTGCCGGAGTTTTCAGCTCGCCTGAGACCACGAAGCTGACGATGGCCGCCACGAAAAGAATCATGATCAGGACATCGCGGAACTGATTCAAGAAGCGCTTCCAAGCCGGGTCGCGGCGAGCCTCAGCCAGTTTGTTTGGGCCGATCGACTCCAAGCGGGCGGCAACAGCCGTGGAGTCGAGACCCCGGGCGATATCGGTCTGGAAACTGTTGACGACGTCGTCGATGTCCAGGGTGTGGGCCTGGCGATCGCCGAGACCGCTGAGGGTGGAGGAGGAGGGCATTGATGGATCCTTATTCAGATGAGCGCGCTTCGGAGAATCGTTGATTTCCGAAGGTCTCTCCCTCCATCAGGAGCCGAGCCGGGCGGTAAGGCCGTATTGACGACGTCGGTTCGCTGGTTTCCCAGCGGGGATACTCCCCTTCGAGGGTCAAAATAGCAAGCATTGACAGTCTGTTCAACGAGGGTGCTTAGATTGGGCTGTGACATCTGCTGAATGGCATCGGGATGATCGGGGGCTCCATCGAACTCTGGTGTTCCGGGACTTCGATGAGGCCTGGGCGTTCATGGAACAGGTGGCAGTCGTCGCGCGGGAGATGGACCATCATCCGGACTGGTCGAACAGCTGGAACACGGTGTCGATCAGCTTGATCAGCCATGACGTGGGTGCGGTAACCGATCGCGACCTCGCCCTGGCCCTCCGCATCGACTCCCTCCTCGACCACCCTCACCCATTGGGCGCGAAAAGGTGACAAATCGCGTCACTTCTGAACCCAACTTCCCGGGATGGAGGGTTGTTGCCGCCTGTTTCGTGTTGCTTGCCACCACTGCAGGGTTGGGTTTCTACGGATTGGCGGTGTATCTCAACACGTTTAGCCGTGAACTGAACTGGGACGTGTCATCGGTGTCCTTGGCTACGACGGTTTTCTTTCTGGTTGCTGGGGTTACCGGCGTCGGTGTTGCCCGGGTGATCGACATCGTGGATGCCCGAATTGTGATTTGTGGCGGTGCAATCATCGGGGCGATATCCCTGGCGTTTTTTGGCCGGGTCGAGAACAAATGGCAATTGTTCGTGGTGTACGCAGTCTTCGCCGTGGGTTGGTCGGCGGCGGGTTTGGTGACCGCCTCGACCATTGTCACCCGATGGTTCCAGACCCGTCGAGCCATGGCCCTGTCCATTGCGTCAACCGGTTTGTCGGTGGGCGGAATCGTCATCACTCCGATTGCGAAATGGTTGCTCGATACCCGCGGGATCGCTGGAGCATCATTGTGGTTGGCTGCAATCTGGTTAGTGGGAACGATTCCGATCACGTTGTTGTGGCTCAAACCCGATCCTCATAAAGCCGGATGGCATCCCGATGGAGTACGCGTCGCCAACACGGCGAAAGCACCTGCTCCGGTGGGCACTCCTTTTGCGGAGGCAGTTGCAACGCGATTCTTTTTGGCTGTCACCGTTGGTTATGTACTTGCCCTTGGATCTCAAGTCGGGGCCATTCAGCAATTGGTGCGACTGGTCGAAGAGCGAACCGATCGTTCAACGGCCACACTGGCGACCACGGCGTTAGCTGCAACTTCGGTGGTCGCTCGGCTCATCGGTGGACGCGTTGTTACACGGGTCGGGACGATGCGTCTCACCGTCTTTTTGGCCATACTTCAATCCGGATCAATGGTGATCATGGCCTTTGCCGAAGTACCAATAGTTGCCTTCATAGGGATTGTTGGTTTCGGAATGACTATTGGGAATATTCTCATGTTGCAGCCGCTTTTGATAGCCGAACGCTTTGGCGTGCGTGATTACCCACGGATCTTTTCGCGTACCCAGCTCTACACCACAGTCGGTACAGCCGGAGGACCGTTGCTTTTGGGGTGGCTCCGTGACGTGGCCGGCGGATATCGCACGAGCTATCTCGTGGCTGCGGCCTTTTCGCTATCGGGAGCATTGGTCTTACGCCAGGCAGGGTCCGCTACGGTGACATCATCATGACGGAAAAGTTGCATCCGAATGTGGCCAAGGTTGTCGAGGCAGCGAAAAATCTGGGCTTGGATATCCAACCTCGTCGATTTCCCGATGGTACGAAAACCGCTGCGGATGCCGCAGCCGCAATCGGGGTGGAAATCGGCCAAATCGTCAAGAGTTTGATCTTTGCTGTCGACGGTGAAGTTGTTCTCGCCTATGTCAGTGGAGCGAATCAGTTAGATGAGAAGAAATTGGCTTTGGCTGCAGGGGGATTGAAGTGTTCTCGCGTCGATGCCGACGTGGTGCGCGAGGCAACGGGCTTTCCTATTGGTGGCGTGCCGCCCTTTGGTCACAAGACCCATTTGCGGGTGTTCATCGATCCGGATCTGTTGCAGTACGACGAGGTGTGGGCGGCGGCGGGTACGTGGATCGACGTGTTCGGTATCGAGCCGCACAATTTGGTGGAAGCCAGCGGGGGAGCCGTCACTGACCTCAAGCGTGACTGATTAGGTCCAATTGTCGAAAGGATTGAAAGCCACTTCCCAGAGGTGTCCATCTGGGTCGGAGACGTAACCC
>JBEIGJ010000159.1:0-4348 GCA_040381935.1 Acidimicrobiaceae bacterium | reverse complement strand
TCGCTCGAGGCTTGAAGTCCGCCATGTTCGGCGATGGACCGGAGACGATTGATCACTCGCCAAACAGTGAGATAAGGCGCTACCCAAAACATGGGGTATACCCACCAGTATCCCGAGATGATGGCCATCGTGAGAAGAACAAGTTGGACGGCAAGAATCTTCAACAGCGAACGCCGAACAACGGGTACAGGACTGCGCAATCCGTTGAGTTGCTCACGAAGAAGACGGATCCCCGTTCGACCTGAGGCATCGCGAGCCAACTTGCGACGAAAGCTGGCCGGGCTGATTGGGTAGTTGGCATAGAGCGGGATATCTGGCTCATTGGGACCGAACTCTTGGCGGTGGTGAGCCATATGGACGCGTCGGTAGGCGTCGGTATTGGTCCATGCCGGATAACCAATGAGCCATCGACCGGCGAAATCATTGGCTCGCTTATTTCCAAGAAGCAAGCGATGCGCCGCTTCATGCATGAGCGAGGCGAATTGCGCATGTGCCCGACCCATGAGAATGAATACCGGCAGCCAAGTCCATGGTCCCCAGCGCACCGCTGAATACAGCAAAAGTGCCGTCTGGATATAGGTCGAAAAAATCGAAACCACATTACGTACCGACGGAATGCGGCGCAACTGGTCACGAATGACCGGCGTTGGCCGACCATCGTCAAGGACGTATTCAGTGCGACGGCCAGGTGCCAAAAGATTCGGCTGGGGAACCATCCCCCCGAGGGTGGGCGAACCAACGGCGTTCACGTCACCAGTCTACGTCTGGTCTTTTCTGAGGGGCTGGTGCGACATGATTCAGTTTGGTGCCCAATCAGTGATCTCTGAGGTCTTCTTTCCAGCTGCGAAAGCGATCGTGCATCTGACCGCTCGGTCCAAGACCCTGACCGCTGCCATCGCTGAAGAGGCGAAAGACGAACTGTCGACTGAGATCCTCGCCGTCCGCTGCCCAATAGCGCGCGTCGGCTTCACTAGCCGGTCCCGCTCTCCACAAGAGCCAGCGCCCGATGCGGCGCTTGTAGTGAGCAGTGGGCCGATCGGGGAGGTCATTCCCCAAGTTCAGAAGTTGCATTGGGGCCTCAGTCCACGCTGTCGCTGGGATGTTGCGATCGCGCAACGGGGTGAGTGGCAGATCGGCGGTAGTGATCGGTGTGGGATCTTCGGGTCGTTGGTCGTAGCGCAGGGCTTTGTTTTCTGGTTCGCTCACCGCATCGCTCATGGTGTCTTGGCATCGATGGTCGTTTCACCAACCACGATCAACCCACTCTTGAAGGTGCGGGCGTTCAGTCCCAATGGCGGTATCAGAGCCGTGGCCCGGCAAGACGATGGTGTCGGCGGGAAAGGTGAAGAGCAGATTGTCAATCGAGTCGATGATCTTTGCGAAATCGCCACCCGGAAAGGTGGTGGCGCCTGGGCCACCTGGAAAGAGAGTGTCACCGGTGAAGAGCAGTGGTGTTCCTTCGACGTGAAATGAAATGGAACCTGGTGTGTGCCCCGGATTATGGATTGATCGCAACCGCAGTCGACCCACTTCGATCACGTCGTCATGATTCAGAAAAGCGTCATATCCCAAGTCACCGAGCATCGGAGCATCCAATGCGGTCACTGCAACTCGATATCCGGCTTCACGCATGGCGGGTATGGCCTGGATGTGATCGTGATGACCGTGGGTCTCGAGGATATTCCTCACTCCAAGTTGGCGCGAAAGATCCAACAGGATCTCATGTTCATTCGCTGCATCGATGAGAACTGCATCGCCTGTGGCTCGGCAGCGCACGATGAAGACGTTGTTGTCGTACGGACCAACAACGATTTTGTGTACTTCGACGTCGGTGTTGAACCAGTGCAAGGCAGCCGGCGCAACCGCAACAGGATCGCTTTGCGGTGAACCATTGGTGGGTGTCGTCGCCATGACCAGAGTCTGTCACCGATTCAGGCCGGAAAGTTCGTCACAGGGAGACGACATCGAATCCCAGTGAAAGGGCTACGGGAATCTGCCCGGGATCAAAAGTGATGAAGTGCACCGGGCGGGGAAGGCGATGTGCGGCTGCGAGATGAATAGCGTCGCTCATTCGCACTGGTTGTTCGCGGACGATGCCGGCGGCTTGATCCAAACATGTTTGATCAACAGGCACAACGGCCACGCGATCCCAAAATAATCGCAGAGCATCTTCGAGGTCCTGAACCAAAATCTCTTCGTCGCTCAGACGCGATACCAGAGCCAGTGCCTCGGATAAGGCCAGAGCGCTGGCGCACCAATCACTATCGGCCTCCAGACTTTCCAGGACCACACGTCGTGCTGGTCCATCGATGACCAGCCCCACAAGAGCTGATGAATCAAGAAAGATGGTCATCGGATCTCCCGCAGAAGGCGGTCGAGGCGACTTCCCGACCAGACCGGGATGGGTTCGGCAAGATGCAAAGCACCGGTGCGGCGGGGTGCGAGTACTGCTCCCCGGGCGATGAGATCAGCAAGTCGGATCTCACCCGTGGGTGTGGATAGAGGTCCAATTTGGGCCACTGGCCGGCCTCCGACGCTGATCACGACGTGCTCCCCCGATCCGGCCCGGCGTACATAGGCCGCAACATCGGAGCGGAGTTGTCGGACACCGACAGCTGCGACCCGGGGTGCTGGAACCTGGTCGATATCCATACGAGGACGGTTCATGGTCGAACTGTATCGGGCCATGGCACGTTTGTGTACACAAACGTACACAGACGGATTTCATACATCCGGGGTGCGGGGTACAAACTGTGTCCATGAACTTTGCCTTTTCAGAAGAACAAGATGAACTCCGTAAAACAGTGCGGGCCTTTCTCGATGCCAAAAGCGCCGAATCCGCGGTGCGCGAGCAGATGGAAACCGAAGACGGTTTCGATCGCGCCGTTTGGTCGCAGATGGGTGAGCAGATGGGTCTGCAGGGTTTGCATATCCCCGAGGCCTACGGTGGATCCGGTTACGGCTACGTCGAACTAGGTGTGGTGCTCGAAGAAATGGGTCGCTCCTTGTTGTGCGCTCCGTACTTCGCCACTGTGGTGTTGGCAGCTAACGCTTTGATTCACTCCGGTGATGAAGGGGCCAAGAAAAAGTATCTGCCTGGTATCGCCTCGGGTGAGACCATCGCGACGCTGGCCTTCACCGAGCCCTCCGGCAAGTGGGACGAAGCCGGTATCACGATGCAGGCTTCGGGCTCTGGATCGTCATTCACCTTGAACGGCACCAAGATGTTCGTTCTTGACGGTCATACTGCCGACCTGATCATCGTGGCGGCCAAGACTGGCAAGGGAACCAGCCTTTTTGCCGTCGACGGCAAGGCCAATGGATTGACCCGTACCGCTTTGTCCACCATGGACCAGACGCGCAAGCAAGCCAAACTCGAGTTCAAAGATGTCCCGGCCGAATTGGTCGGCAGCGAGGGTGCGGGTTGGAACGTGCTGTCGACGGTGCTCGATCTGGCAGCTGTCGGCCTTGCTGCCGAGCAGGTGGGTGGAGCACAGAAGGTATTGGATATGGCTGTGGAATACGCCAAAGTGCGCGTGCAGTTCGGTCGCCCCATTGGCTCGTTCCAGGCGATCAAGCACAAGTGCGCTGACATGTTGTTAGAAGTCGAGTCGGCGAAGTCGGCCGCCTACTACGGCATGTGGTGTGCCAGTGAGATGAACGAGGAATTGCCGTCGGTTGCTTCGCTGGCCAAGGCGTACTGCTCAGAGGCGTACTTCCACGCCACTGCCGAGAATATTCAGATTCACGGTGGTATCGGTTTCACGTGGGAGCATCCGGCCCACTTGTACTTCAAGCGAGCCAAGTCCTCGGAATTGCTCTTTGGTGATCCCACCTATCATCGGGAGTTGCTGGCTCAGCGCATCGGTATCTGATCGACCATCGTCGAACTGGCAATCGCCGGCGTTTCGGGTGACCGAGCGCCGGCGATTGCGCGTCACGGCTGCGGTATAGCCTGACGCCATGCTGTGGCTCTTCATCATCGTGTCGGCCGTCTGTGTTTTCCTCATTGCGGCGCTGACCATAGGGCGTGAGGCCCACCGATTAGATGCATTGGCCCCGCGGGCGGTGTACCAGATCGAACAAGCGACTGAATTCGTGGCAGAGCGACTACCGAGTACGACACAAAGTCGTCTGACCATGGAAGAACTGGCCCAGTTGTTGACCCTGCATCTCAATTGGCTGCACAGCAAGGGCCTTTTACCCGAAGGCGTCATCGACCGTAAACAGGACATCGACGATGAGGTAATCATCAGCGAGGAATCTTTGGTGGGCTATCTCTTAGGAGAGGCTGAACGGACAGGTGTGGAGATTCTCGACGATGTCGATGTCGTCTCCGTTACTGATG
>JBEIGJ010000158.1:0-4372 GCA_040381935.1 Acidimicrobiaceae bacterium | reverse complement strand
GTATGTCTCCTACTTCGCCAATGAGACCCGTCATGACTGGACCATGGCCAACGATGTTCTGGTCAGATTGGATCTGGAGGCTTTCGCCCACCGTCAGCTGGGGACAATGTCGGGTGGGGAAAAACAACGGGTCGTTATTGCCCGCGCTCTCGTTCAAGAAGCGCCGATCATGCTATTGGACGAGCCGACCAGTGCCTTGGATATCGGCCATCAGCAATATGCGCTCGAGTTACTGGATCGCTTGCGCCGCGAACATGGCTTGACGATTGTGTCGGCTATGCACGATCTCACACTGGCTGGTCTGTACAGCGACCGATTGTCACTTCTCCATCACGGACATTGTGTAGCCAGTGGTCCAGCCGAAGACGTCTTACGAGCTGAAACGCTCTCGGAGTTCTATGGTGTGACGGTGAGCGTGCACCGTGAAGATGATGGAACGGTCGTGATCGTTCCCCGTCGGACAATGCCTTTGGCTTGACGGCATCAGTGTCGGTTGAGCCGGTGATGGCCCCGAGTCGACCGGTGATTGAATGGCCCGGTGATGACCGCGGCTGATATCAATCGCCATGTTGAAGGAGCAACGGCCGCTCACCAGCGACTGCTGCAAGACCTGCAGCCGAGCGATGATGGCGGTCTCAGAGATGAGATGGTGGGACAGCCATCGCTACTACCCGGATGGTCGGTGGGCCATGTGCTGGCCCACCTGGCTCATAACGCTCACAGCCTGGTGCGGTTGATCGAGGGAGCAGAACGCGGGGACATCGTTGATCAATATCCCGGAGGTGCCGAACAACGAGTCATGGATATCGAGCGAGATGCACATGCCAGCGCCCAAGAACATATAGACCGGCTTCGTCAGTCGGTGTATGCCCTCGAAGCGGCCTGGTTTTCAGCGAGCGTTGCTTGGAGCGGTCATGGCCGGACCCCGACCGGGGTGCTGGTGCCGATCGCGGAAGTGCCGCTACGGCGTTGGCGAGAGGCCGAGGTTCACCGCGGTGATCTGGGACTGGCGGTAATGGGATGTAGTGGCTGTGAATGCTGGTCGGCGGAATACATACGCGTCGATTGCGCCTTTCTCACCATGCAGTACAAAGCGCGAGGGTCAATGGGACTCACTGATGTACCAGATGCGGTGCGGACCGTCGAGCCACGGTACCGTTTGGCGTGGTTGCTCGGACGACACGACTTCGACGGAATCGCCCCATCGGGATTGCTGGCATGAGACGGCGACTTCTTCAATCAATCTTTGCTGGTGCCGGAGTAGTTGTCGGCGTGCTGGGCTTCGCAGTCCCAACGTTGGCTCATGCCGATTTGGTGTCATCGAGTCCGGCGCCTTCGGCCGTTTTGGAATTCGGACCTGAAGAGATCACTTTGGATTTCACCGAGCGGGTGACTCCCGTGGAACGTTCGATTGAAATCTTCGATCAGAATGGCCAGCCTCTCGATATCGGTGCCATCGCCGTCGATGCTGGTGATCCGACTGTTGTCGTAGCCAGCGATCTACCTGACCTTTTTGAAGGCCAGTTCGTGGTGGTGTGGCGGGTGTTGTCGGCTGATGGGCACGTCGCTCAAGGGGCGTTCACCTTTCAAATCGGTACTGGCAGCGCTTCCACGGATGATGTGGTTTCCGACGTCTTGGCGGGATTAGCGGCTGATCGACAAGCACCGACCGGTTTAGAAGCAGTCCGTCACGGGTCGCGCTTTGCCGTTTTTGCGGGCGTATGCGCGCTCTTGGGAACCTTGCTTTTCGCAGTGGCGTCAGGGCTGAGTGGATCTCGATTGCGGCGAATCATCGGCGGTGGGTGGGTAGCCGCCATGCTCGGAACAGCAATTCATTTTGCGACTCAAGGTCCCTACGCCGTTGGGGGGACATGGAGTGGAATTGTTGATCTGGGTCTGTGGGGTGATGTGTGGTCGACGCGCAATGGCCAGTCCTTGGTGGCGCGACTCGTCTTATTGGTGGTCTTTGGCGGTCTCTTGATCGTGGCCACAGGCAATCGTTCGCGTCTTGAGACTGCTTGGTGGCGATCATCAGCGGCCCTCGTTGGCGCGGGAGTGATCGTAACGATGTCGGCGGCCGGGCATCCGAGTTCATCATCGTTGGCCGGTGTGGCAGTCGGGGTGGATGCGGCACATCTGGGGGCGATCGTGGTTTGGGTGGGTGGTCTCTTGGCTCTCATTGCCGTTGGGTTTGCTCACACCAACCAGCACAGTGAAGACCGAGACGATCAGTTGGATGGTGATCGCATCGAGTACGGCGAGCGCGACGTTGTTCTGCGGTTTTCCCGATGGGCAACGGTGGCCGTGCCACTGGCGGTAGTGACCGGATTGTGGCAGACCTGGCATCTTCTTCCCAGTTGGAACGACCTCAGTGGAACAGCCTGGGGACGGGCCTTGGTGGTGAAGATTTCATTCGTCGTCGCCGCCGTCACCATTGGTGGTGTGGCCCGTTGGTTGATCGTGAATCGACTCGAGGGCTCGCTTCGTCGCCTGGTGTTGATCGAAGTGGCGGTGGTAGTGGCTATCTTGGCTGCCACCACATCTCTGGTTGCCAATCCACCGCGGGTTCAAGCCGAAGCTCGTGTCTTCACGGCCTCCTTGGTCGAGGGAACAACCATTGTGAATGTCACGGTGACTCCGGGGCGCGTTGGGGTCAATGAAGTTCATCTCACAGTGCAGACGCCCAATGGCGCCTTGGCACCAGTGGTCGGAGCAGATGTGCGCTTCACACTCGACGGGTCCGATACCCCGGCGCTGACTGTGCCCGTTGAAGTACTTGGACCCAATCACTTCACCGGTTCGATCTCTTTGCTTTCTGCTGGCTCATGGAATCTGGAAATCCTGGTCCAAGTGGATGCTGCCACGATCACTCGTTTGACGACCGCGGTCGATATCGACGGTTAGATCGGTCATCGACGATGGGGTCGCAAGAGTCAGCGGGCCACGACGCGGCCGCGAGCCGATGGAGAGTCGATGGCATCGTAGGTGTGGCGTAGTTCCATCTGAATTGCTGCTGGTGAAGTTGTCGGGCGTGCATATTTCCAGTGGGAACGCCAGACGGTGAGAACTGCCAGTCCGGCCATTACCTGCTGACCAGTCAAGGTGTTGCGTTGAAGGTTACGGCGCACCGCATCGGACATCGCCGACGATGACATCTGTTCGTCCAACCACGAGGCGCTGCGGCTGATGAGCGTCGAGAGTGGCCAGGGGGCGTTCACCGGTGCCAAATCGACGAGTTCATCGAAGCTGGTCCACGTGAAGTGATCCCGGCCGGCGTGATCGATGCCTGCCTCATGCAAAATTTCCAGCGAGACGCCAATACTGAACGCAATGTCATCGATGTGCCGGTAGCGATCAGTGGATGAGGGCGGAAGGTGGGAAAGTCCGCGCACCACACTGGGTCCGAGACCACGCGCTAATTCGGCCGCGGCTGTTGGTGACGCGGCGACCCGTCGGAGCCACTCGATACCAGTTGATGTGGACCAGGACCAGTGCCTGGCCCGGCCCGAAAAATGGAACTGCCAGGGGGCAAGTATTTCCCCCAACATGTCCTTGGCCGCTCGTTCGATACGACGTCGTTCGAGGGGATCGATGGAGGATCGTGAGAGACCTTGGCTCCAGGGATGGTCGCCGAAAATGGTTTCCAAAAGAGAGCGAATCCGACGTCCGGCAACAGCTGGAGAGGTGGTGTCGGGATCAGTGACCAGCAACCAGAAGGCCCGCACCACCTCGCTGTCGTGGACCCCGTAAATCAGCGGGGCGATATCGTCCAGGGAGTCGACGAGCACAGATGCACTGTGTGGATCTGATTGCACGGTGCGCAGAATTGTGTCGATATCGGTGGGTCGACCGTGTGTGGCCTTGGCCCACCAACTCGGATGGGTCTCCACCCACCTCATGATTTCCTCTCGGGCCGACTCTCCCCGCAAAACCCGCACGACCTTTTCTTGTTGGGCGCGACATAGTGCCATTTCGCGTCGTATTGATACCCATACGTTGGACAGGTCCGGCGGAATCGATCGCTGGAGTCCAGCCAGGGCAAAGTTCAGATCATCAAGAGCGCGTTGTAAAGCGGCCAGTTGTTCGGGTTCGTAGGCCAGAACAGGCATGGTGGGATATGTCGAACCGGTCAGGAAAGAGCGATGTGCTCACTGCTGCGGTCGTGGCTGATGATCTCATCAAGGAGGATGGCCAGGCGGCGCTCGAGTCCGTTGATATCGGTCGCCAGGTTCTCGGCAACAGGGCCGACCCAGGTGTCGTGGCCACAGAGTCGTTTCACGGTGATCAGTTCATGATCCAAGATGGCGGCGAGCCGAGAGGCGAGGTCGCGAGCGCTAGACACGAAGCACTGTGGGACGCAGTATTCGATGAG
>JBEIGJ010000157.1:0-4379 GCA_040381935.1 Acidimicrobiaceae bacterium | reverse complement strand
CCTCGTCCAGAAATGCCTTGGCGATGGCCAGCCCGATTCCTCTGGTCCCTCCGGTCACGCACGCGACCCGTCCGTCCAACGTCCCCATCCGACATCCCCCCAGTCAACGGATCCCTCGTCCACCTGACGACAGCCGAAGTATAGACACGTGGCACTGCTCGAAGAACAGAGGAGAGAACTCCCCCGGTTCCCCCACTGCGGGAGCCGTCAATTACGGTGGCCTCGTGAGCACTTCACTTCCATCCCTAGAGGAATTCACCGCCACTGCTCGGGCTTGGCTCGAGGCCAACGCCGACTACCGATCGAGCGGCACCGAGGACAAAGAATTGGTCTGGGGAGACGGCGAGTTTTCGGTCTCCATTTTTCATTCACTCACCTTCGAAGAAGAACGCGATCTCCTCGAGCGCGCCAAGGCCTGGACCCGTAAAAAAGCCGAGAGGGGCTATCACGCAATCACCTGGCCCGAGGAATTTGGTGGACTCGGACTGTCTCGCGAATATTCGCGGGCCTTTTCAAAACTTGAAGGCCAATTTGTCACTCCTACGGGACACGAAACTCACAGCGTCACCGTCGGCTTGATTGCGCCGACGATCAACATTTACGGAACTGACCAACAAAAGGCTGATTTCGTCGGACGTTTCCTGGCAACCCAGGACTTGTGCTGTCAGCTGTTTTCCGAGCCTGGTGCGGGCAGTGACCTCGCGTCACTTGCCTGTCGAGCCGAACGCGATGGTGATGAATGGGTGATCAACGGCCAGAAGGTTTGGAGTTCAGGAGCACAGTTTTCCAGATTTGGTGAACTCATCGCCCGAAGCAATGCCGATGTCGTCAAACACAAGGGAATGACTGCCTTCATCATCCCTATGGATCTCCCCGGCATCGAGATCCGCCCAATCAAACAAATGAGCGGCGGGTCATCGTTTAACGAGGTCTTTTTCAATGACGTTCGTATTCCGGATTCCATGCGACTGGGACCCGAGGGCGAAGGGTGGAAAGTGGCTCTGACCACTCTCGGTTTTGAACGCGATCACTCAGGTGATGGTGGCGGAGGCGGCTCCCGGGTGGGTGGTTCGTGGCGCATGCTGTTGGCCACCGCCCGTGCCATGGGAGTCACGGCCGACCCAGTCCTACGTCAAGATCTCGTCAAGGCCTACACCCATTTTCGGATCGAAGGTTTCGTCAATCGGCGAGCCGCTGATATGCGCCGTGCTGGTTCGCCTCCGGGCCCGGAAGGATCCTTGGGCAAACTGATCTGGACCGAAGGTATGACCATGGTTAGCGATGTGGTGTCCAAGATCCTTGGACCTTCGCTGATTGCCGACACCGGCGAATGGGGTACCTATGGTTGGGGCGAGCACGTTCTTGGTGCCCCGGGATATCGCATCGCCGGAGGTTCCGATGAAACCCAACGCAATATCATCGGCGAACGGGTCCTTGGCCTTCCGGGCGAACCCCGCCTCGACAAGGACGTAGCGTGGAAGGACACCAAGCGCTAAAGGCGCTCTCACATCGATCAACGACAAGGGGAACACAATGGATCTGGGATTGACTGGAAAGAAAGTTTTAGTCACTGGCTCGACCAAAGGCATCGGTCGCGCTATCGCCGAAGCATTTTTGGCCGAGGGAGCTCACGTTGCGATCTGCGCTCGCAATGCCGAGGAAGTCGCCACGGCGGTCGCTGAATTGAGCGCTCGAGGCAAAGTTGTCGGCTCGCCGGTAGATGCCGGTGACGCCGCGGCGCTGCGCTCGTGGGTGACATCATCAGCAGAACAATTGGGTGGTATCGACGTCTACGTCCATAACACCTCCGGCAAACCAGCACGGAAACTCGAGCAGTGGATCAATAACTTCAACATCGATCTCATGGCCTTGGTGCATGGCGTCGATGCGGCGACCAGCGCATTGGCCGCTGGCGGTGGTTCGGTGATCAGCATCGGAACCACCGCTACCGCTGAACACTTCGGCCCCGGATCGGGCAGTTACAGCGCCCTCAAGTCAGCAGTGACGAATTGGACCCTCGGCCAGGCCCAGGTTCTCGGTGCCCAAGGCATCCGCTGCAATGTGGTCTCACCGGGACCGATCATGGTTCCGGGTGGAGATTGGGACATGATCAAAAATGCCATGCCTCCCTTCTTCGAAGCCACCGAAAAGTCCCATCCTGGTGGCCACCTGGGTGAAGCCTCCGATGTCGCTAATGCCGTGGTCTTTCTCGCCAGCGCAGCCGCTGGGCACATCAATGGCGTCAATCTCACCGTCGACGGCGGCTTTTTGAAGCGCATCGATTTCTGAAACCTCGAGCGCAACGAAGGTTCGAGGACGGGCGATCATGACCAGCGGAACGCCAGGGCGACGAATCGATGTCACGCTTGTGGCTGGAGGCAAGTATCACGACATCGACTTCGCCCGACACGAGTTGCTGTCCTTATTGGCAGAACATGACGAGTTTCGAGTCCGGGTGCAACCGGATTACGAAGACACCTCCGGAATCACTGCCTCATCAATCCTGGTGTCGTATACCTGTGATGTTCGTCCAACGCACGAGGCTCAAAGGCAGATTCGAACGTGGGTTGAAAATGGTGGCCGTTGGATCGCTCTGCACGGAACGAACGCTGCTCTCACACTCGGTGGACCCGATGGTGTCGATTCACCGCGAATCTTTCCGCTTTGGGCTGAGACACTCGGTAGCCAATTCGTGGCTCATCCGCCGATTCAGCCCTACACGGTTGAGGTCACGGATCCCAGTCACTGGCTCGTTGCCGGAATCGAACCATTCGATACCGATGACGAGTTGTATCTGAGCGAATACGCCGACCGCGATGCGCTTCAGGTTCTTCTACACACCGTCTGGCAAGGCGAGGCCAAAGGTTTCGTGGAGTCGGATTGGACAACTAGGGATCCGGTCCATCCCGTGATGTACGTGCGCGATCTTGGTCAAGGTTCGATTCTTTACAACACCCTCGGTCATTGCCGCGGCCACTATGACATGACTCCGGTTCTCGACTTTTATCCGCGCATCGAAAGATGCTCATGGGAGAAACCGGCGTATTACGAACTTCTCCGACGCTCATTGCGTTGGGCCCGCGGACAGTCCGCTTGATTCATTTCGACCACAAGGAGATTCCATGTCCATCACTCGGGACAAGCAATTTGATTTACATCGACGGATGGTCCGTATCCGACTTTTCGAGGAGGCAGCGGGACGATTGGCCGAATCCAACAAACTCCCTGGTTTTCTTCATCTCTATGTCGGAGAAGAGGCGGTGGCTTCTGGAGTCTGTGGCGCGCTGAACGATGACGATCACATCACTTCGACTCACCGTGGACACGGCCATCTTGTTGCCAAAGGCGGGGACTTCAATCGCATGATGGCCGAGTTGATGGGTAAGGCAACCGGATACTGCAAAGGAAAGGGAGGTTCAATGCATATCAGCGATACATCGCTAGGCATGCTCGGTGCCAACGGCATCGTCGGAGCGGGAACCCCAATCGCAGTCGGTGCTGCTTTCGCCAACAAATATCGAGGACGAGGTCAAGTGGCAGTGGCTTTCTTTGGGGATGGTTCAACCAATATCGGTGCCTTCCACGAAGCTGCCAATATGGCCTGTGCCCTGCATCTACCAATCGTATTCGCTTGTGAAAACAACGAATACGGTGAGTTCACCCCGCGTGATCAAACTATGGCGATCACCGACATCGTCGATCGCGCCGCTGGATACGGCATGCCCGGGGTCATCGTCGATGGTATGGACGTCATAGCTGTTCATGAAGCTGCTCTGGAGTCCATCGAGCGGGCCAGACAAGGTGGTGGACCATCGCTCATCGAGGCCAAGACCTACCGCTTCTACAACCACCACGGTGTACAAAACCTCGGTCTCAAATACCGATCTGATGATGAAGTAGCTCGCTGGAAAGAACGCGATCCAATTTTCACCTTTGAAGCACAGATGATCGCCAATGGAACAGCAACGCAATCCGACTTCGATGCGGTGTGGGAGGAATTGCGAGCTGCCATCGACGCCGCCATCGCTTTTGCCGAAGAGAGTCCGTATCCAACGCCAGATCAACTTCTCGTCAACGTGTATTCCGCTTCCCATTCCGAGACTGCCGCAGCACTATGAGCACCGAACGCAAACTCCCTTATGTCATGGCTTTCAATGAAGCCGTCAGCCAGATGATGGCCGCTGATGAAAACGTTTTTTGCGCCGGTGAAGATATCGGAGCATTCGGTGGAGTCTTTGGAACCTTCAGCGGACTCCAAGCGAAATTCGGCGCCAACCGCGTCGTCGACACTCCCATCAGCGAACAGGCGATCATCGGTCTCGGTGTCGGCGCATCTGTGACTGGCCTACGACCCATCGTGGACCTGATGTTCATGGATT
>JBEIGJ010000156.1:0-4384 GCA_040381935.1 Acidimicrobiaceae bacterium | reverse complement strand
TCCACGGTCACGCCTTCATGGGCAATCAGAGCTACTGCGCCAGAGCGACTGATTTCCGCCATCATGGCCACGATTCGATCCAGTCGTTCCCCAACCAGGGCTTCGGGAATTTCCTCAGTCAGAATTCCACTCATAAACAACCGTCCTCCAGGCATAGCCAGGAACCACAGTCGGTTAACCCTGTTTCGGTCATGCCCGCTTCACCATCATGGGATTTCGCCATCATGTTGCTTCGACTGTCGAGGATGAGCGCAGATAACTCACAACCAAAAGCGCCCCACCGACATTGATACAGATATCGGCGACATTGAAAATCGGGAACCATTGGAAATCGATGAAGTCCACGACGCGCCCTCGCAACCAGGCTTCGTTACGAAAGAGGCGATCGACAAGGTTGCCTAGCGCCCCACCGATGATGAGACCAACCGCTAGGACCGACAACCGACTATCGGTTCGACGCAAAGTCAGGACGAACCCGACGATGATGACTGTGGCGGCGACGGCAATCACCGGACCCCAATCCTGAGCCTGGCCAAAAGCCATGCCGCTATTGAATGACAAGTTGAATTGCAGGGTCCATATCACATGGTCCACATGTCCATCACTGAGATGCGACACCGCCCACTGCTTACTGACCTGATCAAAGAGAACTGCCACCAAAGCTACAAGTATCGACAGTGCCGGAACATTGCGCAATCTGTGACGGACCATTCCCCGCTTGGTGCGGGAACTACTGGCATCGGTCACTTAGCGACGTCCGATCCAGCCCACACGCTCTTCCACCAACTCCGTGGCCCATGGAATCACTTCCAGCCGCTCACGAGGAATGGGCCGAGTCGACACGATGCTGTATCCGTAATCGCCAGTTTCGATTCGCACCAGGGCAGCGTCGATTTCCTCGACCGTCTGACGGGCTTGATCGGACAAGACGCGATCTCGCTCCCGCTCTACTGCCATGGTGTCCCCTTCACCACCGTCCTCATCAAATTGATCGTCACCCATACCGGCTTCTTCGATCAGACGTTCGCGCTCGCTATCCAGTCGATCGGCTTGCCCCAAAAGGTGAGCCCGTTGCTCCAGTAAAATCGCTCGCTGGGCCCGCAGGAAGGTGAGATCGAAATCACGGCTGGCGATGATGCCATCCTTGGATGGGGGCTTCTTACCGGGAACCGGTGGTTTGACAAAAGCCGGCTTGGGGACTTTCTTGACGGGAGCGGGTGTCGGCTTCTTTTCAACGGGTGGAGCGACAACGGTCCCCTTACCAGAGCCGGATTTTGCTGACTTCTCGGGAATCTTCTTGGCCGCCTCTTTTGCCGGAGCCTTGGGTACAACAGCTGTCTTGGCCGTGACTTTCTTGGCTGGCGCTTTCTTGGCCGTGACTTTCTGAGCCGGAGCCTTCTTGGCGACGACTTTCTGAGCCGGCACCTTCTTGGCTGGCGCTTTCTTGGCTGGCGCCTTCTTGGCGACAACTTTCTGAGCCGGCACCTTCTTCGCCGGCGCCTTTTTGGCTGGCGCCTTCTTTGCGACGACCTTCTTCGCTGGTGCCTTCTTCGCTGGCGCCTTCTTCGTTGAGGCCTTGGTGGCGGTGGCTTTGGACTTGGCGTTCTTCTTGGCTGCGGGCTGGGCCATGGTGACTACCCTCCTGAGGTTGCTTCGGGCGATGATACCGCCGGTGACCTCAGACCAGATCCGACCGAGGCTGCTCGCGCTCATCTCAGTGTTTGGCCCAAAGACCACGAACTCATCTCAGCGGGCCCTCAGAGATCACGATGTCTTACGAACGTCGATGTAAATATCGTCTTCATCCAGTCGAGCGTTGAACTCTCCGGACCCCCAGTCAACTGTCGATGCCAGGGTTTCGGCTGCCACCATGTCGAGGAAGGGCTGGATACTACGACGAATGAACTCGGGGACTCCGAGTGTCAGAACTATCCGATCACTGACGTCGAGGCCCACATCGCGACGAGTTTGCTGGACGAGTCGAATCAGATCTCGTGCTTTTCCTTCGGCCTCGAGGGCTGGAGTCACCTCGAGGTCGAGCGAAATCATGCCGCGGCCATCGCCCATGGCCATACTTGACCCATTTTCGCTGGAAGCCATTTTCAAGGTGTATTCATTGGGCAAAAGGTCGATTCCTCCCGCGGTCACCTGATCGCCGCTGCGACTCCAATCACCAGCTTTGACTGCCTTAATGACTTCTTGTGTTCGACCGCCCAATCGCGGTCCCAAAGCCGCTGGAATGACCTGCAAGACGGACTCGGCTCCCGCACCCAGATCCGTTCTCAACACCACCGACTTGACGTTGACTTCGTCGGCAATCAGTTCCACAAAAGGGCGCAGCATCTCGGCATCCTCGTGAGCCACCGATAGTTCCGCCAGTGGAAGGCGCACCCGACGGCTATTGGCCTTGCGAATAGAAAGACCCAGTGAGCACACCTCACGCACCCGGTCCATGGAGAGCACCAACGCTGGATCCGCCGGCAACTCTTCACCACGCGGCCAATCGGTGAGGTGCACACTGGTGTTCTCCGAGGTCAGACCTCCATAGATCTTTTCACTCACCATTGGTAATAGCGGGGCTGACACTTTGCAGAGAACCTGCAAAACCGAGTGCAAAGTATCGATCGCTTCTCGATCACCCCGCCAGAACCGGTCCCGTGATCGGCGGATGTACCAGTTGGTCAACACATCCAGGAAATCGCGAATACCGCCGGTAGCGGCGAAGAGATCGTAGGCATCCATATGGCGCGTCGTCTCATCCACGAGCTGGCGAGTCTTGGCCACGATGTATCGATCGAGAACGTGGTCTGAATCGAAACGGGTCTGTCCGCGCACTCCTTCGGCGTTGGCATAAAGACCAAGGAAGTACCAGGCATTCCAAAAGGGCAAAAGAACCTGGCGAACCGTCTCTCGAATACCCTGCTCGGTGACCGAGAAGTCAGCGCCGCGCAAGATGGATGAGGACAGCAGGTACCAGCGCATGGCATCTGCTCCGTAGCTCTCGAACACCGCTCGCGGATCGGGATAATTCCGCAGGCTCTTGGACATTTTTTGTCCATCATCGCCAAGAACAATGCCATGGCTGACACAGGTCGAAAATGCCGGACGATCAAAGAGAGCGGTGGCTAAAACGTGCAAGGTGTAAAACCATCCACGGGTCTGGCCGATGTACTCAACGATGAAGTCTCCCGGATAATGCTGCTCGAACCACTCGTTGTTTTCGAAGGGATAATGCACCTGCGCAAAGGGCATGGATCCACTTTCGAACCAGCAGTCAAGAACTTCAGGGACGCGCCGCATCATTGAACGGCCACTGGGATCATCAGGATTCGGCCGTACCAGGTCATCGACGGCTGGACGATGGAGATCCGTTACCTCGACCCCGAAATCTCGATACAAGTCAGCCAAGCTTCCGTAGACATCGAGCCGCGGAAAATCGGGGTCATCGCTCTTCCACACCGGAATCGGTGATCCCCAAAAACGGTTACGACTGATCGACCAGTCACGGGCATTGGCCAACCATTTGCCAAAAGAACCCTCCTTTAGGTGCTCGGGCACCCAGGTGATCTCCTGGTTCAGTTCCAACATGCGCTCTTTGATACGGGTGACTTCGACAAACCACGACGAGATGGCTCGGTATACCAAAGGTTCAGAACAGCGCCAACAATGGGGATACGGGTGGTCATACGAGTCGTGGCGAACCACTATGTCCCGTTGTTTCAAATGGCGAATGATGTCGGCATTGGCTTCAAAGACATGTCGGCCAGCCCACGGCGTGACCTCAGCGGTGAAACAACCGTGACTATCCATGGGACACACCGTCGGAATACCGGCTTCATTACACGTGTTCTGGTCCTCTTCGCCGAATCCCGGAGCCATATGCACGACTCCGGTTCCATCTTCAACGGTGACGAAGTCGGCCCCCAGCACTCGAAAGGCCCCCGGCGTATCGACGAAGAAGTCGAATATCGGTCGATAGGTCCGCCCGATCAGATCCTGGCCGGGCACAGTGCGCACCACCGTGCCCTGAGCCAACTCGCGCTCATAGGCACCGAGACGATCAACGGCGATGATGAACTCCTCGCCATCGAGGGCCACCACGGCGTAGTCAACGTTGGGGTTCACCGCCAAAGCCAAATTCGATGGCAATGTCCAAGGTGTGGTGGTCCACACCAGGATTTTTTCACCGGAATCCAAGACGAAGCCGACCGTGAGTGCTGGATCCTGACGGTTGCGATATACGTCATCCATCCGTGTTTCGGTATTGCTCAATGGAGTTTCGCAACGCCAGCAATAGGCCAGAACTCGGAAACCCTCGTAGATCAGTCCTTTGTCATACAGGGTCTTGAAGGCCCACATGACGCTTTCCATGTAGGGCAGATCC
>JBEIGJ010000155.1:0-4466 GCA_040381935.1 Acidimicrobiaceae bacterium | reverse complement strand
CTGTGTCGAGACTGGAAAGTTTTCCTTGACGCCGGCCAAAGCAGTTGGCCCGAATGCTGGACTGGCGGTACTCGTTGTCATGGGTGGTCATCGACGCCAACCCGAGACCTGATCGTGCACACCCTCGGTATTACTCCTTTTGAACCGGGCTATGCCAAGGTAAGCGTCGAGCCCCGGCTTGGTGATCTGGAGTGGGCCAAAGCCACGGTGCCCACACCACATGGACCGATCACGGTTGAAGCATTTGCCGACGGAAGGGTGTACGTTGACAGCCCGGTGCCAGTGATCTCATCGCAAGCGGTCACCGTTAAAGGAAATGTCATGGCCGAATTCTCGAGCGCAGTTTCTCCACCGCCGCCACCGCCGTATCCGCCTGGAGTCACCATGGCCTCTCCCTGGTTGCGCTTAGCGGCGTACCTTTTAGAGGCGGTGTTGCAGACAGTGACATTGGGAATCGGCTGGTTGATCTGGGCGGCACTCATCGTTGGCAAAGGTCAGACACCAGCCAAACAACTCTTACGGATGCGCGTTGTCGACGCCACGAGTCACCAGCCCGTCGGGTTCGCTCGGATGTTCTTCATGCGCGGCATCGTGGCTGGTTTCGTTGCTGGCCTGGTTCTGTTGTTCACCTTGGGTGTTCTTGCTTTCATGCCCTTTTGGGATCGTCGCAACCGCAATGTGTGGGACAAGGTATCGGGGACGGTGGTGGTTGTTGATCCCACTAACGCTTGGCAACTCTGAGAATGTAGATCGATGTCATGCTCGAAGAGATAGGCCTTCCCGATCTGGCGGCCAGCACTCCACTGTGGTTGGGGTTGCTGACTGTCTTTGTCAACGCCGTTGTCGGAGCGTTACGGGGATATACCGATGAGACCCGTCAATGGGATGTCGTTGGGGTCAGTACCTTTGCATTGTTGATGGGTCTTGGTGGTGGATTCATTCGTGATCTTCTCATTGGCAACCTTCCCGCAGAGTCCTTACGCCGCCCGTGGGCCATCGCCACTGTGGCCGGCGCAGTCGTGATTGTGTTGTTGGTCGGTCGTCGGGTAGCCCGGATTCAACCGATCATGGACTTTCTCAATGCTTTGGCGATGGGATTATTTGCTGTTACCGGAGTAGCTCACGCTCGCGAAGTTGATTTGCCCTTCGTGTCCTCGGTTTTGATTGGCACTCTCTCCGCCGTCGGTGGTGGCATTTTGGTTTCGGTCTTACAGGGACGTATTCCAACGGTGCTATTGGTCGGAGTGCCCCATGCTCTCTTGGCCTTTTGGGGTTCGGTCACCTATGCCACCGTGGCTCTTTGGAATACGGCTGCAGCATCGGTTGCCGGTATCGCAATCGTGATCATCGCCCAATATCTCGTGGATCACCTCGAGGTCAGTACGCGCCCGGCACATCGTTGGCGGATACCGAAGTGGGGCGAATGACGATGGGACCTTGGTCCCTGTTGTAACCACAGGTTCGCTGGTTGAATATCGCCAACGTGGGAGGATTCACATGAAGCGCGGTCTCAGTGTGGTGATGGTCGGTGTTCTGGTGTTGTTTGGGGCCTCGTGTGCGGGTGACTCAAAGAGCGATTCATCGGACAGTGCAACTGGCAAGGTGTTCACCCCCAAAGAGTTGGAGCCCGCATTGTTGACCGCCGAAGACTTTGGCGAGGATTGGTCAGTCGCCATGAGCGGGGTGTTCCCCTCACGTGCGGAAGGACCACCGGTTTTCGATTCCTCAGCCTGGTGCCCGACGTCTCTCAGCGACGTTGAAGGTCTTGCCGAGTTGGAATCAATTGCTGCCGATAGTGGTGTTGACGCAGAGATTTCACAGACGCGCAAGGAGCGCCGGAGTTTCAGCGGGATCTCACAACAACTGTGGTCGAACGACCAAGCAGCAAGATTCGTCGAGGTCGTTGATAGTGCCATGAAGTTTTGTGATGGTCAGTCGTGGGACCCGGGTGGTGAAGAGGCTGACGACGTCACCATCGAATATCTTGCCGACCCCAAGCTTGGTGATTCCAGCACTGAGGGCATCATCACCGCTCTGACGCCTGGACCCGATGGTCTCTATGTCTGGAAAAGCCGAACCGTTGTGGTGCGTGTTGGAACCGTGGTCATGGTTTTGCGCGAGCTCGACGTACAAATCGAGGATTCCGATCCTTTCTATACCGACGCCATGTGGGATGAATTGGTCAAGTTGGCCCTTACCAAAGTGATGGCACTGCAGACGGAATGAGTGTGTGCCCGGCGACGAAACCCGGGCTGAGTCAATTCACGCCTGCTATTCGCCAGCAGAGTTTCCCAACTGTGTACCGAGGCGAAACACTCCCGAAACATCAGAGTCCGAAGATGTGTCAGCCCCTGAGTTAAAGGAGAAAGACGTGGATCCCGCATCCCTGGTTTGGGTACTGGTTTCGGCCGCCCTGGTGTTGTTCATGATTCCTGGTTTGGCCTTCTTCTATGGAGGAATGGATCGCAGCCGGAACGTTCTCAACATGCTGATGATGAACATCTATTGCGTGTTGATCATCCCCGTGTTGTGGATGGTGGTCGGGTACACCTTGGCCCAAGGTGGCTCGGGCAACTGGATCGGAAACTTCGACTTCCTGTTTCTGAAAGACATCGGGATTCTCGAAGATAACGGTGGCCAGTTAGCCACGATTGCCTTCTTGGGAATGTTCGCGGCGATCACGCCCGCATTGATCTCGGGTGCAGTGGCCGATCGTATGAAGTTCTCTGCCTGGGCGATTTTCGTTCCCGTGTGGTCGTTGCTGGTGTACGTTCCCATCTTCAAATGGGTCTATGGCGGCTGGCTGGGCGACCGGGGCTCAATCGACTTCGCTGGTGGTACCGCTATTCACGTGAACGCCGGTATCGCTGCACTGGCTGCGGTTTTGGTCCTTGGCAAGCGGAAAGGTTGGCCGACAGAAGGTCACCCACCACACTCCATGCCATTGGTCATGATCGGTACGGGCATCTTGTGGTTCGGCTGGTTCGGTTTCAATGCCGGTTCGGCACTAGCCGCTAACGGACAAGCTGCTCAAGCGTTCATGAATACCTTCCTGGCAGCAGCTGCTGCTGGTTTGGTGTGGGTGATCACCGAATGGTTGCGAGATGGAAAGCCCACCACTCTTGGCGCAGCATCAGGAATTGTTGCTGGCCTCGTAGCCATCACCCCTGCTGCCGGTTACGTATCAGGTGGTGCGCCGTTGGCTATTGGTGCTCTTGCCGGACTGATCTGCTGTTATGCCGTGCGCTTCAAAACCAAGGCTGGCTATGACGACGCTCTCGATGTTGTCGGCGTGCACTTCGTCGGTGGATTGGTGGGATCCCTGTTGATTGGCTTCTTCGCTAATCCGGAATTCTTCGATGGCGCCTTCGAAAAGGGCATCTTCTACGGCGGAGATTTCGGACTGCTGATCGAACAGGGTGTTGCTAACTTGGCCGCCATTGTCTGGTCCTTTGCCATCACCTACATCATCATGCGCATATTGAAAGCAACGATCGGCGTGCGCGTCGATCAGCAGGTCGAAGCCGACGGCCTCGACTACGCACTCCACGCCGAGTCGGCGTATCACTGATAGGGAGATAACACCATGAAACTCATTACGGCAATCATCAAACCTTTCAAATTGGATGAAGTCAAAGACGCCTTGAAGGCGGTTGGAGTCATGGGCATCACAGTCAGTGAGGCTCGGGGCTTTGGTCGCCAGGGTGGACATAGCGAGACTTATCGCGGAGCGGAGTACAAAATCGATTTCGTTCCCAAGGTGCGCCTCGAAATTGTCGTCGAAGATCAACTTGCCGATGCAGTAGTGACCACCATCAAAGAGTCCGCTGCCAGCGGCAAGATCGGCGATGGCAAGATTTGGGTCTCCACCGTTGATCGACTGGTGCGCATCCGCACCGGCGAGGAAGGCCCCGACGCCGTCTAGGTTTGGCGATCATTGGTAGGCCGTTCATCGGCATTTCATGTGATCGTTTTCTGTTGTTGCCTCGGAGGCCAGGGGGCGTTTATCTAGTTCGTTTACCTTTCGCTTGTTGTTACATGTGAACGAAAGGTAGATATGAACCAATTCAAGAAGAAGTTGGCGCTGGTCGTTATCGGCGGACTGATTTTCAGTAGCTGCGGGGGAGACGATGGAGAATCGTCAGACTCGAGTGCACCGGTAGCAACATCGGCTACTGGCGTTACCGAACCGCTATCAACTGAGCCCAGCGATCCAATCGACGTTCTATATCAGGAATGTCTCGACAATGGTGCTCAGGTCAATCTCATTGCGCTTCCCGATGAGTGGGCAAACTACAAGGGTATTCTCCAGTCTTTCAGAGACAAGTATCCCGGTGTGAAGAACCCGGTCGCTGATACCGACGCGTCGTCGGCCGAGGAAATGGCAGCACTCGCAACACTTGCGGGCCACGACGACAAGCCGGCCCATGTCGATGTCAGTCCGGCACTTGCTCAGGAGATGGTGG
>JBEIGJ010000154.1:0-4621 GCA_040381935.1 Acidimicrobiaceae bacterium | reverse complement strand
TCAATTTTTCGTCGTTCGATCGTTCGGGGAAGCACCACGGCGAAGTACTCATCAATGCCATCGCAGTGAACCGACCGGGCCACATTCAAAGTTGAGAAATCGATGGTGGGCCAAAGATCGGCCAGATGCACCGTTGTTTCATGGACCATGCGGCGAAAGTAGAACACGGCGCAGTGGGGTTGTCCCCAGGTCCACAGCGGAAGATGCGGATCAGTGGTGGAAAGAGTCTGCAGCAGCGTTTCCCGTTGGTCATCGAACCACCCCATGAGATCGTTGATGGAGCTGTCTTTGGTTGGGGCGTCAGGATCGGGGGCTACACGAATCGGTTCGGTTGCTCGGGTCCTGATTGCGGTGTTGACCATTCCATAGACCTGGCCGAGATGGACAATGAGATCCCCGCTGGTCCATGGAGCGCACGATGTGACGGGGACGATGCCCAGTCGGCGGGCGTGCACCGCAAAGGCTGCTGAATTCTGCTCAAAAGCATTCAGGAATTCTTCTGGAGTCACGGGAGCGGGAGAGTAAGTCACGCTCAGAGACTATTCACGTTGACAGAGTCGGTCCGTATGGGTTGTCGCCGGTACGGTGGGGTCAATGGCCCGTACAGAGATCAAGGCAAAGAACCTGGCGCTAGTGGCCGACGATGATTTGGCGACGTGTGTCAGTTGTGGATTGTGCCTACCGCATTGCCCGACGTATCGAGTGACTGGGGAAGAGGCCCGTTCACCCCGGGGGCGGATCGCCATCATCAAGGGAGTCCAAGACGGAGGTGGGCTGTACACCCACGAATCTGCCGAGATGTTGAATTCGTGTATTCAGTGTCGAGGCTGCGAACCAGCGTGTCCGAGTGGCGTCCCGTACGGACGCATTATCGGTGGTGCCCGTCAGGCATTGGTGTCCCAGGGACTGGGCGCTTCGAGTCGTACGACATCATTGGCCTTGCGGAGTGGCTTGAAGATTTTGACCCATCCGCGGCTTTTAGCTCTTTTGGGGCGGGTGATCGCATTACTGGGACCACTGACTCCACAACGTTGGCGGCTCGGTCCGTTACCGGTTCGTCTCGGTCCTCGGGTGCGGGACACCGTTACCGATCCCGATGTGTGGATCTTCACTGGCTGCGTCATGGATGTGTGGATGCGTGAAACCCATCGTCACACTGCGGCGCTGATCCGCTCCACCGGCCACACCTACGGCGTGCCGACGGTGCGCGGGGTCTGCTGTGGAGCTCTTCATCAACATGCAGGAGAAATTGAACAAGCCCGACGTCTGGCCCGTCAAGTGATGCAAACAATGCCCGGCGAAGGTTTGGTATTGGTGAATTCTGCGGGATGCGGTGCGGCGCTCAAAGAGTACGGCGAACTGTTGGGCACACCCGAGGCGCATACCTTTGCGGCACGCGTGCGTGATATCCATGAGTGGTTGATGCCGCGGTTATCGGCATTGGTGGAAGCGGGTCACCCGTTGGTCGGTCCTCGTATCTCAGTAGTTCTCCAAGAGCCCTGTCATTTGCGTCATGTGCAAAAGGTTCATGGTGCGGTCCGTTCTCTCCTGGAACACGTCACTGATGTCATTGGGCTTGATGATGATGGTCTGTGCTGTGGGGCGGGCGGCGCCTATTCGCTCCTGGAACCTGAATTGGCTCAGCAGATTCGTCACCGCAAAGTTGAAGCCATTAGCCGGGCAACGGGGAATCGCAATGTGGTGGTGGCTTCGGCGAATCCTGGTTGCAGTATGTTCCTGGCCCAAGCAGGTCTGACGGTTCGCCATCCGGTCGACATCATTGCCGATGTGCTCGGCGTCAGCGATGATCCGTCACCCCAGGATCGCAGTCGAAGAATACAAAGAGGAGTTGGTGATGGCGCAGTCCGACGACTGGAATGAGCGTGCTCAAGTACTTGCCGATGACATCCGTTCAATGATCGCGCGTCTCGATGATCTCTCGTTCGACGTTTTGCGCCAGGCAGCGCGTCTCAAGTCTGGTCGGCCCAGTGCCGACAAAAAACTAATGCAGGTCCGCCGATCATTGGAAAAGGCAGCGCATCTTTTGGGTCAACCAGGATTCGATGCCACTGGAGACTCAGAGACTGATGAGTTTTAGGACTTGCGGTCCAGGGCAGTCAACAGTTCAACAAAGCTGGCGTTGAAAGATTCCAATCCCTCTTTTTCGAGTTTGGCGGAGACATCATCCATATCGACGCCAACCTGCCGCACATCGGACCACACAGTATGCATTGTGCTGAGATCGGCGTCCAGGGTGCGTGCCACCGTGCCACGGTCGGCGAAGGCGGTCACAGTGGCATCGGGGAGAGTGTTCACTGTGTGTGGGCCAATCAATGAATCTACGTACAAGGTATCGGGATAGGCCGGATTCTTGGTGCTGGTCGATGCCCACAGCGGACGCTGGACTCGTCCACCAGCGGCAGCAATTCGCCGCCAACGGTCTTCGTCGATGACGCGCTGGAACAATTCATAGGCCAAACATCCTTGAGCCACGGCAGCTCGCCCTTTGAGTTTCCGAGCGGCTTCGGTGCCGATGGCATCGAGTCGCTGATCGACTTCGGTATCGACACGACTGATGAAGAACGAGGCCACGCTGGCCACGGGGGCGAGATCGAGTCCCGCGTCGAGGCGATCATTGAGTCCCGCGATGTAGGACTCCAAGACATCTTGATAGCGGTCGAGGCTGAAGATCAACGTGACGTTGACGTTGCATCCCTCGGCGATGAGAGTTCGGATGACGGGGAGACTTTCTGGCGTGGCCGGAACCTTGACCATGATGTTGGGACGATTGAAATCTGACCAGAGCTGCCGGGCTGCCGCCAGGGTTCCCTTCGCATCATGGGCCAATGATGGATCGACTTCGACGCTCACGTAGCCATCGTGGCCATTGCTCTGAACATATAAATCGCCGAAACAATCAGCGGCATCGCGAATGTCTTGTCGTACCAATTCCCAGTAGATGTCGACTGTCGACAAGCCCTGTTCTTTCAGGGCGAAAAACTGTCGGTCATAGTCTGTGGAATCCTGAATCGCTTTTTGAAAGATCGTTGGATTGGATGTGAGGCCGCGGATGCCGGAGTCGATCAGACTCGCCAATCCTCCCGAAGAGATGAGGCTGCGCTTCAAGTTGTCGATCCAAGGACTTTGTCCCTGTTCGGTGTAGAGCCGTTGCAGTCGATTGTCATTCATCGTGTGTGTCCGTCATGTGAGTCCATCATGTGTGTCCGTCATGTATGTCGATCATGCTCAGCTCAGCATTTCGAGGGCGATTTTGACGATATGGGCGTCGTTGATCCCGAGACGATCGAGAACCATCGCCCCGGGGGCGCTGGCACCGAAGCGATCGATACCGATGCAACGGTCGGCGTATCGCTCCCAGCCAAATGTCGAGCCCGCCTCCACTGACAGAGTCGGTGTGTTCGATGGCAGGATCTTCGCTGCCCCCTCGGCCTGGAGGGTCCGATAGGCCTCGAAACGATCCCAAGACGGCATGGATACGACTTGGCACTTTCGTGCGTGGTCACTCTCTAAAACCTCGGCGGCTCGTAGAGCGAGATGAACTTCACTTCCGGTAGCGACCAAGACGAGGTCCGGGTCATCGGCAGAGCGAACAATTGCTGCGCCCGGGCCAACTGCGGCTCCGTCGGTCACTACCGGGATGTTTTGGCGACTGAGAACCAGAGCGGTGGGGCCGTCGAACTCGAGGGCGGCTCTGAGAGCTGCGGATGTTTCATTGGCATCAGCGGGTCGAATGACTTGCAGATTCGGAATAGAACGCAGGGCTGCAAGTTGTTCGATCGGCTGATGAGTAGGGCCGTCCTCGCCTACGCCCACCGAATCGTGCGTGAACACGAAAAGGCATTTGGATCCCGACAGCGCTGCAAGGCGGACCGCGGGTTTCATGTAGTCGAAGAACACGAAAAAGGTTCCCCCAACGGGATAGATGCCACCATGTAGGGCCATGCCGACCATGGCCGCTCCCATTGCGTGTTCTCGAATACCGAAGTAGATCTGCCGCCCTTCAGGCGTGACGGCATTCATCGGCTCTTGCCCAGTCAGTTTGGTGCCGGTATTGCCGGTGAGATCAGCCGAGCCGGCAACCAGACCGGGAAGGTTCGGCAAGGCGGCGTCGAAGGCTTTTTGTATTGCGACGCGAGTCGCAATATTTTCGCCGAGCGCAAAAACGGGAAGGTTGCCGTCCCATCCCGGGGATGGGTCCTGCCACAGAGCATCCCATTCGTCTCGTTGCGGGTGTCGGGCGATCTTTTCGGACCAGGACTGCCGAAGCACTGCACCCTGGGCCTGCGCCGCAGAACGACAGGCCGTCACGATTTCTTCGGGAGACCAAAAACTGTCATGGGGAATACCCATGACATCTTTGGTGCGAATGATGTCGGCTTCGGTGAACGGATTGCCGTGGGCTTCATGGCGATCGGTCCAATCCGGAGAGGGAAAAGCGACTCGTGTGGGCAAGATCAACAACTGCGGACGGCCAGAGGTTGTTTGGCGCGCTGTGAGCAGTGCTCGTTCGAGAGCGTCGAGGTCTTCGCTGATACCACCGAGTTGGGTGACTTCCCAGCCATAGGAGGTGAATCGTTGAGCGACATCATCGCTACAAGTG
>JBEIGJ010000153.1:0-4686 GCA_040381935.1 Acidimicrobiaceae bacterium | reverse complement strand
GCCTCCGGTGCGACTGGCTTTCCCTTCCGCGGCCATCGGCGCCGTTGTCGTCGTTGCGCTCTGGACGGGCGCGTCGCATGTTCATGAACACGAGACCATCTATGACGCCGCCGGCAATCCCATTGATGACTCGCAACCCCACGGCCATGATGATGATGGCCATGCAGATGACGGCCATGGAGATGCGCAAGCAGTGGCCTTTGCCCAGCAGTGGCCCCGCGAATACGACCCGCAACGCGGTATTGATATCAGCGGTGTTCCCGGCGTTACCGTGGATCAAGAGGTCCGAGCCCGCTCCCTCATCGAAGCCTCATTGCGGGAACTTCCCCGATGGGCTGATCATCGCGATGCCGTTGAACAAGGGTGGCTGTCAATCGGCGATGCGCGTACCGGCTTTGAGCATTTCATCAACCGCTCACTCATTGACGACGACTTGTTTCTTGATCCAACCGCTCCTGAATCGCTGGTCTATCGCGTCGAAGGTGATCAACGGACGCTGGTTTCGGCGATGTTCATTGCCCGCTCTGGTATCGCCCTAGACGATCCCCAGCTGGTTGATTTCGCTGGCCCACTCATTCAGTGGCACTCCCATGACAATCTCTGTTGGAAGTTGAACGACCAGGGAACTGCGGTCATTGCCGGTATCACCGACGCCAATGGCAACTGCCCACCAGGATCCATTCGTGCTGGATCGGAAAATGCCATGGTGCACGTATGGATCACCCCACACTTGTGTGGACCTTTTGCAGCACTCGAAGGAGTGGGAGCCGGTCGCGCCGATGTCAGCGATGCCGAACGAGTCGATCTTTGCCATGGAGATCATGGACATGGCGATACTCCAGATCCTGGCGCCTCGATCATCGACTCGGGTGCGTCGGATATCAACCTGGGAGGCTTTCCGGGGGTCTCCATCGAAGAACAAAGACGAGCAGAACGGCTGATCTTTATCACCAGAGAAGTGCTGCCAAAGTTCGCCACACCAGAGATCGCTATCCAGAACGGATTCACAACTATCGGTGATGCGGCCAGCGGGGTTGAGCATTACATCAACTGGGACTACATCAATGACCAGTACGAATTGAATCCTCTGTATCCCGAAAGTCTGGTTTTCGCCGTAGAACCTGGAGGCTCACGACGTTTGGTTTCGGCGATGTACATGCTGGGCGATGAGTACACCTTGGACACCGTGCCCAATGTCGGCGGAGCTCTCACCCAATGGCATATTCATAACAACCTCTGTTTCGATCGCGATCCCATGGTCCACGGCTCGACGCGCGTCGTGGGGGTCACCTCATCGGATGGTCCTTGTCGTATTGGCATCAAATTGCGAGCGAACCCAATGCTGCACGTGTGGCTAGAACCACAGACCTGCGGACCTTTCACCGCCCTGGAGGGAATTGGCGCTGGGCAAGTCAAGCCTGGCGAAGAGCATCTCTGCAACGAACTACACGCTCACTCTTGACTGTTTCGTTCGCCAGAGGTTGCTGAAAACAATCATGGCATCGATACAACAGTGACCGTTCCGGCTGCTCCATCGACTGTGACCGTAGCGCCATCGGGGATGCGCTCGGTGGCGTCGGTGACACTGACGACACACGGAATTCCCAATTCGCGACTGACAATGATGGCGTGACTGACCACCGCGCCGACGTTGACCACAACCGCCCCAGCCGGTACGAAAAGCGGTGTCCATGCCGGATCGGTGAAAGGGGCGATCAACACTTCACCCGGCTCGAGAGCCAAGGGATCAGCCGGGTCAAGAATCACTCGGGCTTTGCCGGTGTAGCTACCCGGAGCCCCCGACATACCAGTCAGTACCTCGCCTGCGACAACCGCCACCGCAGTCGATGTCCCTCGGCGCGTCCATTGGCTCAAAGGTGCCACCGAGCCGTTGACGATGAATGGTGGCTCGATGTCGAAGAGTTCCAAATACTGCCGTTCACGTTGCGCCAGTCGCGCCCGGAAGTCCTCCGGCTGCGCAGCAAAGGCCGGTAACTCATCCGCTACCAACATGCAGATCTGCGATGTGCTGTAGTTCGTACGCGCCGCCAAAGCGAAAGCAGCCATTCGCACTTCGTGGAGAACCTTGATGATGTTGGTCTTGGCTCGTTCGCGACCGGCTAGATGGAGGTGCGCCGATGTCAAAGCCATATTGAACTGCGCCAGCATCTCGGGCTGATCAGCTAAGGCAGCGCGCACGGTCGCTTCCGCAGCTCGTCGCAATACGGCATTCTTTTCGTTTCGGAGGATGGGACTTTCCGTTGCCGGAGCCTGGCGCATGGCATCGATGAGCGAGGTCACCAGGGTCGGCTTGGTCTCCCAGGTGTCCGAGCGAATATCCCATTCGTTCGGACCTCGACTGCCGTACTGATAGAGAAAATCATCGAAACCCCGTCGATACTCATCCGAGTTGGGATCCAGCCGCGAAAGATCCCACATGGCCCGACTCGGAGCCACCGAGTCCACGTCGCCGATACTGGTGATCAAGGTCAGTACCAAATTGGGATCACCAAGAGCCTCGGCGAACATCGCCAATGCACCAGGACCGATCGAGGTTCCCGCGGTCATATCGAGATGATGCTTGAAGAGACGGCGAAGCAACCCGGTATAAGAAGTCATGCGAGCGATCAGGGCCACCTCATCCAATTGGGAGAGATCGGGACGCGTAGCTCGAACCTGGTTGGCCTCGCGTTGATCTTCGAGTAGGTGGGGAAGTTCGGTGGCCGTCATCACCTGCCCCATCCACGCTCCCAACTTCGCCGTATTGGCCTCTTTGTCGTGCCACGGCTCTGGCACATATGCCGGAACATCGGGATGGGCTCCGAAGTACGTGGCATCGATCATCTCCGGGCTGAGTCCTGGACCGCGCACCCCGAAGAGTCGAGCCATCGACCCGTTGATGAACAGATACCCGCCAAAGAGGCCCACAACCTCGGGACGGTGAATATCCACCTCATCCTCATCGCAGGTGCCAGCACCCACCTGGCTATCACGCCACCCTTGCAAGATCCCAGGTTCCCAAGCCACAGTCCAACACAGCGGGCTACACGGATCGGGAAGGACTTCTCCGGCGTTGGCTCGCGTGTAGAGCGGAAAACGGGTACTCGGTTTCCAGTCGGTGATCCAGGTATCTGGTAATCCTTGAATCGAAGACGACTCTGATGCGGGCACTCCAGCCATGACGTTCCCCCAATGAACCCAGTGTGCGGAATCATCCCAACGATCCCGTGCTGGAGAGACTAGTTGTTACATCCCCACGAGTTCACCCTGTCACACGTTGAAACCGATCACGACAGGAAATCCGGGTCGATGGACGGCAGACTCTTGGCGTGGCACATGAGCGGACAATTGTGGATCGAGACTGGGGAAATTTCACCGAGAATGGGCCCTGGAACCTCGAACGCTCCGCGGTTCGCTGGCTTCCCATCGTCGATGAACTTCGAGCCTTGGCTCGAGCCGATGTTCCAAAGTTGACCACTCCACAACGGCTCCCACCAGGAGTGCGCGTGCTCACTGTGGCTCGACATATCGCTGGTGCTCTGATTCCCTGGTACGTCAACAAAAAGCGCCGCCGCTTCAAAGATCCAGCAGCAAGTCGCGCCGAGCTTTCACTGCGTCTGCGTCGGGCCGTCGAAACTTTGGGGCCGACCTACATCAAACTCGGCCAAATCATCTCCTCGGGTGAAGGTCTCTTTCCTGCTGAACTGGTCGAACAGTTCAAACTCTGTCGCGATCAAGTACCGGCAGAAGATTTCGCCACGGTGCGGCTCATTGTCGAACAAGATCTCGGATGTCGTATCGAAGATGTTTTCTCATCTTTTGATCGCACACCACTGGCGGCGGCCTCCATCGCCCAGGTTCACGTCGCCCGATTGAAGTCCGGAGAAGAGGTCGTAGTCAAAGTCCAACGACCCAACGTCGCATCGTTGGTTCGTAAGGATCTCCGGGTCATGGCTTGGCTCGCTCCACACATGGTTGGCCGTATCCCCATTGCCGCTCTGGCCAACCCTCCGGCATTGGTCGAACTGTTCGCCGAAACCATCGTCGAAGAACTCGATTTCCGACTCGAGGCTTCGAACATGCTCGATGTCGCTGCCATGCTCCATGAACTGGGTCAAGACAGTTACATCGTCCCGCGCCCTCATCCCCACCTTGTCACCAAACGAGTCCTGGTGATGGAGCGGATCATCGGGTTCAATTTCGATGACGTGGCGGGTATGAAAGACGCTGGTATCGATACCGAAAACGTGATCCGCGCCGGGATGATCGGTTTCATGGAAGGTGCCATGATCCACGGTATTTTCCATGGCGATCTTCACGGTGGCAATCTTTTCGTTCTTGCCGACGGACGAACGGCGCTCTTGGATTTCGGTATTGTGGCCCGACTTTCGAACGATGGTCGCTTGGCCTTCCTGCGCCTGATGCTCAGCGCCATGACTAACGACGTCCACGGCCAGATGGCGGCCTTACGAGATTTGGGAGCGCTCCCCCATGACACCGATCTCGACGCCGTCATACGCGATCTGAAACTCGATCAACCGGCGATCGATCCCACGAATCTCTCCGGTGAACAGATGGTGGCTGAAGTGCAGCGCGTCATCAAAGCGCTCCTCGGATACGGCGCTCGACTACCCAAAGTGCTGATGCTGTACGTCAAGAACATGGTCTTCCTCGATGGCGCCATCG
>JBEIGJ010000152.1:0-4691 GCA_040381935.1 Acidimicrobiaceae bacterium | reverse complement strand
GCCGCCGTGGTGATGGCCGATCTGGCGGCACATCTGAAAGCGCAGGGTATTTCGATCGAGGATCGGCTGGATGAGATTGCGACGAGATTCGGTCGACACGTGACTGCCGAGACCAGTGTGCGGATGGACCCGGAGTTGGGTGTGCGAGCAGTAGCGGCGATGCGAGCGAATCCGCCAACGCAGGTCGGGGACCGCCGAGTGATATCGGTCGAGGACTATTCCGAAGCGTCGTTGTTGCGACTATGGGTCGAAGGTCGTGATGGAGTGGCCGGAGGGGAGTCGGTGCGATTGCAGGTGCGGCCGAGCGGTACTGAACCCAAGGTGAAGATTTATGGAGAAGCTGTCGGCGAAGACCCTGCAGTCTTGAGCCAACTGATCAGCACCCTGACCTCTCTCTTATAACCCTTGGGCGCGAAAGGGTGCCAAATCGCGTCACATTTCTACCCAATCACCGGGTTGAGATGGGTGGCGCCCTCATCCTTCCCATATGGAACTACGGGGTATGGAATGGGCACGCGAGGTCAATCACCTTTTCGCAACCCAAACCGGCATCGTGACGACCAAGCAATTGTGTGCCGCTGGAGTTTCGCTACGTAGTGTCCGGCGAATGGTTTCTGCTGGTCTGTTGGTGACAGTTTTACCGGGAATCTTTCGTTCGTCAGCCTGGCCGATGGGTCGGGAACAGGTGATGGTCGCCGGATGCCTGCGCAACCCGCATGCTGCTCTGGCCTTCACTACTGCAGGTCAAATTCACGGCCTACGCAAGATGCTGGATAGCCGAGTCCATCTTCTTTTGCCCCATGGCAGTAGCCCGGACCTGCCAGGCCTGGTCGTGCATCGATGCCGCCGGATTGATCCACAAGACATCATTGAACGGGAGGGAGGTATGCGAATCACAAGTGTGGCCAGGACCTTGTTCGATGTCGGCGCCATCATTGGTCCCCACCGTCTTCGTTCGTCACTGGAGCACGCTCTCGATCGCAACCTCGTCAACTTGGATCAAGTGGCTGAAACATCGATGCGGCTTTTCCATAAACGACGGCCCGGTTCCCGTGAAATTCGCTACGCCTTGGCGGCGCGCTCGGAGTGGACTGCGGCAGTGCAGTCCGATCTGGAATTGCGGGTTCTCAAAGCGATGCAGCGATATGGTCTGCCAACTCCTCAGCTGCAATTCGAACTCATCGTCTCTGGGGGCTTAAAGATTCGTTTCGACTTTGCTTGGCCACGCGCGAAGGTTGCCCTTGAAGTGGATCACTCCTTTTGGCACGCAGGAAGTGATGAGTCACGACGGGATAAGAAGCGGGACCGTCTGGCGACTCAGGCGGGTTGGAAGACGATTCGTATCACCGAAGATGATCTGGTCGATGGCCTCGATGATGTGCTGGAGCAAGTGGCAGCGATCATCACAATGTCCGTCAAAGCATCAACGGCCTGAGGGCAATGGGTAGCAAATGCTCGCGATTCCGCACCCTTTCGCGCCCAAGGGGTTTTATTCGGCGGTGCCGACGGGGGTGCCGTCGATGATCTGATCCAGATATTCCGATAACCCGTACCCGACCTTGCCCTGGTGTTCCTGCGAGGTCATCTCCCAGCGAGTCATGCCCTCGCTGATGCGCGTGGTCAGCCAGTCACCATCAGGAGTCTGACGACGATTACGTAACGGAATCAGGCTCATCACTTCACCGGTGAATCGCCATTCACGATCGCTGCGGCTGGACTTCAGCACCGCTTCGATTTTGTCGTGGTAGGTCTCGTCACCACGGAATTCCGTCGAGATCTCCGCATGATCGCAATAGTGCATCTGCCCGTTTTCCCATACGAACCCTCCGCGAGTACCCGGGCCATCCTTTTTGGCGACACGCGACAGCATGAATCCCAAGTCCTGGTCGAAGTTTGCGGTCAGCCAGCGGTAGTACCACGGCGCTTGCCAATAACGCGGACCCCAGGAGTGGTCGCGCAAACCAAAACCGTTGATCTCCCATTCCTGATCACCGACTCGAATACTGCCATGGGCCTGAACTAATTGTTCATAGTGGCCTTTGGCGAATTCTTCACCGGGTGCTTCATGGGGTGTATCAGGTTCACCGCCGAACATGCTCGATCGTCCCTGACCAGTGAACGTGAGATGCACTTCGCATTCGGAATACGGATTGTTCTTGAACGCGGTCTTGGGGTCGACCATCTGCTCGGGTTCGGCCAGCACCACAACTTTGCCGGCGAAATCCACCTTCAGTTCCGCAAAGGGTTCAACCATGGTCCAGGTCAATCCACCCGCATCAAGTTTGTCATTGTTGTCGATATTTGGCCGCTTGAACATGAAGGCCACCGAGCCATCGGGGAGATAGATGCACACAGTCATCTCGGCGTATCCCTCATTGGCACGGTTACCCATGCGGAACCAACCGCCGACCTTATTTGCTGGGTCAAAGCAGTTGATGTACATGCTCTCGTTGAAGTTGGACTCAGGGCCCAGTTCGTGCATGTATTCGTCGGACGGATCGAGGCGTACTCCCATGGGCCTCACCGTAGCCGCCTGGGACACGGAGATCAGAAAAGTGTGAGTTGCTCCCACGTGACTGCCACTTCCGTGACCGGTCGCCAGACCAGGCGGCCTCGGACCCCTGGGCGACGCACTTGCATTCGTTCGGGTCGCAAGGACCGCGCTGCACCATGGGCATCGTGCACCGTAATACTGCCATCGCGCTCCATATGGGAAATACGTCCCATTTGCCAGCGTCCGCGATCTGCCCGTCGGAAGCGAATCTCTTCGCCAGACACAAGTCCGATGCGGCGTAAAACTTCGGCTTGTTCAGAGGACATTGTCCGCCTTGGCTGACGTGCTCCCCACTATGCGCGCCTGCAATTTGCGCATTCCTGCCAACCAGCGATCGCGATCACTGGCTTTGCGCGCCTCGAAATCCGCAACTTGCTGATGAGGAAGAATGAGGAATCTCTCCTCTTCGATTGCGGTGGCAACTATCGACGCAACCTGTTCAGGTTCTAGTACTTCGCCCGATGCTCGTACGACATTGGTCGCCGGGCCCGATCCGAATGAGTCCCCTTGGCGCAACATGTCGGTGTTCACCCCTTGTGGGCACAGGCAACTCACCCGCACACCGCGATCGCCATAGGTGATAGCCAAGGACTCCGCAAAGGCCACGGCTGCACTCTTGGTGACCGAATAGGGGATGGAACCAATTTGGCTCAACAGCCCGGCGGCCGACGCAGTGGAGCAGAAGTATCCCGATCCACGCTCGAGCCAGAGTGGAACCACATACTTGGCGGCCCACCGATGCGCATGGACATTCACGGCAAAGGCGGTCTGCCATTCTGCTTCCGAGGTGGTTTCGAGCAAGGTTCCGGTGCCAACGCCGGCATTGGCGAAAAAGAGGTCGATCCCGGTCCCACTTTGCGATAACAAGCGGTGCGATGCAGCGACCAGCTCGCGGTTGCCTTCTTCGGTTGACACATCAGCGACCACAGCCCAGGCCGAGTTGGGGCGATTGTGATCAAGTTCTGCAACGAGAGTGTGTAACTCAGGAGCCAAAACATCGCTAGCCACAACTCGGGCTCCCAAGGCGTGAAAGTGTCGCGCGAGCCCTGCACCGATGCCGCGCGCCGCCCCGGTGATGACGATTCCAGCCCCATTGATCCGCATAGTTGAAGGCTAGGGGACAAACGAGCAGTGTTCTGTGCCGGATGCGACAGCGGATCCTGACGGTCCTCAGAAGAATGCCGACGATACGATGCACACATTGGACGTGGCGGTGCGTTACCTTCTGAGGAGTGCCTCAGATTCGTGATGGCATTCAGCGTTGGAAAGAGGAGTTCCGATGACAAACCTTCAGATCGCCGATGACATGCCGGATGTAGAAGCAGTCAGTGTCGACGACGCCCCGGTTGACGTCATCAACGAAGCCCTAGCCATTATCGATGCCGCTTTGTCGCAGATGGTCAAACGAGAGTTGGTGTCGACCAGTGAGGTCAGCGACTTACTGCTCGATGTCCGCAACCTCTTGATTCTTACTCGTTCACGTTGAATCACACAGAGTGCGTGTAACGCTCATTCTCACTTTTTGGTAGCGGCTCCAGCATGAGCGGTCGCTGTTGATTTAGAAGTCTTCTTCGTCTTTTTCTTGGGTGCGGACGTGGCCTTGGTTGTCAAGAGATCATGGAACGACGTCTCAAGGCACTCGAACATCAGATCTGGTTCTTCGATAGCTCCGATATCCATGTTCAAACCCATGTCCAGGCTTCCCACATGGGATAACAGGGTGAGATTGAAAGCCACTCCGCCAAGTGGGCCGACCGGGTAATTACTCAGAATTTCGGCTCCCGCCACATAAACCGGCAACGGTGTTCCTTTCACATTGGATGTCGCAAAGTCAACCGTTTGCGATTGCAGGCGAGCCAAGCGAGTAATGACCCCCGTCGGCAGTGTGCCCGACAACGTTGCAATGGCATTTAGGGCCAATGAGGCCGATCCGGAGCCAGCTTCTTGGCAGATTCGGTCCACCATGGTGAAACGCTCGACGACGGGCATTTCATGAGTGGGGACCAACATGCGCGCCAGCGAAAAGGCGTTGGTCGCTCCATCATCACCATTTCGCTTGCGGGTGCTCACAGCCATCGAAGCCCGCAGTTGGTCGACAGGCGCACCAAGAGCACGGTGATAGCGACCAGCGGCGTCG
>JBEIGJ010000151.1:0-4731 GCA_040381935.1 Acidimicrobiaceae bacterium | reverse complement strand
GCCAGTGCGGAGAAATAAAAATCGAGCGGGGGCGAACCCCCGCTCGATCAGTTCCAAACCCGATCGAGATCGGGATGAAGAGTTATTACTTAGCGGCTGCCTTCTTACGACGGGCCGGAGCCTTCTTAGCTGCTGCCTTCTTCTTGGCCGGAGCCTTCTTAGCAGCTGCCTTCTTACGGGCCGGAGCCTTCTTAGCTGCTGCCTTTTTCTTGGCCGGAGCCTTCTTAGCTGCTGCCTTTTTCTTGGCCGGAGCCTTCTTGGCGGCTGCCTTCTTCTTGGCTGGAGCCTTCTTCGCTGCTGCCTTCTTACGGGCCGGAGCTTTCTTGGCTGCTGCCTTCTTCTTGGCCGGAGCCTTCTTCTTTGCTGCCATGGGATGATCCCTTTCTAGTGTCACTTACTTGGATGGATTGAGAGTTGCCTTGAGTGCCGAGCTCGCAGTGAACTTCATTTGAAGTGAAGCCGGAGACTGCATCGTGGCCCCTGTTTGCGGGTTACGAACTGTCCGGGCGGAACGCTCGCGAGTAGCGAACGAGCCGAAACCCGGCCACGCCACTTTCTCGCCATTCTTGGTCGCACTGACGACGTGATCGAAGAAGGCACCGAGCGTGCGCTCGGCCTCTGCTTTGGTCACATCGGCACTCTTGGCCACTGCGTCAATCAACTCTGCCTTAGTCATTGTTCTCAATTCCTCACTCAGTTCGCGGATGGAACCTTGTACATTCGATTGCGCAGGAATCGCCATTACAAGCATTGAAATCATTGCAAATGCAACAACCAGGGCAGGCTTGAGTCGACGGTCACAGTCTGATCAATGCTCAAGGACGGAGGAAGCCTTCTTCGTACCATCCAAGACGCCAACCGCCACGTCGAACCGCCACGTCATTTTGCCATGTGCTCGTCGGCCACGGGTGGATACTTTCGTGCCCGCCAGCAACACAATGTTCACAAAATGTTCGCTCCTTTATCCACCACCTGATGCTCGATGTCGGCAACACTTCACCTCGTGGGCGACTTCAGCTTGTTCGAGTCGCAGCACAAAGGTCCCATTCGCACCGCCTGGCAGCAGGACGAAAGGCCTGGTAGCGGGCTTCAACTCAATAAGGGGGCGCAGTGACTCAGCTGCCCGTGGCTTCCCACACTCACTCTGTCCGTGAAGGTGACTCCTCTTCGATTGCAGCCCTATCGGCAACTCATCTCACCTCGACGAGAATGTCATCGACAGTTGATGTAGCGCAGTCGCATTGTGCGACTCGAATTGTTCTCGACACCTCGGTCCTCATCGCCGACCCAAATTGTTTGACGGCCTACCCGAACTGCGACATTGTCATCCCCCTCACCGTCATCGAAGAATTGGACGGCTTGAAAACTCGCCCCGATGATGTTGGTCGGGCCGCCCGAGCAGCGTTGCGAAGCCTCGAAGAGATCCGGATTCGTTCCGGGGGCTCACTTGCTCAACCAGTACTGATCGCCCCATTGGCCCTGAATGGCCAAAGGGATGCCACAAGCCGAGACAGTACGAACCAGGATCTTCGAGATCGAGCGACTGTGCATATAGAAATCAACGGCATCCAGCGACACCTACTCCATGAACATGGTTTAGATGTCGACAAACCGGACAATCGCATCATCGGTGCGGCTCTCGGTCAGGCCAACCATGGGCCGACCACCGTGGTCTCCAATGATGCCGCCCTCCGCTTGAAAGCCGCCCACCTCGGTTTGGCGGCTCATGAACATCACCTCAGTGGCCGACCCTCCGTGCTTCGTCCGGTTGGCTGGACCACGATCACCTGTCCCGGCAATGTTGTCGACGATTTGTATGGTTCGAATCGGGTTGAGATAGCGGCGATCCCGGAAGGACCAGCATTGGTCAATAACAGCTTTGCGGTGTTGAGAGCTGGCTCCCAATCCGCGCTGACCCGCTGTCTCGACGGCGAATTGCACCTTCTTGGCGCATCATCTCCTGAGGCTTGGGGACTGCGAGCCCGATCCAAGGAGCAAAGGTTTGCCCTCGAACTTCTTCTCGATCCGGATGTCAGCGTCGTCGCTCTCGATGGCCGGGCCGGCACGGGGAAAACGGTTTTGGCGATTGCCGCCGGACTGGATCAGGTTGTCGAACAACGTCGATACGAAAAATTGGCGGTGTACCGGCCACTGGTACCGGTGGGTCGGGCCGATGTGGGTTTCCTGCCCGGCGGCCTCGATGAAAAGTTGGATCCCTGGATGTCAGCGATCCACGATGCCATCGTGGCTTTGACCGACCAGCGTTCGAACCGGGAAGCGCGCTCGATGATCGATGAGCTCATGGCCCGTAACCAATTGACGTTGGAGTCGGTGACGTTCCTCCGCGGGCGGTCACTCCATCGCCAAATTGTGGTGGTCGACGAGGCACAGAACTTGGAACCCACCACCTTGAAGACCATCTTGACCCGAATCGGCGAGGGAACCAAGGTGATCTTCACCGGTGACACCAGCCAAATCGACGCCCCTTTTCTCGGGGAATCAAATAACGCCCTGGCGGTCTTGATCAACGCTTTCCGCAACCAGCGCTGTTTTGGCCATGTCACCTTGTCGGCCTGTGAACGCAGCGAAGTCGCCTCATTGGCCGCTGAGCTTCTCTGAGCACTTTTCGGGCCGAAAAAAATCACGAAACCACTTGACCTGGGTCTCCGGTGATTTTAGTGTTAAATAACTGCAGTCCCCGGAAAGGTTGACCAATGACCGTGATCGATGCGTATCAGTACTCTCGGGAACAAGACCGAGAGGGCTCCTCGGCGGGACGAGACCTTCCCGGCCGGGTGGTCCTCAGTAGTGAGGGCACATTGCCCTCGTTGAACTGGATGGATCACGCCGTTTGCAAAGGTCGCACCCATTTGTTCTTTCCGCCCAAGGCTGAACGCCCTCAGGCGCGCGTGCGTCGCGAGGCCCATGCCCGACGGTTGTGTCAGTCCTGCCCTGTGCAAGTCGAGTGCCAAGTGTTCGCCCGAGCCAACCGCGAATACGGATATTGGGGCGGGGAATCAGAAGAAGAAAGGCATTTGGCCGGCTTCACCGTGGCTGCTCCAATCGGAGTGCGGTCACGAACAATGCGTCAGGCCAGTTGATTCGACCGATAGCGCTTCAAGACTGATTCGGCTGTCACTCGACCTACAGTGCGCCACTCGGGTGGCTCGATGACTTCGGCGTGATTTCCCAGGCGTATGAGCAGTCGTTGCAGCCAGTGTTCATTCGAAACCAGTAAGCGCACGGTGCGTTGCTTCATTTTCGTCTGCGCACTCGATTCTCCCGTATCTTCCTCGGCAATATCAGAGGCTTCGATGAGGGGATACCGCTCAAGAACCCACATCCACTCTGCATCGATGCGAAGGACCACTGGACGCGAATCCTCTGAGGTTTCGAACCACTCTCCCCTTTGCGGAAGAGTCACCTCTTGTACTGAGTCGGTCAGTATCAACGACTCCATCCGGTCCACTCGAAACGAGCGCTCGGCATCAGCTTGGACGTCCAAGGCCCGCAGATACCAGTGATTTTGTTCGCGGAATGTTTCCACCGGAACAACGCGGCGCAATCGCATTTCCCCCGATGACACCGTCCAATAGTCGAACTCCACCACCACTGCACGGTTCGCCGCTTGGGTCAGGAGTTCGAGAAGTGGGGGAACGTCGATATCCACCGCCACGGAACTTTCAGCATCGAGTCCGGTAGCGGAGACGATCTTGTCCACTGCCCGCGCTAGCGCCCCACTGGGATCGGATCCAGGAATCTGTCGGGCTAGAGAAGCCGACGCTACGAGACTGAAGGCCTCCGGCAAGGTCAGTCGTAACGGCCGTTCGAAGTATTTCGGAACGCCCACATGAACTTCGTTTTCGTCCACCCAGAGGTCAATGAGATCGAGAGGGTCCTGAGACACCCCACAAAGAGATGCCAAAGTCCGTTCGGCCACCAACTCGCGCACCGACAAACCAAAGCGATCAGCCATCTCCTGCGTTGATACCGAACCTCGTTCCATCAACCATGGCAACATGACCAAGAGTCGGCGCAAGCGAAGATTGACTGGTCGTGGACCGCGCTTGGGAGTGTCAACCACGTTGTCCCTCCCCGACCACCGACTCGAGCCACTCCACGACATACTGACGCAGTGCCGGTGGCTCGAGAACTTCGGCCCGTTCCATGAAACCGAGAACCCAGTGGGTGAAGGCCACGACATTGGCACACGGAACGCGGACCTCGAGTGAACGATCCTCATGGCGTCGAATGACCGCATCCTCACCGAGTTGGGCGAGAATCGTTCGCTCTTCGGCACCATCGAAGAGAACTACTGCCTGGTCAGCACCAACGTCAATGGAACCCGGAAGTTCTTTGGGATCTCGGGGAAACGCCTGACGAATATCGAAATCTGCCGGTCGTGCGAAAGAGAACTCCTCGCCCGGTTGCACGGCACCGTCAATTCGATCGATCCGAAATGTTCGTTGCGCTCGAGCATCGCTATCCAGACCCACCAAATACCACCAACCCGATTGCGCCAACAGGCCATACGGTTCAACAAGGCGATTTCGATCGTGATAGCGAAAAGAAATAGTACGTCGACGACTGATGGCTTCATGAACCACCGGGACTCGTTCATCGCCCGTCCAGGTGGCGTGCACAGGAGGTACTACCGACTCGGCTTCCAAGTCGGCGAGGTCTACCTTCCACAATGCTTCTTCGCCCCAGGATCGACCCATGCGGAGCATC
>JBEIGJ010000150.1:0-4755 GCA_040381935.1 Acidimicrobiaceae bacterium | reverse complement strand
GCGCTGGTTGATCACCGACCGCTCGACGAACTGATCCAACGCGCGATCGAAATTCTGGAGCCGAAGGCTTTTCCAGAACCGGACGTTGCTCACTGATGGGCAGCACCGTCGTCGAACAATGTCGTCTAACACTGTCGTCGAACTTGATAAACCTTCATCGTGCACGGTTTCCAGGCCGAACCCATTCCTTGATCGACTTCAGCCACTTGTTCTGGAGTGATTGTCTTCCATAATTCGAGGCTCTCCCACCAAATCACCGCGTTCACCTGGTTCGGTATCTCTTCATCGATCCAAATTTCCTTACGCACGAACCCCGCCTGCTGTTCGAGGTAACGACTCCAGACCCTCTCTTCGAGATCCAACCACTCTGCTTGCTCGTGAACGGGAACTTCAAAGGTGAGCCATTCGATGACCATGGAACAAACGTAGTCATCCAGCTGACACGTAGTAGCCATCTGGCAGTCATTATGAGTTGGTGATTCCAAATGAGTTGGTGATTCCAAACCAATTGATCAAAAAGGAGCAATATCGGTTCCATCTTCGAAGTGGACCGCGGGGTGGCTCTACAATCCTGGACAGTTCATAGCGGGCCATGGGGCCTGGACGCAAGAAGGACTGATCTCATGATGACCCCACGTGATTACAGCCTCACCGGTGCACAAGGTGCCCAGGCGCTGGCAAGCGGTCTGACCGATCAGGAGTGGTATCACTCCCCTCTTGATCGATCCGCCATGTTGGCCCTCATGGCTCGCACCAATCGGCGGGCGGCCATCGATCTTGTCGTTTGGGTGGCACTTCTTTTCCTCTCGGGTGTGTGGCTCACCGTCACTTGGTTGTCCTGGTGGACCATCCCCGCCGCCTTCGTGTACGGCACCCTGTATGGTTCGGCCTGTGACGCCCGTTGGCACGAGTGTGGTCACCGAACAGCGTTCGCCTCGAAACGAATGAACGAGATCGTCTACCACGTCGCCTCGTTCATGGCTCTGCGGGAACCAGTGTCATGGCGGTGGAGTCATAATCGACATCACAGCGAGACCATCATCGTTGGCCGCGACCCCGAAATAGCCTTTCCCCGACCTTTGAGCCGTTGGAAAATTTTGGCCGAATTTTTCGCCTTGCTGAGCGCCAAGAAAGAGTTCCTCAAGTATCTCTCGAACGCTCGAGGTCATTTGACTTCCGAGGAGGCGACGTACCTTCCCAGTCGAGAAAATCAACGGGCCATTTTTTGGGGACGCGTCCATCTTGGGATTTGGGTGAGCGTCATTGCTGTCAGTGTGTGGCAACAATCATTTCTGCCATTGATGCTCATCGGCCTGCCGTCGCTTTATGGACGATGGTTGATGATGGCCACCGGCATCACTCAACATGCCGGTCTAGCCGAGGACACTTTTGACCACCGAGAGAACACTCGCACCGTGATGATGAATCCAGTTCTTCGTTTTCTGTATTCGAATATGAATTACCACTTGGAGCACCACATGTTTCCGGCAGTTCCGTACTATCGCCTTCCCCAATTGCACGATCTCATCGCTGACGATCTACCGGCTCCAGCCCCATCGGTATGGGCGGCTTATCGAGAGATTCTCCCGGCTTTGAAAAAGATACGGCAGAGCTACTGAGCGTGGGTTCAGGTTCCCCGAGTATCGGTGGCCCATCGTCCAACGACGCGATTAGCCACCCAGCCAAAGAAGGCGAAGACCAATACACCCAGAGCACTGGACACGATCACCGCGGCCAGTAGTTGCTCTCCTTGAATTCGGGCGGCGTATCGCTTCAGTAACTGACCGATGCCTACAGCCCCCTGGCCGAAGTAGAAATCCCCGACGATGGCGCCAATCACCGAAAGCCCGGCTGAAATGCGCAAACCAGCAAAGATCGCCGGTAGAGCAGCGGGAAACATGAGTTTGCGCAGCCGAGTCCACCGACTCGAGTGGTGCAGAGTCAGTAGATCGTGCATACCAGAATCCGCTGAGAGAAGGCCGAAAAGGGTGTTCACGATGATCGGGAACAGGGAGATGATGACGCAGATGAAGACCCGCGGCATGAACCCGTAGCCGAACCAGAAGCCAATCAACGGCACGATGGCCAGAATGGGAATCGCCTGCAGCACAACGGCATAGGGGAAAATTGCCCGTTCCACGAATTTGGCCTGACTCATGATGATGGCCAGAAGAAACCCTAAGAGAATGGCAATCAAAAGACCCCAAAAAGCCGTCTTGCTGGTGGCCCAGAGACCGGTCATCATCTCCGAAAAGTTGTCTCCATCAGCGAAACCCACGGTCCACACTTCATGGGGTGGGCGCAGGAGAAACCGACGCTTTGGATCCAGGATCACGTAACTGACGAAGTACCAGATACCCAGGATCAAGATGCCGGTTCCAACTGGTGGGAGCACCATTCGTAACGGGCGGCTCAGACGTCGAGGTCGACTATTCATTCGTGGGCCCCCCGGAGCGCATGGCTGATATTGGCCGAAATTTCGGCAAATCGCGGATCAAATCGAAAATCTGGTTGCCGGGGATAATCGAAAGGTACATCGAAAGAGGCCACCAAACGTCCCGGACGCGCCGACATGACATAGACCTTGGTCGAGAGAAAAACGGCCTCACTAATGGAGTGGGTGATGAAAAGTCCCGCAAATCGCTCTTGCGAAAAGAGTTTCAAGGTTTCCTCGTTCAGACGCTCGCGAGTTATCTCGTCAACGGCACCAAACGGCTCATCGAAAAGGAATAGCGGAGGTTTCAGGGTCATGGTGCGAGCCAAGGATGCCCGCATTTTCATTCCCCCACTGAGTGATTTCGGGTAGTGATGTTCAAAACCAGTCAGACCGACAAGATCAATGGCCTCGCGCACCAGAGTATTTCGTTGGTCCTTGTCGATTCCGTGCAATTCAGCTAACAGCTCCACATTTCGCCAGACCGTACGCCAGGGCAAAAGAGTTGCATCCTGGAAGACGTAACCGATACCGCGGGGATCTACTTCAACGGTGCCCGCAGTGGCGTCGAGAAGTCCAGAGGCAATTTTCAACAAAGTGGATTTGCCACATCCCGATGGACCGACGATGGTGACGAACTCACCGCTGGCGACGTCGAAGGAGACATCCGATAACGCTTCAGTTCCGTCGGGAAACTTCATTGATATGTGGCGAAAGGACAGCGCCGGCACAGAGCCTCTTCTCAAGGTTAAACGTGTAGGGACTTGCAGGATCCGACGGCTCAGCGACTGGCGTCCCCGGGCCTTGGGCGAAGCCTAGTGGAAGAGCCATTCCAGGATCCCGCCTGAGCAGACTGCCCAGACCAGGTTTCGTGTTTGTTAAACCTTCGCACGGCGGAGAAAAATTGTTCACGAGCGATCCCTTCAGGACTACAGTTCGGTCATCCCACGCCGTGGGTTCTCTAGGGGAGGAATGACACGTATGTCTAGACGTAATAGTTCATCGGCATCTCGACTTGCTCGGGTTGGTTTGGCCACTGCGGCCGCCTTGCTCCTCGCCGCTTGTGGCGGCGACGACGGTGGCAGTGACGGGGCCGCCAGTGGCGGAGAAGGTGTTTTGGCCGCCGATTGTCCGGCCACGATTGTGATTCAAACCGACTGGTTCCCGGAATCCGAACATGGTGCTCTGTACCAGATGGTGGGATCCGACTACACCGTGGATACGGAGAAGAAGACCGTCAAGGGAAGCCTCATCGACAGTGAGGGCAATGACACCGGAGTCGATATCGAAGTTCGCACCGGCGGTCCGGCGATCGGGTTCTCACCGGTCTCGACCACGATGGCGACTGACACCAGCATCACCATGGGCTACATCAGTACCGATGACGCGGCGTTCAACTTCGAAACTGTCCCCACCTTGGCAGTCGTCGCTCCGCTGGAAATCAACCCCCAGATCATCATGTGGGATCCTGAGACGTATCCCGACGTGAAAAGCATCGCCGATCTGGGCGAAGCAGGAATCACGATGAATGTTTTCGCCGGAGGTTCGTACCTTGACGTATTCGTCGCTGAGGGTGTCGTCAGTCAGGATCAGATTGACCCGTCCTACGATGGTTCGCCAGCACGATTCATTTCTGAGGGTGGCAAAGTGGCCCAGCAGGGCTTCGCTTCAGCCGAGCCGTATCAGTACAAGAACGAGTTCACTGACTGGGGCAAAGACGTTGCGTACGAGCTGATCCACGATGCAGGGTTTGAGATCTATGCTGCGCCTTTGGCCATCCGCGCTGCCGACAAAGAAGATCTCTCAGCCTGCCTAACCAAGTTTGTTCCCATCGTCCAGCAGGCCGCTATTGACTTCATCAATGACGGTGAACAGGCCATCGGCATCATTATCGATGCCGTTGAAAAGTTTGCTGATTTCTGGGTGTACAGCGAGGGTGTGGCCGCGTACTCATCTGAGACGATGAAAGAATTGGGATTGGTCAGCAATGGTCCGGACTCGACTTTGGGTAACTTCGATTTCGATCGAGCCAACAAGGTCCTCAATCAGATGCGGGATGCTGGTTTGAAGGTCCCGGCCGAATTGGCGGCTGAAGACATCTATACCAACGAATTCATTGACTCGAGTATCGGTCTCAAGTGACGAATCGTTGAGCTCTCCTTGGGGAGCTGACTGAAACTATGGAGCCGGGGAAACGGGAAACCGTTTCCCCGGTTTCGCGTTCCATGAGTAACTCGCTTTCGGCAACGTCGAATACTCAGGGTTTAAAGGCGGCGATTTCGTGGAGTCCAGCCACGAAATGATCAACTGCGCCCTCGTAG
>JBEIGJ010000149.1:0-4834 GCA_040381935.1 Acidimicrobiaceae bacterium | reverse complement strand
TGCCCCCCAAGCCGAGTACATGGACGTCGGCGCGGTGCCGCCAGTTGTTGGTGGCCCAGCGATTGCCGATCGCTTGCGACTTGGTTTAGGGCCGACCGCAAAAATGGTGCATTATCCAGGGATTGTTCTGGCAGACGGTGATGTGGTGATCACCGAACATCGAGAAGAGTGGAATTTTCACACTGGTGAAGTGATCATGCATCCGTTTACGTCAGTGATGGAAGTCCGTGATGGGCTCATTCAGCGCTGGCATGACTATTCACATCTTGGCAATCTTTTGGACCAAGCGCCACAGTGGTGGATTGCTTACATCATGAGTGGTGGGACAACCGAAATTCCGGGGGCCTGATTACAAAACCTTGCGGAAGATTTTCATCTTGCGTTCGGTGTATGGCGGGTAGGCCAAAGAGGGATCGATTCTGGTTCCACGCATGAGTACTGGTTTCAGGTGCTGGAAAAGACGCACACCGGCTTTGCCGTGGTACCCGCCCATGCCACTTTCGCCGACGCCGCCGAAAGGAAGGTGGGGATTGGTGAGATGCATCAGAGTGCCGTTCACCGTGACCCCGCCGGCCGTGGTGCGACTGAGGACTTCATTCACCACCGCTTTGCGTTCGGCAAAGACGTACAGTGCCAAGGGATGAGGACGCGCGGTGATGAAGTTGATGGCCTCATTCACAGATTGCACGGGAATGACCGGTAGTAACGGACCGAAGATTTCTTCCTGCATCAAGGGTGAATCCAGATCTGCGTCAGTGAGAACGGTCGGAGAGATATAGCGATCCTCCGATGAGGAATCTCCACCGATGACCGTTCGTCCACCAGTCATCAGATGGCGTAAGCGATTGAAATGTCGATCAGAGACAATGCGGCCAAAACTGTCGCTGGTCTGAGGATCAGATCCATAAAAATCACGAATGGCCTTGCCCAACTCATCGATGAACTGTGGTTTCAGGCTGTCCTTGATCAAGACGTAGTCCGGGGCCACGCAGGTTTGACCGGCGTTCAACCACTTTCCCCAGGCAACGCGCCGCGCCGCTACGACCAAGTTGGCTGACTCATCGATGATCACGGGGCTCTTTCCGCCCAACTCGAGTGTGACCGGGGTCAGATGACGGGCAGCAGCAGCCATGACGATACGTCCCACTGTTCCATTGCCGGTATAGAAAATATGGTCGAAACGCTGTTCGAGAAGAGCAGTAGTTTCCGAGACTCCTCCTTCGATCAGCGAAACAGCTGCGGTATCGAGATATGCCGGAACTAGTTCTGCTAAGACGTGCGATGTAGCTGAGGAAACCTCAGACGGTTTGAGGGCCACGGTATTTCCGGCGGCAAGAGCACCAGCAGCCGGGACCAGGAGCAACTGCACGGGATAGTTCCACGGAGCAATGACCAAGACCACGCCGAGAGGTTCGGGAATCAGCCGTGATTTGGCTGGTTTGGTGACGAGGGGAGTTGGTACGCGCAGTGGCTTGTTCCACTTCCGCAAATTTTTGAGCATCAGTTTGATTTCGCCGGTCACGAAGGCAATGTCGGTGATGAAACCTTCGATACCGGGTTTGCCGAGATCGGTTTTGAGGGCTGCCAAAAAACGATCCTCGTTTTCCTCCAACATGCGAATCATTTGCTGGAGTTGATGGCGGCGCCACTCAAGTGATCGAGTCACTCCAGAATCGAACGTCGCTCTCAGATCATGGACGAGACTGTTGGCAGAAGTGCTATCAAAATGGGGCGGAGTGGCAAGGGCAGTCATGAGCCAAGTCTGGCCCGACTGATGACCGGTTCCTACTGCATTGTTAGCGACTGTTCTCCAGTATCACGGTTCGACAAGGGCAAATCCGGCGTCGAAAACTTCGAAGTTGCCGAAAATTGTCAGCAAGGCCTGTGCATCACCATCGAGGATTATCTGGCCGGCAGCAATCTGGTCGAGGAAAGTGGTCTCTTGCGCCATAATGGAAATAAGCAGGGTGCGGGCCACAGTGATTGTTGCTGCGGCTCCGGAGTCATGACGGCCTGGTACTCCATAGAGAGTGCGATGGGAGAGGGCTAAGACCCATTTCTCATCGGGGGTTCCCCGAAGGTCGGTGAAAGTCCAGTTCACCGCGAGGCTGATTCCACCGACATTTTCTGACTTGAGTCGAACCGCCATGGTGTCAAAAATCTGCTCAATGGTCATGGCATTCAGTAGACCTCGTCCGCGACCGATCGGATTCAGTGGCCGCGGCGGCCCCTCGCGAAGCTCACGCGCTCCGGTGAGAAACGCATTGCGGAAAGTGGAGGATTCAGCCTGATATCCGAGTTGTTCGAAGGCGTCGGCCTGTAGGGAGCGAGCATGTTCATGAGTTGGGTCGGCAAAGATCAAATGATTGAGTAGCTCCACGACCCAGCGATAGTCCCCGGCAGAGAAGGACTGCTCCGCCACCTGCATTACTTGGTCGGGTCCTCCAGCGAGATTGATGTAGCGCTGTCCGACCTCAGTGGGCGGGAGTCGAAAAAGATTCGCTGGATTTCCGTCATACCAACTGAGATAACGCTGGAATACGGCTTTGGCATTGTGTACGAGGTCGCCGTAAAAGCCGCGGGTGTGGTCTTGGGCCAGAAATTCCTCTGGAAGGCGCAAGGTCTCGGCAATTTCCACGGCGTTGAAGCCAAGATTCGCGTAACGCATGGTTTGATCATGCATCCAGCGGTACAAGTCCCGCTGCAGTTCGAGAAACGCTCGCACATTTTCTTTCCCCCACTGGGGCCAGTTATGAGAAGTGAACAAGACCTCGGTGCGATCAGCAAACATCTCGATGCTTTCATTGATGTACTTCGACCAATTGAGGCTATTGCGCACCAGTGCACCACGGATGGGCACCAAGTTGTGCATGGTCTGTGAACAGTTTTCGGCCATGCACAGCCATCCGGAGTCCGGAAAGAAGAAATTCATCTCTGCTGGTGCTTCGGTTTCCGGAGTCAATTGGAAAATGACGCGCACCCCATCGATCACCAATTCCTCACCGGTATGGGTGATGTCTTCCGTTGGAGCGATCAACCCTGGTGGCCCGATAGGAATCGAGTTACCCAGACCGCAATCAACGTGGCCACGCGGCCCGGGTGTCAGAGATGGCCCGAACTGATAGGAGGCTCGTCGACTCATGACGGGACCAGCAATGACGTTCTCGCCCACGGTCTCGTGCAGGAATCCGACGGGAGCGATAACGCGACAGCGCCCAGCTGCAACTTCGTTTTCGTCAGTGACTCCAAGAACACCGCCGAAGTGATCGGCGTGCGAGTGGGTATAGATCACCGCAGTCACCGGCCGGGCTCCGAGATGTTGGGTCACCAATTCATAGGCCGCCCGTGCCGTGTGTTCAACCGTTAGTGGATCAATCACGATCCAACCCCTGTCACCGCGCACAAAGGTGATGTTGGAGATGTCGTAGCCGCGTACCTGCCAAACTCCGTCGGCGACTTCGAAGAGTCCATGATGGGCGTTCAACTGGGCATGACGCCAAAGGTTTGGGTTCACCGTGTCCGGAGCGTCCTCGGATAAAAACGCGTAATGGGAGATGTTGGAGACGGTGCGACCTTGTTGATTGACGACTCGCCCGTCGGGGATCGAGGCGATCCAGCCCCGCTGAGCGCGTTCGAAGTCGGCAGCATCGAAAGTGGCACGGGCCGCGGTATTGCGCTGTCGAGTGTGCTCGGAGGCTGGTTTTGGATTGAGGTCAGGGGCGTTCATCGTCGTCCTTTCAGGATTCGGTGTGTTGGGGGGTGAAATAGGAACTGAGTGCAAAATCCTCGGGCTGATTGAAAAAGGATCGAATATGCACGATCAGTCCTGATTGATCGACGGTGAATGTTTCGATGCTGGTGATCTCGACCTGTCGCCCTTGGAGGTTTCCTTTGTTGACCATGACAACAGCCGCTTCTGTACCTACGGAGATGATCTTGTCCGGAAACAAGGTCCAGCGACGATCGGCGGTGAATGATCGATCCCAACTCTTGTGAATCGCATCAATACCCAGTTTGGGTGGTGAACCGACCGGGTCCTCAAAAACCATTTGTGGTGAAAAGAGGTCAATCCATTGTGATCGATCTTGATTGTTCCAGTATTCGACGTGTCGAGTGACGGCGGTGAGGGCTGGGTCCATCTTCAAGCCTTTCTATGCGACGTCTGGTCGCGCCAATGCGAATGTAGTGGCTCATGCTCCACTAGGTTGCCAATGACTGGCAAACCAGCGGCTGGTGAACAGCGGCTGGAAAATTCACCAGGGCATCGGTCAACGCGAACTTATGGGGGAAATACGATGAGCAGCACCCGTCGACGAACACTTCCGGCTCTGGTAGTCCTGTCACTTGCAGTGACGATGACGGCATGTTCCGGAGACGATGATGCTGGAGTTATTGATAGCTCTGCTCCGACCAATTCAACGGATTCGACTGAACCAGTAATAGACGAACCAGAAGAGTCCCCCTATATGCCAGAGCCACTTGGATTCAATGGCGTCCCCGAGGCCATCCTCGAAGGTCCAATCACTGGTGGACTTGGGGTACCGGTTGCGGGCACTGGCAATTTTGATGGGACGGCTTTTGGTTACAGCGAGTCTGAGTACTTCATCTCTGGTACGGCGAATTCGTATACGTCGGCGGAACCACTCAGCGATGACGGTCAGTGGAACGTCGAAGTCAATGACACTGCTGATTATCGAACGCGCATTGTCGTTCGCCAGCCGACAGATCCCAGTTCCTTTAATGGGACGGTGATGGTGGAGTGGATGAATGTCACTGCGGGTCTCGATGTGCCGCCGGTTTGGTCGTATTCCAAGGTCGAACTCATGCGATCGGG
>JBEIGJ010000148.1:0-4916 GCA_040381935.1 Acidimicrobiaceae bacterium | reverse complement strand
GGCTGCGAGTTCGTCCACGACACCAAGGTTGGTCGTCCCGGCAGTGGCCACGATGGCGAAGAGCCGTTCGCGATCCGGTGGAGACAAAGAATTGATGACCCGACGCACACTGTCTCCGATCACCCGGCCCGGACCACGACTATGACTATGACCCTGACCGTGACTATGTGTCACTGGCTGGCCGGTCAAACCAACGTTGCTATCGATATCTCCTGAATTCTCAGCTACTGAGATCTCAGCTACCGACATCTCAGCTACTGATAACTCATCTACTGACATCTCATCCACCGGAATATCCATGACATCACAGTCCATGGCACGTGCAGCTTGGGCTACCGATGAATGCGCGCCCTTCGATGCCAACATCAACCCACGAGTGCGATCATGTCGACCGTTCGCTCGAAGTCGCCAGCGATGACGCGCCGCAATCAGCGCCGAGAGATTGCCGGCCGTCCCACCGCTGACAAAGGTGCCACCAGCCGACTCGGGCAAACCAGCCAGATCGGCCAGCCAGCGCAGAGCCTGGTTCTCGGCGTAAATCGCTCCCGACGCCTCCAACCACGACCCGCCGTAAATGCCATTGGCGGATACGACCATGTCGAAGATGACTGCCGCTTCACTCGGCGCCGCCGGAACGAAAGAGAGATGTTTGGGATGATCGACTGAGATACACGTCGGCGCCAAGTGATCGATATACACCCGCAGCGCTTCATCGGCGCCAAGCCCCTCAGCAGTGATGGTCTGGCCGACCTCGGACCACAATTCGTCATAGCGGCGTGGACCATCCAATGGCGGCGGATCCAGGTGAATGCGTTCGAAGGCATAGGTCACAGCCATTTTGGCCAGCCGGGTCATTGACTCGTCCGGGGTGTGCATTTCAGTCACGGCTGAAGAAGATTCCCGGGATTGCGCCGCTGATATTCACGTGACGAGATATCACGGGCGATGAACACATGCCACGTGATGCTTCATCACGTGTTGAGATCGAGCAACTCACTACCTTCGTGGCGAATCTCGCCGTCCTTCCAGAGAAAATGACCAAGGAGGGCCGCCAACCCAGCCATGGACAGACCAACCACAATGGGGAAGGTCAACAGGGCGATAACGATGACGATTGCTCCGGCCATGCCTAGAACCTAGTTCCTTCGGGACTACTTTTTGCCACGTCGGGGCGAAGACTTAGCCGGGGCTTTCTTGGTCGCGGCTTTCTTGGTCGCGACCTTCACCGCGGCTTTCTTGGTCGCAGCTTTCTTGGACGTGGCTTTCTTCACCGCAGCTTTCTTGGTCGCGACCTTGGTCGCTGCTTTCTTGGTCGCAGCCTTCTTGGTCGCGGCCTTCACCGGTTTATAGGCCCAGGCCTCGATCTCTACCGCTCCACCAAAGGGCAGTGCCGCCACGCCAATCGTCGAACGCGCTGGTCGAGCTCCGTTGAATCCCTCGACATAGGCCTCGTTGAACGTGGCAAAGGTGTCCATATCGGTGAGGAAGCACAGCGTCTTAGCCACATCATTGATGGTCACGCCCGCCTCTTTGAGACGCTCTTTCAGGTTCTTCACCGCCTGGGCGGTCTGTGCCGACACTCCGCCGGGCACCAGCACTCCGTTGAGAATGCCGAGTTGCCCCGAAACAATGACCCAGTCGCCAGCACGGACGACGGGTGTGTACGGACCAACCGGCGCCTTGGATCCCGGCGCTGAAACTTTCTTCGTGACGTTTTTCGACGTAGCCATAATCGCACTCTACGTCTGCGCTATGGCAGAGATCGCATCATGCGCTCTCTCGTGACGCGCTCTCTTATGACGTGCTCGCCCCCGACGCGCGATCACAAGGCCATGCCGTTGGAAAGCCGGCCTGGCGCCACACCGCAGCGGCCACCGCGGCGAAAACAGCATCACTGCCATTGACCGGATCACAAGCTGGCTCGTCGACAATTTCAATATGTATCGACGGTGTATCGACGGCGCGAAGAATGCCAAAGGACCGCAGAGTCAAATCCAGTGGACGACCGAGATCGTCAACGGCGATTCCCTCTGATCGCACCCAGCCCACAGCCATATGAGCCGCACCGATGCAATATGAACGCAATACCGTGGCATCGAGAACCGAACCGCACCGGACCCGAACATAGAGATCGCGGTCATGCACTCCGGCCCAAGCCTGAGCGCCATTAGGGGCTTGAACATAATCGGTATAGAAAACATGGTCACTGTGACCAGTAATACGACGCGAGTCGAGATCATGATCGGCCGGGTTTAGGTCACCAATCCCGTCAACGGAACTTCGCATCACTGCGATCTCTGCCCACAGCGCCGCTCGTAACGAAAGCGATGTCGGAAGTCCTGGAACATCGACCTCGTGATATTCCCAAGTAGGCGCGATGTGTTGCACCAGGTCGCGTCCACCCGGAGTGCGGGCTACCCATAACACCCCCGACCCGTCGGACCGCACTGCCAGCGCCATCGGCGGACGCTTCGGCGTGTAACGCACGACATCTTCGCGAGACAACAGAACCCGCATCGGTCGTCCATGTTGATCAGCCAATCGCCGGGCAACGGCGCCCAAAGTTTCACCGGCGATGATCTCAGAGACGATTTTCCCACCGAACGCTCCGCCGTTCTTCAACGGTCCGACCGGTTCGCCCCCCGGCTCACACCAAACCGCGTCGGGTTCCAGGTAGCCCGGTTCCACCCAGGTGGTTCGCAACGTCCGAACGAATTCACGGCTACGGGTGAAATCAACCGGGAAATCGACTGGGAAATCAACCGGCCACGACACCGGAACAGTCGACTTACGACCCTGCACGGCTCCCGCGGTTCGACGCGCCGCTGCAGAGTCCTCACCGACGACCCACGGATCGTGTTGTGCCAGCAGTTGTGGGGAAAGCAGTTGTGGGGAAAGCAGTTGTGCGGAAAGCGGTTGTGGGGAGAGCACCGCCACCAGTGATCCCGCCGGTGCCAGGTCATCGGCGAATCCTCCCTCACCAAGGGCCACCCGAGGATGCACCACTTGGGTCGCACCACCTTCGATCGTCGCGCGCCGACTAGCCCAGTCGAGATCACGATCGAGATCACGGTCGAGATCACGATCGATCACGCCATCAGGTAATTGATTGTTTTTCCGGGCGACGATCACTGCGGCTTCGTGAATCGTCTGCCACCCGGTACAGCGACAGACATGTGCCAGCAACGCCGAGTTCACGATCTCGCGTAACGCAGTTTCACTGTGTTCACCTTGGGCGCGAAAAGATTCGCGAGGAATATCGCTCTGAGATTCATCTGGGTTTGTCACCGGGTTCGTCACTGGGTTCGTCGCCGGGTTCATCACCGGGATCGTCGCCGGGATCTTCGCCGCCAATCGCATGATGATCCCCGGCGTACAAAACCCGCACTGACTTCCCCCCGTGGCACACAAAGCCTGAGACCAATCATCCCGGACCTTTTCATCCAAGCCCTCGAGAGTCACAACCTGTCGCCCACTCACTCGCGCCACCGGGGTCACACATGAAACTCGAGGTTCCCCATCAACCCAGACCGTGCAGCAACCACATTGACCCTGCGGGGCGCAACCATCTTTGACCGCCGGCAAAGACACATGACGTCGCAGTCGCTCGCGCAACGCAGTCAGCAATGTCCCTTCGGCTGGCACGGTGACCACCTGGCCGTTGACGGAAAACGTCACAGACGAAGTCAGGGTCGAGTCACTGCCAGCGTCGATAGTCACCGTGACAGGTTAAACCGGGTTGTTACCGATCGATCCCGGTACCGTGATCCGGGTGAATTCCGGCGAGCAGATGAACTTCGAGACCGAGTCCTTCCCGATGCGACACTCAACAATGAGAAACTCAACCATGAGACACTCAACTATGCGACACTCAACCACGAACTCGGCCAACGGGCTCGCTGACGCGGGGTTTTCATCGACGATGTTCACACGCCGCAATCTTCTTCGCGCCAGCACCATTGGACTTGGCACTTTGGCCTTTGGTCGGGTGCTCAGCGCCTGTGGTGGGACGAGCAACGAAGCAACTCCCGTAAGTGGCGGGGATATTGCGGCTGGCGGCGACGAGACCGACGGAACCAACAAGACGGACAGTTCGCCTGATGGTCCGATCAGTCCCGAGATGTCCCTGGTGCAACGCTGGGTCCCCGATCAACTCACACCGGGTTTCGTGCGCCTACCCATTTCGCTGGCCGACAATGCCGGACTATTGGGTGCCGGACCAGCCGTTCTCACCGGCAAAATCATCAACTATCTCGACAACTCGGTAGTGGCGGAGAATCTTTCGGCGGAACGGCTCTCGATCGGTCCGGGGACGCCTCCATTTTGGGTCTTCAATGCCACGTTGAATGAACCCAACGTGTACTCGCTCGTCATCGATGGTGGACCACAAGACGGTGCCGCCCTGCAGATTCGTGACGGTGAGTTCATGCCCGTGCCTCGGGTTGGCCAGACATTGCCATCACTGACCACTCCGACGCCCGAGGACCCGTGGGGAGTGGAAACCATCTGCACCCGAATTCCGCAGTGTCCGTTTCACGACGTGACCTTGGCCCAAGCGTTGGCCTCCGGAAAACGCGTCGTGTTCCTGGTGGGTACACCGGCGCACTGTCAGACTGCCGTCTGCGCTCCAGTCTTGGACGCTTTGATCGATCTCAGCGGCGACTACCCCGATGTGGTCTTTCTACACGTCGATGTCTACGCCGATGACGCAGCCACCGTCGTGGCACCGACCATCCAAGACCTCGCTCTCACCTTCGAGCCAGTTCTGTGGATCACCGACACTGCAGGAAAAATCACCCACCGTTTCGATGGCGTGTGGCATCACAGCGAAATCAGCGAAGCACTGAGATTGTAAAGAGTTCGGTTACCGGACTGTCAACGACACGTCTGGCGACCGCAGCACTCTCAACTAAATG
>JBEIGJ010000147.1:0-5024 GCA_040381935.1 Acidimicrobiaceae bacterium | reverse complement strand
GTCGTGGCCAAGAAGAAGGCCAAAAAGGGCAAAAAGGACGCCACTGAAGAAGACGAGGAAGACGAGGACGAAGAACTCGTCGGCGAAGACGATGTAGAAGCCGACCTCGGTGTCATCTTGGATGCACGGATCAAGGGTCGAAGCGAAGACGATGACGAAGATGCCGAAGAAGAAGAGGACGAAGACACATCTCTGAGCAGCGACCCCGACAATGGCATCCAGCCCAAGCGAGCCGATGAGCGGTTGTGCAGTCAGTGCTTCTTACTTGTCCGCAAGGGCGCCCCAATGTGTCCGGTGGGCGATGACACGTGCCCATTGTTCACCTGATCGTGACGTCGATTCAGCACACGACCGCGTATCGGTAAATGATGCCTGACAGTGCCGAGCACGCCGACAACGGCCCATTCATCCGGATCGCTACTTCGAGTGACCTGGCCTCGATTCTGGAGATGGACTCCATGGCTCGAGTCATTGTGAAGGACCAACGCGGCGGACGGGAATGGCTTTGTGAGCATCTGGCTCTAGCTGAGAGCGACCCCGAGCACATCGTGGCGCACACCCTGATCGCGGAATACGCCGGTGCCGTCATCGGATTTCTCACCTACGAGATCGCAGATCGATTCGGGCGGGGTCGTGTGTGCACCGTGGACCGGGTCTATGTCGAGGAATTGGCGCGTGAATTGGGATGTGGCGATGGTTTGCTGGCCCTGGCAACAGAGATCGCTACAGCAGCCCTTTGTCGTTCGATCGAAGGCAACGCCTTACCAGGAGACCGGGAAACGAAAAACCTTTACGAACGCGCCAGTATGAAAGCTCGCAAAATTGTGACGGCCCGCGACCTCTAGCGGCCCTTCCAATGAGGAGCACGCTTTTCGATGAAGGCCGTCAAACCCTCTTTGGTGTCTTCGGATCCCACCACCGAGGCGAACAAGGTATTGGTCAGGTTCTTCAGGTTCTCGTCGTTGTCGTAGGCCGCAGCAAGAACCACCGCCCGACTGGCGTAGACCGCTAGGGGAGCGTTTGCCGTGATCTGAGAGGCCAATACACGCGCCTCAGCCATGGCCTGGCCCGGTTCGACCACGCGCGATACCAGACCCAATTCGTAGGCCCGGCGAGCCGGGATCGGTTCGCCGGTGAGGATGGCCTCCATTGCTGCGGCCTGGCCAATGGCCCGAGGAAGACGGAAAAGCCCGCCGGCGCCAGCGATCAAGTTGCGCTTGACTTCGGCCAATCCAAAAGATGAACGAGTGGTGGCAATGACCAAGTCGGCAGCGAGAACGATCTCGCATCCCCCTGCGGTGGCCAAACCATCAACCGCAACAATGATCGGCTTACGACGTTCGCGGTAGACGAACCCGGCAAAACCGCCGCGCTTAGTATTGAGATCGCCGGCCTGACCCGAATTGATGGCTTTGAGGTCTGCTCCCGCACAAAAGACCGGCCGCTCTTGGCCCTCGGTATTGGCAGTGAGAATGCCGACCCAGACATCTTCATCAGCTTCCAGTTGGTCGATCGCTGCCTCAAGTCCCCGGGCGACATCGCCATTGATGGCGTTGCGCGCATCAGGACGGTTGAGGGTGATGATGCCCATCCGACCTTCGGTGGCATAGGTGACAATCGTTGCTGGAGTTGCTGATGCTGAGTCGCTCATACCTGCGACCGTAGCGGGAGAGCGGCCTCTGAGACCAGTTGATGACGCGCCGGTGCCGGTCTCACTCAGTCGTGGATTCCTCGCTGGCCGGTGAATCAGCAACAACCGGTGTTGCAACCTCTTGTTCCGATTCGTTCGGCGCAGCAGGTACATCAGCGACCGGAATCTCCGCGTCTTTGACCGTCGGAGCAGCCGGAACATCGGCCACTGCAGCAACCGGTTTTTCCGCTGCCGGAGGACGGGGTGGCAACTTCTTGGCCGGAGCGCCCTTACCCGCGGGCCGCGTCGGTCGAAGTGGTTTGGGAGACGCCGTCGACGCTGCGACCTCGACCCCCAGCGCAGTGGCAATTTGAGGAAGCAAGGAGCCAAGCCGCTGAATCGTCTTGACAAGATCGGGGGTCAGCGTTTCGGGCTTGGAAGTCACGTTCACCATCGAGCGAATCGGAGCAAAAGCCACTGCCTCTAGGACCGCGATCCAGCGATCAGCCAAAGCATCGGCGACCAAACTGGCAGAGGTGGCCTCACTCAGTCGGCGACCGAGTGCGTCAGGGAAAATCGCTCCTGCTTTAGGAGGTTGACCAGACAACTTCAAAGCGCGCACGATTCGGCCCACACCCAGAGCGGCTTCGATATCTTCCAGCCAATGGCGATACTCCTCATCGGCACGAGCAGTCAAACCCTGACGTAATTCGGTCATGAGTTCACGGCACTGATCAGCGCGCTCGATGAGCGGATCATTGGCCGCAGCAACCACACTGCGCAGATCTTTGAGATCGAGTTCTGCGAGATCCTTCTTGGCTGCTTGTGCTCGGTCCAACCAATCGGCAACTCGCAACCGGGGGAGAAGGTTCTCCGCCATCTGCAAAACACTCTGTTCAGGCATGGTGGGCTGACCTTGCTCAGCGAGTTTGGCGTTGGCCTCTTTCAACTTTTGACGAACGGTCTGCATGCCGTGCAGCGCCAGTTCGGCAATGGGACGCTGATCAGCAGGCAATTCATCCAAAACCGCTCTGCGATTGACGGAACCGGGTTTCAAACGCTTGGGGCGAGGACGCTGGGGGACTTCCGGTGGGGCTTCAAAACGGGGCCGTTGACGTGAAGCGGGGCGATCCGAACGTTCGCTGCTAGGCCGACGCGGACGATCTTCGCCATCGCGAGTCGGACGTGGGCGACGCTCTGGGCGACCTTTGCGGTCGCCACCAGAACGACGGGCCAACTGCTGGGTCACTGGTTCGAAAGGTTGGTCATTGCCGACCAGAGCAATGGTTTCTTTCTTGTCGACCTTGACGCGACCATGGATGACCCCGAGGATGGTGATGCCATCGATATCGAATTCGGCTTCTACTTTGAGAACATCACCAGTCTTGGTCCCCTCTGGCAACACAGTGCCATCGAGAACACCTTTGGGCTCACGGGCCCCGGCTGCGCGCCAGGTCCAGGTGCCATCAGTGCGGGTGCTCGTCAACTCGATATCGATCCGGCGGGACATGGCTACCAACCCTATCGGCAGGCACATTGGGTCTGACGGGGCGCAACCGAACCCGGTAGTCCTGGGCTCGGTTTTCCGGGTGAACATTTCGAATCCGTCCCACGAAACCCTGACGGTAAGGTTTCTGCGTGCCCATTTACGCTCTCGGAGATCGTCATCCCACCATTCATCCCGATGCCTATATTCATCCCGATGCAGTCATCATCGGATCAGTGCGGATCGGTTCGGGTAGCTCCATTTGGCCTGGCGCGGTACTACGGGGCGACGATGGCGACATCATCATTGGGGAACGAACGTCGATCCAAGACGGGTGTGTTCTGCATACCACCCACGTGTTTCCGACCATCGTGGGCAATGACTGCGTGATCGGCCACATTGTCCACCTGGAGGGTTGCACCATCGAAGACAATGCCCTTGTCGGTAACGGCTCGATCGTGATGCATCGGGTCATCATCCGCTCAGGGGCAATAGTGGGGGCGAACTCGGTGGTGTTAAACGGAACCGAGGTCCCATCCGGGGCCCTGGCGGTCGGGGCGCCGGCAGTCATCAAACAAGGTCGGGCCCGCGCCTCGGATATCGCCCTTGGCGCCGCCTCGTATGTCGCTCGCGCCCAGCGGTATCGCAGTGAATTGCGTTTACTGAATGAAGACGAGGTCAAATCCGGTAGTCCGTCCTCGTCGTCCTGACGCGGTATCGCTCGGCCTTCGACGCGTTTCATGACACTGGTTCTCGATATCAGCAGCCCAGAAGAGCTGGTGGAAATCATCAGCGATCGTCTCTGGACCCTTGGTGTGATGGCCATCGAGGAGTTGCCAGACGAAGCGGGTCGTTCGATTCTGCGCACCACTGTGGGGCAGGATCGTCTTGAGGCCGAGAATCGAATCACTGGCCTTCTTTCCGATGTGCTTGCTGGCGGATTCGTCCATGTCCGTTGGCACGAAATGTCCAATGAGATTGCTGAGACGTGGCGAGACTTTGCTCGACCAGTGATGATTGATGCCGACCTGGTCATCGTTCCGGCCTGGCAAGCGTCGAATGATGCGGATCACCCTTCCCAGGCGACGGTGATCACCATTGAACCCGGCGCCACCTTTGGTCTCGGCGACCATCCCACTACCCGGGCTTCGTTACATCTTTTGAAAAGAGCCGTGCAACACCAGATCACGGTGCTCGATATCGGTTGTGGCAGCGGCATCCTCGGCATCGCATCGTTAGTTTTGGGAGCGCGCACTGCCTACGGAATCGATATCAATCCAGCAGCTGCAAACGTTTCCACCGACAATGCCAAAGCCAACGGCGTTGCTGATCGTTGGCAGGTGAGAGTCGTAGATATCGATCACAGGGTGATCGACGAATTACTCGAGATGTACCCGGATGGCTTCGGGGTGATCACCGCCAATATTCTTGCCCCGGTGCTGATCGGTCTGGCCCCCTTTTTTCAACGTCTCCTCGCTGTAGACGGAATCCTGATCATTAGCGGAGTCCTGATGGGGCAATTCGATCATGTGCGGGCTGCATTGGCGCCTTTGGCGATGATTGAAGAGTGCGAGGTCGAGGGATGGGCAGCAGTGTCATTTCGACGTCAGTCCGCTACGCCCTGAACTCATGACACAAGGGCGTCGATTTCTTCTCGAAAGGGCAGTGACGGCACGGCCCCTTGTCGCGTGGCCGCTAGTGCTCCAGCGGCCGAGGCCCGTCTAGCAGCAGTGACAATGTCGCTTCCGGTCGCCAAGGCCGCCGCCAAAGCCCCACAGGCGGCGTCACCAGCACCGGTGGTGTCAATGGCGCGCACGGCGTACGGAGGGATCTCCCATTCACCATCACGATTAACAACACGAATACCGCGCGCCCCAAGGGTCACCACAACGTTGCCGACCCCTGCAT
>JBEIGJ010000146.1:0-5038 GCA_040381935.1 Acidimicrobiaceae bacterium | reverse complement strand
CGGGTGCCTATCGCACGACAGCTGATCAAACCTTCGAACCGTCGGACATTCTGACGGGTGAAGCGACGGTCAACGTCCTCTGAGGACACACATCGTTAATGGTTGGGGACGCCCGTGGTGGGCGTCCCCAACCATTTCTCTTAACAGATTGGGGGTGGCATGTTTCGCTATGCATTGAAGCGAATTCTGTGGATCGTGCCGATCCTGATCGTGATCACTTTCGTCGTCTACGTTGCGGTGCGTATCGGTTGGAACCCGGTTGCTTCCCATAAGCGAGCTAATCCGCGAGCTAGTCGCGAAAAGATCCAGCAGTACATCGAGGTCAATGGTCTATACCCAGGTTTTTCCGGATATTTCCGCGGCTATCGCGAATGGCTGTGGAGTTTCGTTCAGGGTCCCGACAATTGGCCACGCTCCATCAAGGGCCGTGCCTTGGTGTATCCCCAATTACGGTACGCGTTCTTCAATACGTTGCGCTTGGCGGGTATTTCGGCGGTCCTTGGCATCGTCTTCGGAATGGCGCTCGGAATCCTGGCCGCTCGCAAACCAGGTGGAGCATTCGATTCCCTGGTGAATGCTGGGGCCTTTTTTCTCGGAGCTATTCCACCATTCGTCTCCGGAGTTGTCCTGCAGTTGATCTTCGCCGTCAACTTGAAGTGGTTGCCGACCGGAGGGGTTTATCCACCGGGGCATCAAGGTTTCGACCTCGTGCTGATGGTCAAGCACCTCATCCTTCCTGTATCCGTCGTAGCCATTCAAACCATCGCCACCTACAGCCGCTACATGCGCGCCTCTTTGATCGAAGTCTCCACCTCTGACTACATGCGAACTGCTCGTTCGAAGGGTATTTCTGAATCCTCTGTGATCATGCGCCATGGTGTGCGCAATGCCCTGATTCCGGTGGTGACGATCGCCGGTATCGACCTTGGAGCGCTTCTTGGTGGACTCATCATCACCGAGAACATTTTCAACTATCCCGGTATGGGTGCGTATTTCATCAAGGCCTCGACGACGGGAGATTTCCCTCTACTCATGCCGTACCTGGTGATCATCGTTATTGCCGTCCTCATCTTCAATCTCATTGCTGATCTGCTCTATGCCGTACTCGACCCGAGGATTCGCCTTGACTGAGACCGCGAACACCTACTCGATCGATGTCGTCGAAGGCCTCGATTCGTCCATGATTTCGCCACGGCGTATGGCTTGGCGGCGGTACTGGCATCACCGAGGGGCAGCAGTGTCCACGGTTGTGATGGCATTCATCGGCATAGTCGTGATTCTTGCTCCTCTCACTGCTCGCTATGGGATCAACGAACAGGTCCTAGAAATTCGCGAGGGCAACAACATCTATTTGAGTCCTCGATCCATTGCCTGGTTTGGTACCGACGACATCGGTCGAGACATGTACAGCCGACTCATCTGGGGGGTACGGACGTCTCTGTTCATCGGAGCAGTCGCTGCAGTCCTATCGGTAGTGATCGGAACTACCGTCGGAGCCATCTCGGGACTGAAAGGCGGCCGGTTGGACGATGTCGTGATGCGAGTGACCGATATTTTTCTCGCCTTCCCCTTTCTGATTTCTCTGATTCTCCTGCGTGAGTTCATGGGTGGCGTACCCTGGTTGACCGGAATCATCGGTGAGAAATCATCCATTCGTTTCTTGATCTTCCTCTTCGCGTTTTTCGGTTGGATGGGTGTGGCGCGTCTGGTTCGTGGGCAGGTCATGGCCTTGAAAGAGCGCGAGTTCATCGAGGCTTCTCGGGCAGCCGGAGCTTCGAACAGGCGGATCATCCTGCGCCACTTGCTCCCCAATTCCGTCGGACCGATCTTGGTGGCACTCAGCTTGTCGGTCATTGGTGCGATCGTTGCTGAGTCGACATTGTCCTTCTTCGGATTAGGGCCACAAGCGGGGGAGGAGTCGACCTCGCTCGGTCGACTGGTGGAGTTGTCCCAGCAGGGAGCCAAACAGGGCAATTGGTGGTTAGTGGTCTTTCCATGCGGGTTCTTGGTTCTCCTAGCGGTGTGCATCAACTTCATTGGTGACGGGCTTCGCGACGCCTTCGATCCGAAACTCGAGACAGGGTCTTCGAAATGACCGTGCTTAGCGTGCGTGATCTCCATGTCGAGTTCCACACCCAAAAGGGAATCGTCCAGGCAGTGAGGGGCATCAATTTCGATTTGCGCGCCGGTGAGACATTGGGGGTGGTGGGTGAGAGTGGCGCCGGTAAGTCGGTGTCTTTCTTGGCATTGCTCGGTCTGTTGCCGCGCACGGCACGAGTTTCTGGGCAGGCGATGGTTGGCGACGTGAACCTGATTGGTGCATCCCGCAAGGAGATGCGTTCGATCCGGGGATCGCAGATCGCCATGATTTTCCAAGATCCGCTCTCAGCTCTGAACCCGGTACACCGAGTGGGTGATCAAATCGTGGAGATGATTCGTGCGCACCAACCGCTCGGAGTAGCAGAAGCCCGTCGGCGGGCAGTCGAACTCTTGGACATGGTGGGAATTCCTCAGGCCGCCGATCGGTCGCGGCAATTTCCTCACGAGTTCTCGGGTGGTATGCGCCAGCGGGTCATGATTGCTATGGCTGTTTCCAACAATCCGCGCATCCTGATCGCCGATGAACCGACCACGGCGCTTGACGTGACTGTCCAAGCGCAAATCCTTGAATTGATCGACGCGCTACAAAAAGAGTTGGGCATGACGATCGTAATGATCACCCATGATCTCGGCGTCATTGCGCGGGTCGCTGATCGGGTCCAGGTGATGTACGCCGGCCGCATCGTGGAGGAAAACGGTGTGGACGCCATCTTTTCGCGTCCTCGACACCCGTACACTGAGGGTCTTCTTCGCTCATTACCGCGAATCGGTCAGACCGCGTTGGTACCCATTGCTGGTTCACCGCCGAACATGTTGCGTCCACCCGCGGGATGTGCCTTTGCGTCTCGTTGTCGTCTTGCTGATGCCCACTGCGGTGTAGAGATGCCGCAGTTGGAAGTGATGGGATCCGGTACGTCGGCTTGCTTCAAGGCTTCGTTGATGGAATCGGAGGCATCTAGTGGCTGAGGCTTTGATCGAAGTAAAAGATCTTGTCAAAACGTTCCCAGTCGTGAAGTCTCGAGGTCTTCGACGCCGGACCGTCGATGTTCAAGCGGTGAGTGGAGTTTCATTTTCTATAGCGCCCGGTCGGACTCTGGGCCTGGTTGGTGAATTGGGATCAGGGAAGACCACGGTTGGCCGATCGGTTTTGCGTCTTATCGAACCGACGTCGGGCTCGGTACGATTCGCAGGGACCGAACTCGTTGGTCTGCCGCGACGCGAGTTGATGTCCATTCGGCGCGAGATGCAGATCGTATTCCAGGATCCGTACGCCTCGCTCGATCCGAAGATGACCGTGGGTGTGTCCGTCGCTGAGCCATTGGTCGTGCAAAAGTCGCCGATCGATCATCAAGAACGTGTGCGGGAACTCTTGGAGTTGGTCGGACTGTCACCCGATCATGCTCAACGATTTCCGCACGAGTTCTCCGGGGGTCAACGACAACGGATCGGTATCGCTCGGGCTCTTGCCAGCAATCCTCAGTTCCTGGTGCTCGACGAACCAGTGTCAGCCCTTGACGTCAGCATCCAAGCTGGAGTCGTGAACCTCTTGGAGGAGTTGCAGGATCGGCTTGATGTGAGTTTCTTATTCATCGCTCATGATCTGTCGGTGGTACGACACATCTCCGACCAGGTGGCGGTGATGCATCTCGGGAAATTGGTGGAAGTCGCCGATGCCGAGTCGCTGTACGAGCGAGCCGCTCATCCCTACACCCAAGCACTGTTGTCGGCGGTGCCAGTACCCGATCCGCAAGTGGAACGAAACCGGCGGCGTATCATGCTCGAAGGGGATGCTCCTTCACCCATCGATCCGCCCTCCGGATGCCGGTTTCGGACCCGATGCCCTCGGGCTGAAGCCCTCTGTGCCGAGGAAGAACCGATGTTGCTTGATCGGGGTCAAGGGCATCCCGTGGCCTGCCATTTCCCGGGCTGACCCAGGTAGGATTTGCGACCGTGCGCGACATTCTGATGTACATCATGGTGGTGATCAACGTGATCTCGATGCTGGCCATGGTGGCGGGCATCTTGATGCACAGTGGCAAGGGTGGCGGTCTGTCCGACATGTTCGGCGGTGGCGGTGGTGCGGGTCTCGGATCTGCTGCTGCCGAGCGTAACTTGAACCGCATCACCATGATCTTTGCTCTGGTGTGGATCATTTCGGTTCTGGCCCTGGGCTTTTTGATGGTCCGCTGACGCCGGTAAAATCGTCATCTACATACCAACACCACGTCGAAGTGGCGGAATAGGCAGACGCGCTAGCTTGAGGGGCTAGTGATCGTAAGATCGTGGGGGTTCAAGTCCCCCCTTCGACACCAGGAAATCGCTAGAACCCCTCGGCTCGGCAGCGCACGCCTAGTACATCGAAAATGCGCTCCTCGGGTGCATAAATTGCAAGGGTCAGTTGGCGGTCGTGGCCACGCCGAACATCGATCCAGGCGATCCCATCGCAAAGGGCTTCGAGAGTTGCTGCAGTGAGGTCGATCTCGTTCTCGATCCCGGACTCGTGGAAGATGATTCGATGGTCACATCGTGAGACCCGACCTGGCCAGGGACGAAGCCGATCTTCCTCTGGTCGCGCATAGGCGGCAATCACGTTTAGTTTGCACTCCACCGCCGGTAGTCGCCTTTCGATTCTGCGCCGCTGTATCCAACGCCAAGCCCAAAGGAAGGGGATCGCCCAAACCCCGTCGTCGGAAATGCCCGCATCTTGGATGTTCATCGTGCTTGCTGTCAGGCGAGAGATGGAGCGGGTGCTGTGTCGGAGTTCATCGACACGTGAAGCCAGATTTTGTGAGGACATGTCGTCTCCAAATGAGGGTTGGCGAAGATAGAGCCAGGCCAGGTGCGCAGAGCCAAGTCGGGCATCTCGTGAGCGGTAGGGGACGTACATGGAGAACTTGCCACGGGAGATTCCCCGTGCCGGAGTGTCCCTCAACCCCTT
>JBEIGJ010000145.1:0-5038 GCA_040381935.1 Acidimicrobiaceae bacterium | reverse complement strand
ATCTCGGGATACTGGTGGGTATACCCCATGTTTTGGGTAGCGCCTTATCTCACTGTTTGGCGAGTGATCAATCGTCTCCGGTCCATCGCCGAACATGGCGGACTTCAAGCCTCGAGCGATCGCCGCGTAACGACCCATTCGGTGACACAGCATTGGCTGGCTCGGTTCTTTCTCGTTCCCTTTCACATCGGATGGCACCTGGCTCACCACGTGGATGCCGGAGTCCCGTTTCGCCACCTCCCCCGCTATCACCGCATGATGGTCGATTCGGGCTACGTGAATCCCGGCTACGAGTATCCGTCCTATCGGGCTCTGTGGAAGGCCCTCCGCATCGCCCGGTAATTATCACTACGGCAATAGTGCAAATCCTCCGACCCGCATAGAATGATGCCGTGAGCACTTCCACCCCTCTGTTTCAGATCGCCGATCTGCACGTTCGTCCGGCGGTCGACGATGATTCCGGCTCACCTCGGCCCGACATCGTCAAGGGTTTCAACTTGAGCGTGGGTGCCGGTGAGATACACGCCATCATGGGACCCAACGGTTGTGGGAAGAGCACACTGGCCAGTGCCCTCTTGGCCTCTCCCGAATACGAAGTTTCCCAAGGACAGATCTTCTACCACGGCGATGACATCACCGATTGGCCCACCGATGTACGGGCCAAGGCGGGAATCTTCCTCGGTTTCCAATATCCCCAGGAAATTCCCGGCGTCTCGGTGATTCAATTCCTACGTCAAGCGTTGAGCGCCCGCAAAGGCATCGATCTCTCGGTGCTGGAGTTACGTCTGGCCACGATGGATTGGATGAAGCGCCTCGGAATGGATTCGTCTTTCGTTGATCGCTATCTCAACGAGGGCTTTTCTGGTGGAGAGAAAAAGCGCAACGAAATCATGCAAATGGCAATTCTCGAACCAGAACTCGCAATCCTCGACGAAACGGACTCCGGTCTCGATATCGATGCATTGCGTATCGTGGCCCAGGGTATTCGCGAGGTGAAAGCTGATCGGCCGACAATGGGCGTCGTTCTTATCACCCATTACCAGCGTCTACTCAACGAACTGCGGCCCGATGTCATCCACGTCATGATCGATGGGCGCATCGTGAAAAGTGGTGGTATGGAAATCGCTGAGACCCTTGAAGTCTCCGGATACGAGTCGTTCCGATCGTGAATACCAGCGCTATCGATTGGGCCTCGGTGAAGGATGACTTCCCGATCTTTGAACGTTGTATCGACGGACAACGTCTGGTCTATCTCGATTCGGCGAATACATCCCAAAAGCCTCGGTCGGTGATCTCGGCTATGGACACGTTTCTTCGCTACGAATACGGCCCGATCAACCGCAGTGCCTATCGGCTCGCTGCTGCCGCTACCGATTCATACGAGGCGGCGCGGGCCAAAGTGGCGCGATTCATCAACGCCCGCAAGGTCCACGAAGTCATCTTCACCAAAAACGCCACCGAATCTCTGAACCTCATCGTCCACACGTGGGCTCGACACAATCTTGCAGCCGGTGACGTCGTGGTTCTGACGCATATGGAGCATCACGCCAACATCGTTCCCTGGCATATGTTGGCCGCTGAACGAGGCATCGTATTGCGATGGGTTCCCCTCACCGCTGAGGGCTATCTCGATACGTCTTCTCTGGACGAAATCTTGCGGGATGCCCGACTCTTTTCGTTCACAGCAATGAGTAATGTCTTAGGCACCATCAATCCAGTTGCCGACTTGTGCCGAGCCGCACACTCTGCTGGCGCATTGGCCATCGTTGATGCCTGCCAGTCCGTACCTCACGCTAAAACTGATGTGCAGCTGTGGGACGCCGACTTCGTGGCTTTCAGTGGTCATAAAATGGTTGGACCGACCGGCATCGGAGTGCTGTGGGCCCGAGAGGAGCTGCTCGATGCCATGCCACCTTTTCTTGGTGGTGGCAACATGATCGCTGATGTTCGTCTCGACGGGTTCACCTGCGCTGATCTACCAGCAAAGTTTGAAGCGGGAACACCCCCCATTGTTGAAGCCATCGGCCTTGGTGCTGCGGTGGACTATTTGGAAGCAATTGGAATGGCCCATATTCGACAACACGAAATGACACTCACCGAGCAGGCCATCTCGACTTTGACCGAACGTTTCGGTTCCGATATCACCATTCATGGACCGCGCAATGTCGAACATCGAGGAGCCGTTCTCAGTTTTGCTTTTCGTGACCTGCATCCTCACGACATCAGTCAGTTCTTGGACGAAAAGAATGTCTGTGTTCGCGCCGGCCACCATTGCGCCAAGCCCTTAATGAAGTTGCTTGGTGCCAATGCCACGGTACGGGCCAGTTTTTACCTGTACAACGACGAAAGCGACACCGTCGCCCTCGCTGATGCACTCGAGAGCACCAGCGATATCTTCGGATTCTGATACGAGAGGAATTGTCATGCCCGGCCTCGAAGACCTTTATCGCGAGATCATCCTCGACCACTACCGAACTCCGCGTAATCGCGGTGAGCTCCCCTGCCCCCCGGCCCAATATGCGCAGGGTCATAATCCTCTCTGCGGTGATGAAATCACTATTTACATCCAGGTCAATGGCGATGTGATCGAGGACATCAAAGTTTCAGGCCAAGGCTGCAGTATCTCGCAGAGCTCGGCTTCGATGATGAGCCAAGCGATTAAGGGCAAGTCCTTGGGCGACGTGCGCGCCCTGGTTCACCGCTTCAAGGTGATGATGTCCATCGAAGAAGAATCTGAAACGGCAGGACCGGAAATCAAACTCGGGGACCTCGAGGCGCTGCAAGGCGTGGTGAAGTTCCCCGTGCGGATCAAATGCGCCACTTTGGCCTGGAATACCCTCATCGACGCCCTGGCCGCTGATCCGACCGACTGACGACGGACCGCCCCAAGTCGGTGGCGATCGAAAACTATTGTCGGTAGTTCTGACATAATGCAGAGATGAAGATCACTCTGCTCGGAACCGGTAGTCCCCTTCCCGACCCAAATCGTGCCGGTCCGTGCACGCTCGTGCAGGCCGGAGGACACCATGTGATGGTCGATTGCGGTCGCGCTGCTCTGATGCGCCTGCTGGCGGCTGGCGTATTGCCGGGCATGGTTCAACACATCCTGCTCACCCACTTGCACAGTGATCACCTGACCGACCTCAACGATCTGATCACTACCCGTTGGATCATGATGCCGATAAATCAACCCCTCCAGATCTGGGGGCCGCCCGGTACCCAATCCATGGTGGACGCTTTACTCGCCATGCTCGGACCTGATCAGTCGTATCGACTAGCCCATCATGACGACCTTCGGGGACTCGGCCCGATGACCGTGAATGTCACCGAACTTGCCGACGGCGATCGCTTCCAGATTGGTGAGATCGAGGTTTCAGTGCACGGTACTGACCACCGACCGGTGGAACCCAGTATCGGATTCCGACTGATGCATGCCGGCGCAGTGGCGGCTATCGCTGGGGACACTGTGCCGTGCAGCGGACTCGACGATCTATGCCACAACGCTGACATTTACGTCCAGACCGTGATCCGACCCGATCTGGTCGAACAACTCGCCAGCATGCTTCCCAATAGCCAACGATTGCTCGACATTCTCGATTACCACAGCTCAGTCGAACAGGCGGGCCAAACTGCGCAACGCAACGGAGTGAAGACTCTGGTCCTGACCCACTGCGTTCCTGCAGTTCAGCCCGGTCAAGAGGATGGATGGCGAGATCTTGCTCGGGAACACTTCTCTGGGACCGTCGTCATCGGTCCCGATCTGACCAGCGTCGAAGTCTGATATCGAAGTGAACGTCGGTTCACAGTTGACACGATTCCAATGCATCGATGGATGCGACGAAGATCGACCGATCACGGTCCAACGACATCGCTGAACTGCACTCGCAAATCTTTCTTCAGAGCTTTACCCGAGGGATTCCGAGGGATGACATCCACGAAACGGGCCGCTACCGGCTGTTTGAAGCGTGCCAACTTGCCCTCACAAAACTTAATCACGTCATCTTCGGTGAGTGCGTCATCGCTCTTGACCACGATCGCCAACGGAGACTCACCCCACTTCTGAGATGGAATACCGATGACGGCGACTTCAGATACTCCCGGGCAACTCGTGATGACGTTTTCGATTTCCGCTGGATAGACGTTTTCACCACCAGAGATGATCATGTCTTTGATCCTGTCTTGGATGTAGATGAACCCCTCTTCATCCATAATGGCCACATCGCCAGTGTGCAACCAGCCATCTTTCAAAGCCTCGGCGGTGGCCTCTGGTCGATTCCAATAACCAAGCATCAGATGATCACCCGACACCAACACTTCTCCCGGCTCGTGGGGATCACAATCGCTGCCGTCCCCTCGCACGACCCGAACATCATTGTGCATGAAGGATTTCCCGGTTGAGCCAGCCTTGCGAATCGCATCCTCTGGTGAAGTCAGACAGGCTGGTCCGCACGTTTCGGTCAGTCCGTAGACCTGGTGAATTTGAATATTCATAGCGGTGTAGGCCTCAATCAAGGGAACAGGCACCGGTGCCGCACCAGCCAAGATCCAACGCAAATTTTCGTGCGTGTATTTCGAGGGATCGTACGTCTGGCGCATGAAGTTCAACATCGCCGGCACCATGAGGCCGTTGGTGATCTTTTCGGCATCGATCAACTCCCAGGCCTTCACCGGATCGAAAGCCCGCATCAAAATATGCGCGACTCCTTTGTAAGCCGCCACCAATGCCGGTGTGAGGGCACCGACATGGAACATCGGCATTGGGTTGATGTAGCGGTCACCGTGGGCGAAATCACTCGTTACGTTGACCGAGATCAGTGCCCACAACTGCGTGTCATGAGAATGCATGACGCCCTTGGGTAGACCCGTCGTCCCCGAGGTATACATGATGTATAGCAAGTCTGGTCCCCAAGCCGTTATCTCCGGCTCATGCGCTTGGCTGGCAGCAGCCTCGGCGACGTAGTCGTGGGCGAAGGCCGGTTTGGTGGCCACATCCCCAACATAGAACCACTCGCATACATCGGTTTTCGGTCCACGGGCT
>JBEIGJ010000144.1:0-5045 GCA_040381935.1 Acidimicrobiaceae bacterium | reverse complement strand
GATGGTGATGCCTGGTGACAATGTGACGATGACGGTGGAGTTGGGTAAGCCGATTGCTATGGATGAGGGTTTGCGGTTCGCTATTCGTGAGGGTGGCCGGACTGTGGGCGCTGGTCGTGTCACAAAGATCCTGAAGTGACCCGGTGAATCCACCGGGTTTTGATTCGCATTGATCGGAGTTTGAAATGCCAAGAAATGACAAACGGGTGAAAATCACCCTCGAGTGCACAGAGTGCAAGCGCCGTAACTACATCACGATCAAAAGCAAGATCAACGATCGTGAGCGTATGGAAATGAGCAAGTACTGCAGTCACGATCGCAAGCACACCCCCCACAAGGAAACTCGCTGACGCTATTCATGGTGGAGTGACCGATGTGAAGTCAGCAACATAGTGCGACTGAGGGCAGTAGCTCAGTTGGTAGAGCATCGGTCTCCAAAACCGAGGGTCGGGGGTTCGAGTCCCTCCTGCCCTGCTCAATCGCACTAGCTACGTTGGACCACCCGAGATAGATCAGCAATTTCATCGAAGATCGACAAGAGAAGAGACAGGCGAGCAACATGGCGATGGATCTGAACAGAGAACAGAAGCGTCACTTGAAAAAGACGGGAGCCCTCGACGAAAAGGGCAATCCCACCCGTCAGCCGCGCGCCACTCGCACTCGTGACGACCGCACCAGTCCTGCTCAGTATCTACGCGAGGTTCGCGAAGAGATGAACAAGGTGGCCTGGCCCAAGTGGCCAGAGATTCGCCGCTATTCGCTCGTGGTGTTGGCCACAATCGTCTTTTTCACGGCGATCATTGGTGGAGCCGACACGGTGTTCGGCATTTTCACCGACTGGCTCTACGAGAACTGATGACACCCGAACTGATGACTGACGAGAACTCTATGAACATGACAGACGAGAGCCAGACCTCGAGCGAAGATGAAATGACCCCCGAGGTCATCGACTTACGCGATCAAGAGACGATTGCTGGAGAGAACGCTGACGACGACCTTGACGAAGAGGTCATCGAAGTCTCGCCGTGGAACAAGCCGGGCCAGTGGTTCGTGGTGCACACCCAAGCCGGTTACGAAAAGAAGGTTCAGGCAAACCTTGAGGCTCGTATTCAGTCGATGAACATGGAAGACCAGATCTTCGAGATCAAGGTTCCGATGGAAGATGTCGTCGAGTTCAAAGGCGGGCGCCGACAGACCGTGCAGAAAAAGGTCTTCCCGGGGTACCTCTTGGTGCGTTGCAATATGAACGACGAGAGTTGGTACTGCGTGCGTAATACGCCCGGCATCACCGGTTTTGTGGGCCAGAGCCAAAAAGGCCAAAAGCCCACACCCTTGTCCCGCCGCGAAGTGGAGACCTTCTTGGCGGCCAAGGGCGATGGCCAAGAGGCCGTTGCCCGTCGCAAGCCGAAGTTGGAATACGAAGTTGGCGAAAGTGTTCGGGTCAAAGAAGGTCCGTTTGCTGATTTCTCGGGCCAAGTGGCAGAAATCAATGCCGACCACATGAAGTTGAAGGTTCTGGTCAATATCTTTGGTCGCGAGACCATGGTGGAGATGGACTTCAGCCAGGTCGCCAAGCTCTAAACATTTCACGAGACGTACTACGAAGGGAAACGCCAGATGGCGAAGAAAAAAGTTACCGCGATCGTCAAGATCCAGATTCCGGCCGGTAAGGCCACGCCCGCACCACCAGTCGGTACCGCTCTTGGACCGCACGGTGTGGCCATCATGGATTTCGTGAAGGCGTACAACGCCGCCACGGAAAGCCAGGTAGGAACCATCATCCCGGTCGAGATCTCGATCTTCGAAGACCGCTCTTTCACCTTCATCTTGAAGACTCCTCCGACCCCGGTGCTGCTGCGTCAAAAGGCTGGCCTGGACAAGGGAAGCCAGACGCCGGGCAAGACCGTGGTGGGATCGGTGACCGAGGCCGATATCGAAGAAGTGGCCAAGATCAAGATGCCGGACCTCAACGCCTTCGATCTGGAAGCAGCCAAGCAACAAGTGCGCGGCACTGCCCGATCGATGGGCCTCAAGGTAACCTGATCCCTCGCTGAGATCGGCAGACTCAGCACGAGATCAGTCATTAAGAAATATCAGACCAGAACCGCTGACGATTTTCGTCGGCACCAAAGCCTGGACCGGAGCAACCTCAACCGGCCGGCTCGAGATCCTGTGGAAGCAGGAAGAGGGAGACAATCATGTCCGGAAAGAAATACGCCGACGCCATCAAGCGCTACGACCGAGATCAGGTCTTCAGCCCCATCGAAGCACTGAACCTGGTCAAGAGCGTGGCCTCAGCCAAGTTCGACGAAACCGTTGAAGTGGCCTATCGATTGGGAGTCGATCCCCGCAAAGCCGAGCAGGCAGTCCGCGGAACCGTGGCCTTGCCCTCAGGTACGGGTAAGAACTTGCGGGTGGCGGTTTTTGCTACGGGTGAAGCGGCCGAAGAGGCGCGTAAGGCCGGCGCCGACATCGTGGGAGCCGATGACTTGGCGGCCGAAGTGGAAAAGGGCGTGTTCAACTTCGATTTGGCGATTGCCACTCCCGACATGATGCCCCTCGTGGGCCGTATTGGCCGTCTTTTGGGCCCGCGCGGTTTGATGCCCAACCCCAAGACCGGAACGGTGACCCAGGACGTCGGCAAGGCTGTGGGCGAGTTCAAAGGTGGCAAGGTGGAATACCGCACCGACCGCTACGGCAACGTACACGTCCAACTGGGCAAGGTGAGTTTCACTCCCGAAGCCCTGGAAGCGAACTTCCGGGCAGTTCTGGATGAAATCCAGCGCGCCAAACCCGCCTCGGCCAAAGGTCGTTATATCCGCAAGATCACCGTGTCTTCGACCATGGGTCCGGGAGTCAAAGTCGACCTCAACCGCCTCCGTCCCGAGATTGTCTGACGGCAGCAAACCTGCCGATAGGTTGCTCTCAGCGTTTCGATTTCTCTACGTTTCTATAAATTTCTATACATAGTTCTACACATAGTGCTTGCCAGAGACAGTCGGTCCACCCAAGGGTGGCTAAGAGGGTTCTCCCTGCCAACCGAGGCGAAAACCGCACGGAGTCCTTTTGCTCCTCGTGGTGTTCGTATCTGCGGGCCCCGAGTTGAAGCGAAAGGAGGAAAACTTCATGGACAATCCCCGTCCGGAAAATGTGGCCAAGGTCGAAGAGATCGCGGCGAAAATGTCGGCCGTCGAGGTGGTCTTTGTGACCGAGTATCGCGGTCTCACCGTGGGTAATTTGGCCAATCTGCGCACCGCATTGCGGGGCGTCGATGCCGAACTCAAGGTGTACAAGAACACGTTGGCGCGGTTGGCTGCTCAGAGTGCCGGTATCGCCGATCTCGCTGAGTTGCTAATCGGACCGAGTTCTTTGACCTTTGTCAAAGGCGACGCCGCAGCAACAGCCAAGGTTTTGCGGGAATTTGCCAAAACCAACGCTTTGTTGGTGATCAAGGGTGGAACCCTTGGAGGCACATTGCTGTCAACCAAGGATGTCGAGGCACTCGCTGATCTGCCACCACGCGAGGTTCTGCTGGCCCAGTTCGCTGGTGCGTTGCAGGCTCCGCTGGTCAAGACCGCCGGTCTGTTGCAGGCTCTGCCACGCAACTTCGCCTACGGACTCAAGGCTCTGGTGGAGCAAAAAGCCGCCTAAGGCCCGTCATGCATTTTGGCTCGAACCGATCAGGTGATGAACCTCGGTCGAAGCCCACAAAAGAACACAAAACATCAATTTTCACCAGCCTGGGGAGCCAGGCAGAATCAAGGAGATAAAGAAATGGCTCTTTCTAAAGAAGAGATTTTGGACGGCATTGCCGCCCTGACCGTCATCGAACTCAAGGAATTGCTCGATGCATTCGAAGAGAAGTTCGGCGTGACCGCTGCCGCCCCAGTGGCCGTGGCCGCCGCCGGCGCTGCCGCCCCGGTTGCTGCTGCTGAGGAGCAAGATGAATTCGATGTGGTGCTGACCGATGCCGGCGCTCAGAAGATTCAGGTCATCAAGGTGGTGCGCGAGCTCACCAACCTCGGCCTCAAAGAAGCCAAGGACCTCGTCGATGGTGCTCCCAAGCCCGTCCTCGAAAAGGTCAGCAAGGACGATGCCAACAAGGCCAAGGCCAAGTTGGAAGAGTCTGGCGCTTCCGTCGAAGTCAAGTAAGGAACGAATCAGCTTTCGGGCTTGTACGAACCTTTGACTGGCTATTCACGGTGACAACGTCGTTCGGAGTCCGGCCCCGCCCTGCGGGAGCCGGACTCTGATCTTTCCGGATCCTGTCCGGGGTCGAGGACCGCAAGGTCACCAGGGGACCGGAAATATCAAATATCGGTGAAATGCTTGACCCAGACCGGTCGGGGGATTTACCTTGTCGGACAGGCGGACCGGCTCGGTTCGTATCCCGTCCGGCGGATATGTCGGCTGCGGTTGATGATCTATGTCTGGGGCCGGTAGTCTCACTGGTTGCCGTGGGTTGCCTGTGTCCTTTTCGTTCCCCAAATTCAGGTCTGAGTTCAGACAGGGCTTCTTCGTCGTTTTCATCCAGTTGTTTCCCCACTTGTGTGGGTCCATCCTCGCCCGCCAACGACTCTTCGATCTCAGTTTTCTGATGTCGGCGAGTCACAGCCATCACAGCCTTTAGGAGTTCTACGTGGCCTCACGAACATCCACCCGCGAGCGTTATTCATTTGCAAATCTCGATGAGGTCTTGGCTCTGCCTAATTTGTTGGCCATCCAACGCGAGAGCTTCGACCACTTCTTGAAAGTGGGATTGGCTGAAACATTTCGGGATATCTCTCCCATTGAAGACTTCCATGGCAACTTGAGTTTGACCCTCGAGTACGACCCGGAAGACGAGGACCTCTTCCCGCAGCCCAAGTTCAGCGTCGAAGAATGTCGCGAAAAGGGCCATACCTTTCAGCGATCGATTTTGGTGCGCGCCAAGTTCTCCAACCGTCAAACCGGTGAAATTCGCGAACAACTGGTGTTCATGGGCGACTTCCCGATGATGACCGAAAAGGGAACCTTCATCGTCAATGGCACCGAGCGAGTCGTGG
>JBEIGJ010000143.1:0-5103 GCA_040381935.1 Acidimicrobiaceae bacterium | reverse complement strand
GTGGAAGCCGGTTGGGGAGCAGTGCCTTTCGAACCCGGATTCGGCGGTGGCGGATTTCCTTGGATGGTGGGCCTGGCCATTCAAGAGATCATGACCGCTGCCAACATGGCTTTTTCCATGTGTCCACTGCTCACGCAGGGAGCCATTGATGCCATTGCTCACCATGGCAGTGAAGAACAGAAGATCACGTATTTGCCAAAGATGGTGACGGGCCAATGGTCGGGAACGATGAACCTCACCGAACCCGATGCCGGCAGTGATGTGGGTGCAGTCAGAACACGCGCCGTACGAAATGCGGATGGCAGTTACTCGATTACCGGTACCAAGATCTATATCTCTTTTGGTGAACACGATATGGCCGAGAACATCGTGCACTTGGTTTTGGCCCGCACCCCCGATGCGCCTCCGGGCACCAAAGGAATCTCTTGTTTCATCGTCCCGAAATTTCTCCTGGATGAAAATGGCCAACCCAGTCAGCGCAATGATGTCAACTGTGTGTTGGTCGAGCACAAACTCGGCATCCACGCCAGCCCCACCTGTGTTCTTTCATACGGCGACAATGGCGGTGCGATCGGCTACTTGATCGGTGAAGAGAACCGGGGAATGCAATACATGTTCACCATGATGAATCAGGCGCGACTATCGGTCGGCTTGCAGGGCCTCGCCCTTGGTGATCGGGCGTATCAGCAGTCATTGCAGTACGCCAGGGACCGACGCCAGGGCCGCGCTCCCGGTGCCCCAGCCGGCGAGAGTTCGCCGATTATCGACCATCCTGATGTCAAGCGCATGCTGCTGACGATGAAGACCACCTTGGAAGCCTTACGTCGGCTCACATATTGGAATGCCGCATGTCTCGATGTCGCCAAGAACCATCCAGACGCCATCGAAAGAGAGTCAGCGGCCGATCTCGCAGCCCTGCTCACTCCAATGTCGAAGGGTTGGGGAACCGACATGGGGGTGGAATTGACGGGTCTGGCCATTCAGATTCACGGTGGTATGGGATTTGTCGAAGAGACCGGCGTAGCCCAGCACTATCGCGATGCCCGGATCACCACCATCTATGAAGGAACCAACGGCATTCAGGCCATCGACTTGGTTGGGCGCAAACTTGGGTTGCGCGGTGGTGAAGTAGTGAAGCGTCATTTGGATTCGATCGAAGCGCTTTGCCACCGCCTTGGCGAGTATCCCGAGCTGGCCGGAGTGCAGTCAGCACTGGTGACATCTTTGGGTGTAGCTCGTGAAGCAACGATGTGGTTGGCTACTCACTCCGGCAATCCTTTGGATCTTCTCTCGGGAGCAACTCCTTATCTTCGTTTGGTGAGCACGTTGACCGGTGCGTTCCTACTCGCAGAGTCGGCAATCATTGCTCAGCAAGCCGCGGGCGATCTGACCGATGCTCAAGTCGCTGAGAAAATTGCGTCGGCGCGTTTTTTCTGCGAGCAACTGTTGCCAGCAGTTGACGGCCTGTTGCCTGCGATCACTGGTGATTCAGAACTGCTGATGACGGCTCTGTAGACAAACCGAGAGCCTGGAGGCACGAATAGTCTGCGAACGCAGAGACAAATGGGCGGAGGTCGCGCCCGGCCAACATGTGTGAGACATCTTCCAAAAGCATGGCCCCCTGGGCAATGGTTCGGGTTTTCCGAGAGCCTGGCCCGAAAATGGACGGGAACCCAAAAGTTCTGCGCATTATTTCCGTAGCTGTGAGAATCGTGCTCTCATCGATCCGTTGAAGAGCAGCACGAATTTCCTCGTTGTGAATGGCTGCTAATTGAAATTCGAGTCGGATGCGGCGTTGAGAGTGACCGACATCGCCGAGGAGTCCCATGGCACTTTCCGCCACCGATGTGTGCATAGCCGTGCGATAACTCTGTAGTCGGGGGTCGTCCCATCCTTGCAATGGTGTCATCGGAACATCGGGTACCGGGTGGTCATCAAACAGGATGCGGAAGCGATGCTCTTGATACATCACCCGCAATAATTTCTCGACAACGTCGGAAAAGAGGGCCTGTCGATTCTGATATTCGGCGAACAGTGCACTTGGAGGTAGACCAGCAGCGCGGGCCACACGTTGGGTGGTAGCCCGTTCAATTCCACTGCGGGTAATGACCCGGGCGGCAGCATTGACGAACGCGTCGCGAACTTCTTGACCAGTGTCGACTGCGAAGTCGAAGGGAGCCCTGGGAGTGATTGCCGGCCACTGGTCGAAGGTGGTGCGACGAGCGATGTAGCCCAGCATGGAGCGAATCTCTGGCCATTCCGCACTGCTGAACATGTCGGCGGCGGCGAAGTACAGACATCCCAACCCTGTACCAAGGGCCACCAATTTGTGTGAGGAACTCAGATCTTCGGGATTTTCGGAGATGCCGAGGTCGAAGAGAATTTCCCGCATATCGGGAATGACGACTTCACTCAGTTCGGTAATGCGCGGGGCCACAATCAAAACACTGACCGCAGCGAGCAGGGCGATCGATGGTTCGTGTAATGCGGCCAAGACGGGGTCATTGTCGCTGTCGTCACTGGTGAGAACCTGCAACGATTGAGTCAGGAATTCACGCAGTGGGCCGACCAGGCGGTTTTGCCAAAGGCCCACCAGGATTTCCTCGTTGTTTTCGTAGCGGGCGTATACCGCTCCGGTGGTCAGGCCGGCTCGACGCGCCAGGTCGAGAGCCGCCAGACGATCGGGGCCCTTCTCCCGCAACAACTCCAGTCCGGTATCGAGCAGTCGTTCGTCGTTGCGGGTGGCATCGGCACGTCGTCGAGGTGTTGGAGCCGCCTTCATAGAAACTATAAGCACTATAAATAGCCATACTGTTTGAGACAAATGTCATGACCAGGACAAATGTCCCAAAGTAGGTCCTCTCTGAGGACCTACCCAGCCCATTTCTTCTCAGAGTCGAAGCTTCATTTCCGCCCGTGGCCGATACATGCACTGGACGTCGATTGGGCGGTTCAGTCGACGGCGTGGGCCTTCAAAGCGGCCAGATCGCAGAACTCCAGGGCCGATAGATGAGTGCTTTTCAAGACCACTTGTGGTGCTTTTCCGGCTTCGAAGGCCTCTTGCCAGCGCGAAGCACATAAACACCATTGATCACCGGCCCGTAAACCGACGAAACCGTACTGAGGTTGGGGAGTACTGAGATCGTTCCCCCGTGAGGCACTGAAAGTCAGAAAGTCAGCGGTCATGATGGCGCAGACCACGTGCATGCCCGGATCATCACCACGAGATTCACAGCACCCGGTGCGGTAATAGCCAGTCAGTGGCTCCATCGAACAGGGCTCGAGATCGTGGCCGAGAACATTGCGTTGCGTCATATCAACTCACCGTGACATCGAAGAGTTGACCGACAAGGTATGTCACGCCGCACGCTCCCAACAATATGAGCACCTGACGCAATGCACTCAACGAGATATTTCGTTCAGCGAATCGCCCGATCAATGCTCCCACGACCCCAGCAAAACCGACGCCGATCAGAACCGAGCTCAGCAATGCACCATCACCAGAGCCGATGTACCAGGGGATGACTGGGGTCAAGGCGCCGAAGAGAAAACAGATCAGTGACAGCACCGCGGCGCCCATGGGCGAAGGCAAGACACCGGGATCAACACCGAGTTCCTCGCGAGTGTGAACTCCCAAGGCCACATCGGGTCGGCGCATCACATCGGCGGCCGCCAGAGCAGCACGTTCGGCCTCGATGCCGTGGCTTTCATAGATCTTGGCCAACTCCAGAGTCTCAGCTGCTGTATTGACCTCAAGTTCGCGTCGCTCGATTTCGATTTCCCGCGAAATCAATTCGTTCTGGGCCGAGACCGACACCCATTCACCGGCCGCCATGCTGGCCGCTCCGGCGATGGCGCCAGCAATGCCGGCCAATCGCACCACTGTGGAGTCCACACCACTGGCTGCGAAGCCGATGACCAGCGATACGTTCGAGACCAATCCATCGCTCACTCCAAAGACCGCGGCCCGCGCTAATCCACCCGAAACTGAGCGGTGGCCTGGATGATCTTCTTTGGTGGAAGTGAAAGAATGTCGACTCACACCAGTGACGCTAGTGCTGATCGCGGTGCGGAGTAGCGTGACAGGGGCATGACTGATGTCCCGGTCCCTCGTTTTCGCTTTGCTCCGTCGCCGACCGGGTTCTTTCATGTAGGCGGAGCTCGGACGGCTTTGTACAACTGGGCTCTGGCCAAAAGAACCGGTGGCACCTTTGTCCTACGTATTGAAGACACCGACGAGGCGCGTAACCAGCCCGAATGGACCCAGGGCATCATTGATGCGCTGGCCTGGATCGGCATCCATAGTTACGACCCCACATTCGAGGGACCGTATTTCCAGAGTCAGTACGCCGAGGCGCATATCGAGGCCGCCCTGAAGTTATGTGCTGCGGGTCGTGCCTATTACTGCGATCTCACCTCGGAGCAGATTCAAGAACGGGCCAAGGCATCCGGCAAACCGGGATACGACGGCTATTCCCGGGACCGCGGTTTGGAACCTGGTCCGGGGCGCGTTTTGCGATTCCGTGTCCCCGAAGGAAAGACAGTCGTTCACGACCTAGTGCGCGGCGAAGTCGAATTCGACAACGAAACCATTGAAGACTTCGTTCTCTTACGAGGTAACGGTTCACCGATGTTTCTGTTGGCCAATGTGGTCGATGACATGGCCATGCGCGTCACCAATGTGGTGCGCGCCGAAGAACACTTGCCCAATACGCCCAAACAGCAGATGATTTGGGAAGCGCTCGGTGCCACGCCGCCGGTGTGGGCCCATGTACCGGTGCTGGTGAACGAACAACGCAAGAAGTTGTCGAAACGCCGCGACAAGGTGGCCCTCGAGCAGTTTCGCGATGAGGGATATTTGGCCGCGGCCATGGTGAACTACTTGATGACTCTGGGCTGGGCACCGCGCGGTGACATCGAAATCGTTCCTTGGTTGCAGATTCAAGATGAGTTCCGCTTGGAAGATGTCAGTCACTCGCCGGCATTTTTCGATTTGAAGAAGTTGGCGGCATTCAACGGCGAGTACATCCGGGCTTTGAGCATTGATGATTTCATTGTCGCGTGCGATCCGTTTCTACGCGCGTCAGACGTCCCCTGGAAACC
>JBEIGJ010000142.1:0-5108 GCA_040381935.1 Acidimicrobiaceae bacterium | reverse complement strand
GTTTGGCGACACTCGGTGTCGGTATCGGTCTCGTGATTCCTGAGTAGATATAGCGAAGGTAGGCCCTCAGCCGTGAGGCCGGATGAAATTGTCAATCGCTTGACCGGTCAGTTCGATGGTCTGGCACCAAAAGCAAGTTGGGGCGAGACATCGCTGTTCTACAACCCTGACCTAGTGCTCGCCAATGGTGTCTACTTCTGCACCATCAAGAAGCACGATGGGGCGAACGATCGATCTTCCGAGCTCGACCGGTCTGGGGTGTATCGGCTTGCTCTCGGACTGCCGGCCGAGCGTTACAAGCAACTCTTTGGTTCTCGTCCTGTGCGACCTGCGAAGGGCACTGCGGTGTCGACCGGCCACGACTTCACTCAACTCAATGTTGTGATGCCACACCCCATTTATGCCTGGATGGGCTGGATTCAGGTCTTGAATCCGTCTGATGAGACGTTCGTATCCATGGAATCGCTTTTTGTCGATTCGTACGACGACGTGATTCGCAAGTTCGAAAAGTCTCTCACCCGACGTCGGCGTACTTCGCAATAGCGTTTGCTTCAGAATGAGTTTTCTATCCCAGACGTAGCGTGCCTCCCTTTGGACACAGCACTCAACTACTTGTGATCATTGATCCGGACCTTCTGCAGTGCGAACCAGAAGATGACTGCGTGTGGGCGGTACCGGGACGGGTAACGATGCGTTCGTAATGAGCCGCTCAGTTTTGTCTATGGGAATGGGAGGGTCATCACCGACCTGAGGCGGGCCCGAATCAGGCGGCAAGCAACAGAATCGCCATAACGGCTTCGATCACCAGACCGGCGACGTTTTCTTTGGCACGAGACTTGTCGATAACGAATGAGATTGTCCGAGCGAGGAAGGCTCCAGCCCACGCAGCTCCTAGCACGAGGGAGGCGTCGCTGTTTCCGATCAGAGCGACTGCGATACCGGCCCCGATGAAAAGTCCACCGTAGGTCGCGCGCACCTCAGATGTCCCGAGCCGCCCCGGAATCTGAAGCCCGATCGCCCTACTAATCTGTCGTGGCCAGATGAGGCCGAGTAATCCGGCAGCAATAGAAATGAAAGCTCCGACGTAACCCGTTGCACCCATGCGGAAAGTCTCGCACAGGCCTCGACTCTTTCGAGTGTTCATCGATCCAGATCTGCTGCGGTGCAACCCAGATTGTGAACATACGTATGGGCGACAGATAGAGCCACGACGTGTTCAAAATCGAGCCGCATTAGCTGGTGGGAGCAGGTGGGTGAGCGGTCACCGACTTGAAGCGAGCTGAGACGATTTATCTTCCGTCTTCGATCACGGATAGGTATGCGTTGACGAAGTTCTCTGCTGCCCGCGTATCGGCGTCGAGAAATAGAGCGGGCTCAACCAGTTCGAGTTCCATCACGGCCGGGCCTCGGTCGGTGGATATCAGATCTACTCGCGCGTATGTCGTTGAAGACGGAGCAACGGCAAGAGCCGCCTTGGAAATGGCGATCTCGTCGGTAGTCGCACGATGCGGGTGAACGGTGCCACCGTGGTGGTCCTGTACCCGGTATTCACCTGGGGCGGGTACTTTTCGAACCGCATGACTCAGATGACCGCCAGCGAACATCAACGAGATCTCGCCGGAATCGACTACCGATGAGATGAAGGGCTGAACCAAAACGTCGCCGTTTCGAGCGAGTTCGACGATGTGGGCTGCAGCACGTGGGTCGTCTGATCGGGTGCGAAGTGCGCCAATGGCGCCGACGGACACAGCGGGTTTGACAACGATCTCTCCTACTGGAAGAAACTTGATCGGGACATCGATGGTCCCCTTCGCAAGGATTTGTGTCGGCACGATCGCAACATTGGCAGCCGCAAGCTCTAAAAGATATCTCTTGTGCGTGTTCCACTTGACGACAGTTGACGGGTTTGCGAGCCGGGTGACCGACTCCACATTCGTTGCCCAATGCAAGAACTCATCGAGTCGTTCAAAGTAGTCCCATGGTGATCTGATCACGACTAGATCAGTAGCTGCCCAATCGAACGCGCTGTTCCATGGAACGAGCTTCGCGCTGACTCCTCTCCGTTTGAGAATCTCAAGAAGTAGGTGGGATTCGAGGTCGGGTTTGGGCATAGTTGCGCCAGTAGCCAGAACGAGTTGAGTCACATGACAAGTCAAACAGAAAAGACTGTCTTCAAACAGCCGGCATTAGGTCACAAGACGGATTTTCGAGTAGCCATCGATCTGGATTTGCTGCCGGACGACCCAGTTCATGACACGTCGTGTGGACAGCAGCGGGCACATAGAACGACGTGTTCGCAATCAAGAAACACAAGTCGGTGGAGGCCGCGGGGAATCGACTGCCGACCTGAAGCGCCGCTTATCCGACTCGTTCCGCTCGGTGTCGATTTTTTAAGTTTGGCAACACTCGATGTCGGTATCGGTCTCGTGATTCCTGAGGGAACGTAGTGAAGGCAAATCTTGAGCCATATACACCGAAGAAATCGCTGATTACCTGATGGGCCAGATCCTTGGCCTGGCGCCGAAATCCATTTGGGGTGAAACGTTGCTCGTTATCGCGTCATACAACCACGCAGTTCACAAGTTTGAAAAGGCACTCGTACGACATCGACGCTGTTCGCGATATCGGTCCCTCTCAGCGAAGGTTGCCGAACCTAATGACGGCCTGCCGCCCTTTGATCACAGGACTCTTCCACGGGTATTCCTGGACTCCGATCTGTTGCAGTACGACCCAGTGAATGAAAAGTCTGGGTGACTGCCGGGGTTTCTGCGATCGACCCACAGCACTACCTGTATCGAGATCGGGTGGAGATCGACGCTGGGATCATGACAGGCCTGATCACGGTGTATGCCAGGTGGTTTTACCGAATGCGACAACGCCGTTGGAGGGCTTTAGCGAAAGGTATGACTAGTTGAAGAAGATCTCTCAGGAGATCCGAGGTGAATCAGGCGAGCGGAATCAAGAATATGATCATCACGAGATCTGCCACACCGCTCACGGCCACATGGGTGCTCCACGACTTGTCGGCCATGACCGACAAAAGACGCCCAGCGAGAGATCCTAGCCAAGCGATACCTAGCACCATGGCGACAGTTTCGGACTGCGATCCAATCACTGCTATGGCAATGGCCAACATGGCCCCGTAGGTGGCCCTCATCTCGGACATGGCGATTGGGGTCTCGATTCGTAGGCCGAATTCACCTTGTCTGGTCAGGCTTTCTGGGAACAAGAAACCATATGAGCAGAGCAATGCAGTGATGACGGCGGCAATCGTAGCGAATGCACTCATGTCGAGATCTCCTTTGGTTCTTCATTTGTCCGTTGATTGCTTAGCGATAAATACGATACTGGGCAGTGATGACACGGCCCAGATAGAAACAAAGGGAAGCGTTACCGCAAGTGATGTCCAATCTGAACCTCCGAATACTCGTGTCGATTCCGTAATCGAAATGTCGAGTCCGATTGCAACGACCACGATAGGAGAAACCAGTGCATCTAGGACGCGATAGGCCTCGTGGTATGCAGCATTTCGCATTGCGAGCAGACGTTCATCTAGAAGTTCATCGGGTGCATCGGGGATCACCCGTGCTGAGGCTCGTGCTGCTCACCACGTCATTATCGGAACGACTCCCCATCCGGACAGGTGACTATGTGACAAACTCAAGCCACCTGCTGGGGTGACAAAGCTCGTTCCACTTCAGCGCTACTTGCTCTAGATGTCCCCGACGTCCAGAAGTATTCCTTCCTTCCTGTCCTATCGAACGGTCTTGGCCAACCAACGAAGCGAAGGAAGCGATGATCATCAAACTTATGCAGGATCCACACAAGTCTCGCTGCGCTCACGACAGTGAGAGAGACGAAAATTCCCTCCCAGCTGGGGAACCAGCTCATGGCAACGACGCTTTCTCTTTCGTGAATGGTTGAAGGGAAAAAATGTCTTGCACAGGGGTACGTAGAATCTTGGTGATTGTTAACGCAAGCGAAAGCCTCGGGCTGTATTCACTACGTTCGATATAGCCAATCGTCTGATCATGGACATCAGCTCCGTATGCGAGTTCTGTTCGACTGAGTCCTTTTTCTTCTCGTACTTCTTCGAAGAGATAGAAAACCAGTGTCTCGGCTTTTGGTTTACGTCCCACCATTTGTGGCCCAAATGCCATGTTGCAATAATGCAATAATTTCGTGCAATTACCGAAGCCAGTGATTGCGTGTCGCTATTCAGTCACAAAATCGAGACACCGATACTCGAAGCGACGCGTCGACATCGAGGCATGCGCGTCGGCGGGAGCAAGTTAAGGTTTGGTCGCCGATTTCAGGCGTGGTAATCGATTGGGTCTCGGGCCATATCTTGATGTCATTGAGTCCTTTGACGCCAGAAGTTAGGGTGAAAAGATGCCTCTTGAATCACCTACACCGGAAGACCTCGAGAACATCCTTGTTGCCGTGGCCGAACGTGAATCCTCATCAAGCGATCGGTTCACAAGAAACGACCAGGTGAGGGCTGAGAGTCTCGTGGCTGCTGGGTACTGGGGTGGCATCCAGTACCGAATGATCATCACGTTCATAGTGTTTGCTGTGTGCTGGATGGGAGTGCTGGTTCTTGGCTTCGAAGGTACTTTGCCACTCTGGCTTGGACTGATCCTCAACTCTCTTTTTGCATCGACTTTCTACATGCCGTTGCACGAGGCAACGCACAAGAACATCATGGGCAAGTCATCACGCGGCAGGGCAATCGAAGAGGCAATAGGGCGCTTGTCATCGATTCCCACCGGGATCGAATTCACCGCCCATCGAGCGGGACACATGCGCCACCACGCATTTACGAACGACCCGACTCGTGACCCAGATCATTTCACTGAGGGTCGGTTGATCGAACTTCCGCTGAAGTTCTATGGCATGACGATGCTGTATGCCTTTTTGCCGTTCTTTGCCTTGATCAAACCTCTGCGTGTGCTTTTACCTTCTGTTCTGCGCGCGAAGTTGGAGAGCAGGGACGGAACCAAAGCTGAGGGGAAGGCCCAATTGCGCTACTGGTTTCTTACGACAGTCGTTCTGGTGGCTTGCTTCGTCACCGGACACGGTGTGGCAGCCCTGTGCTTATGGTGGTT
>JBEIGJ010000141.1:0-5168 GCA_040381935.1 Acidimicrobiaceae bacterium | reverse complement strand
TTCCGGTTCCCGAACTGATTGTCCTCACCGTTGCCATCGTGTGGTTGAGTTGGCTGCGAATATGTTTCGGGTTCCTTTGGGCATTGGGAAGAGTTCTCCTTCGGAGGCCGATTCATCACCATCGACGCTGTTCAGCGAAGTTGGCGTTGTGGGCTTTGATGATCAGCCCGACGGTGGCCTTGTCCGTGTGGCCCTCTTCGGTTCAGGCCATTGGCGAGTCGTTGGAGACCACCGAAAGAGATTTTCAGAACAAACCTCTTTCAGTGCCTCAGGTCTTGGTCTCGGTTGTCGTCGCCAGTGGCGTACTCTTCCGACTTCGAACAAGACGAAAGGAACTCCTCCGTCAAGGTCTGTCGAGTCCGCCAGAGGCGAGTGTGCATTGGGAAACAGCCATTGATCGCGAAGAAGACGAATTGATCATTGTTCGTATCGAATTGGCAGTTCGCAGTTTGATCGGACTACAGGCGACATCATTTCGCATGATTCTGCGGGAGACAGCGGGGGCAATTTTGGTCGAGTTCCCCCATGAGCGTCTGGCCCGGTCACCTTGGGTTCATCATGCACCGCGTATCTGGAGATTGGAGGCCGCCATCAGTCTGCAGGATCTGGCTTATCTCAGTCGTTCACAGACCCTTCCTATTCCCCTTCTGCTTCCCGTGGGATGTACAGCAGCAGGTGAAGTGTGGGTCAATTTGCAAGAGGTGGGCGTGTTTGGCATCCATGGTCAAGGAATCGGTGCAGAGCATGTCTGGCAAGGAATGTGTCAGTCCTTGGCGTTGTCACCTTTCAGCGAGCACGTGTCATTCATCAGTGTTGAGGAACAGGGACTTCGCGGTCGTCGGGAAATCGTCGCACCAGATGAGGAGCATGCTGATCTTCTTGCGCAGCAACTCCATAGTGACGAGACTCCAGTAGTCATCTTGGGTCGCAATCGACGATCACAAAGTTCCCCGGCGGCGATTCTTCACAGACAACGACCAATTCACGAGGAATTCGGTCTCTCTCAGGATCAGGACCGTTGGCTCTTACATCCAACAATGACTGTGATCGAACCCCATCGCTGCAACCGTGAAGACCTCGATGTTCTTGATGTCCTCGTTCCTACACCCTCAGCCCTGACTCTTGCCGTTGCCAGCCATGAGAGCCATAACCGAGATCCGGTGCAAGAACTTCTTCCCCCACACTCTTTCATCGCCTCGATTCTTGGCACACCTCATGTTCGCCACGTGTCTGGAGCAACTGTGGCCTTTGAAAGGCGCCGTAGTGAAGAACTGGTGATCTGGCTCTCCCTTCATCCCACATCTCAAAGACGCAGTAGTGCTCGAGCGGAGATGTGGAGTGTGGCCATCAAAGACGCGACATTTTCCAATATCACCTCCGATGTTCGACGGAGTTTGACAGTTCTCGAACGACCTCCCCAGGGCGAAGAATGGTTAGGGGTGACTTTGACAGATGAAATGCCTTTGCACACGGGGGTGGTCAGTGATGCCTATCTTCTGGCTTGGTGTCTGGATCATGCTCGAAAGCGTCCCGAGGAAATGGCAGTCGAAATCCTTGAATATGGATTGAGTCTTGTCAGTGGCGTTCCTTTCAGCGGTTCGTCGTATCTCTGGCGGGATACGACGGGACTCTCATCCGAATACGCCATGTTGGTGGTCCGAACCGCTCTTTTCTTGGCGGACATGTATGTCGAACAAAGTGAGCGAACGGGGATTTCCCAGCAGGTCGGCATCTATCGAGCGACAGCTAAAGGCCTATTGGCAATACCAGGTCACGAGGATCTGGTCATTCGCCGCATGGAATTGCACGCCCGTCACGGTGATCAAGCCGCACTCTGTGCGGAGTGGCAAGGCTATTGCCGGGCGCTGGCTTCTGATGATTGGGGTGATGTCGATCCGAGTCCCAAAATGGTCGAGGTTTGGAGAGATCTGAGCCATGGAAGAAGGTGAGTATCAGTCCTCGAAAATGTCGTCGCTTTCCAGTTCGTTCGATCCCACCGGGAGTTCAGGAATTCCCTGTTTGGTGCGCAGTTTCTCTATTTCTTTGATGCGCGCGCTGAGCTTTCTGTAGCGAGTGCCGCCAGCGGAAATGGAATTCAGTTCGTCCTGCATCGCCTCGAAACTCTTAGCTACTTTCCCAACTGCTTTGGTGTACTCCTCCCACTGCCTATTGAACAAGTTGATGAGGCGCATGACATCGGCGGCGGTCTGTTCGGTGTGGAAACTCTCAGCTGCCTGACGGATGACCACCAAGAACGCATACAGCGTCAGTGGTGAACACAAGATGACCTTTTGTTCCAGGGCTTTGTCGATCAGTTCGGGACTGACTTCATGGACGAAACCGCTGATGCCCTCATTGGGAACGAACATCAAGACGTAGTCGATGGTGTTCTGCGTCGACTTGTTGACGTAATCACGTTTGGCCAGAGTTGCGACATGTCCGCTCACTGCGGTGAGAAAGGCTTGTTTTGCTTGATTGCGCTCGCCATCGGAGGTGGCTTGGACGTATTCCACGTACTTATCGAGGGGAAACTTGACATCCATGAAGAGCACGCGATCAGGCGGCATATCGAAGTGGTAATCGGGGCGACCGCCGCCGTCGGAACCACTTCCTTCGATGATGGTCTGCTTGTGGTAGTTGATACCTTCCATGAATCCCGCGGCGCGCAACATATCTTCAGCAAGTCGCTCTCCCCATTGGCCACGAGCCTGGGAGTTGGAAAGAATGTTGTGCAGGCTGTCGGTGCGCTGGGTGAGGGCTTTAACGACATCTTCCATGTTCTGGTGTTGAGCGGCACTCTTGGTTTGCAAGGTGTTGAGAGCGGTGTTGATGAGTTCGAGTTGGTGATTGACTTGATCCTTGACCGTGTTCACGGTGGTATTGATCAATTCAGTTTTCGTTCCCAGTTGCTCAGCACTGGCTTTGGTGATGAGATCGGTGGCCAACTGCAGGGACTCCTCGCGATCCTTGCGGGCTCGCTCGGTGAGATCGTTCAGTGCTTGAGCGAGAGCCTCGCTAACCGTGCGGCTCACTTCGGTTTGCAAAACTGCGGTATCAACGGCGGGATCAACGGAATCCGGAGCTCGGCGGCCATTTCGCAGCAGAATGACCGCGACAAGACCAGCAATAACAATTCCGAGCAGTGCTCCGAGCAAAATCTCCATGTTTGGAGACTACGCGGTGGGTGTGACAGCCCCGAGAAGACCAAGTGCTTTCATGGCCTCGCGTACCGTCGAAACCCCGATGGTCTTGATATCGGCCGTCGTGGCCGGAGATTTGGCCGGAACGATGGCGGTGGAGAAACCGAGCCGCGCCGCTTCGGCCAGACGCCGTGAGGCATGGGGAACCTGGCGCACTTCGCCACCCAATCCGACCTCGCCAAAGGCCACCACATCAGGTCGCAGTGGTTCGCGAGACAAGGCGGAAAGCACCGCCAGACACAATCCCAAATCACTGCCGGGTTCGGTGATCTTCACGCCACCGACCACTGAGGCGTAGACATCGTGGGTATTCACTGGTTGGCGCAAACGTTGCCCAAGTACTGCTAACAACATGGCCAGTCGACTGTTATCCAGCCCTTGGGCACTGCGGCGCGGTGGAGTGTCTCCGCGTACTTCGCTGGTGAGAACTTGCAACTCGACCATCAGCGGTCGCTGGCCCTCCAGAGTGGGAACCACCACACTGCCGGCGATGCCGGTTTGCCGGTCTGAAAGAAACAGAGCACTCGGATCGGGAACACCACGCAATCCAATTTCGGCCATTTCGAATAAGCCGAGTTCGGTCGTGGGACCGAAGCGATGTTTCGAGGCCCGAAGAAGGCGCAGGGCGTGATGACGTTCGCCCTCGAACTGCAGCACGGTGTCGACGACATGTTCCAGCACTCGGGGCCCGGCCAGTCCGCCATCTTTGGTGACGTGACCAACAAGCACCATGGGAATATTGCGGCGCTTGGCTTCTTGCACCAGAGCATGCGCGCAACCTCGGACTTGCACCACACTGCCCGGCGCTGACCCCAAATTGGGATCGAGCAAAGTTTGAATACTGTCGATGACGACGAGTTCGGGGGAGAGTTCATCGAGAGCGGCGATGATGTGGGGCAGAACCGTCTCGGCCAAGAGCCAGAGATCGGGCCGTACTGCTTCGAGTCGTTCGGCCCGTAACCGAACCTGTTGGGCGCTCTCTTCGGCTGAGACGTACAGCGTGCGACCTTTCCAAGCCGCTAGCGCTTGTAACAACAGAGTGCTCTTGCCGATACCGGGTTCGCCACCGAGAAGAGTGACCGATCCCGGCACGAGACCGCCGCCAAGAACTCGGTCCAGTTCGTCGATACCGGTGGGGTTCGGAGCTCCGTGGGTGATGTCGACATCACCGATGCGTTGAGCAGTACCTGCGGGGATGAGTGCCACTCCGGCAGCCAATGACGAGACATCGCCTCGGGGATCTTCGACGTCTTCGACCAGGCTGTTCCACGCCCCACATGAGGAGCAACGCCCAGCCCATTTGGGAAAAGAGGCTCCGCAATCCGAGCAGTTGTAGACGAGACGAAGCCGAGCCATATACCGACTCTAGAGATCCGGTGTGGCGCGGTGGGTGGGGCGGGTATGGGAGCCCGTGGTTGCTGATACCGGACGTCGATTCGGAAGTCGTCGACTGCGATGACGCCGGGCATAAATCACAAACAGGATGAGCAGACCCATCACGATCAGCCACAGGCCCAAAAGAGTGCCGGTGATCTTGGCGACTAACGGCCAAAAACCTCCGTCGACGCGGGTTGCGACGGTTCCTATGACCACCGATTGAGCGGTGCCATCCGTGGGAACCGACCAGACGACTCCTCCACCGGATTCAGTTCCGGTGGTCTTTTTGATGTCCCCCGGTAGGCGGACAACCACAGTAATAGAAAGCGCTTGCGCCGGATTTTCGATTTCAAGTTTGCGGGCCGTGCCGAGCCATGGTGTTTCGCCGATAGCAGCAGTCAAAGCAGCATCGCTGAAGGCTTCGAGACCGCCAATGACTTGGGCAGTGGCATCGAGAGTGGTTGCCACCTGGCGCCCATCGACCGGACGGTTCAATGCGGCGACGAACCACGGACCATTTGGACCGTTGCTCTGACTGCGGGCCCGAGGTGCTTCGGCTGGCGAAGCAACGGCAGATTTCAAAATGATGCG
>JBEIGJ010000140.1:0-5199 GCA_040381935.1 Acidimicrobiaceae bacterium | reverse complement strand
TCGACATCGAAGGGACCAATTTTCAAACGCTCGCCATCATCCACTTGGATCAGTTCGGTGCGGCTCAGGAGTCCTGCTTCTTCGATTCGCGAGCGGGCCAAACCCAAGGTCACTGCGGATCCATACACCGGAAAACTGAGATCTCGAAGCAAGTACTGCAGACCACCGACATGATCTTCGTGACCATGAGTAGCCACGCACCCCACCACACGATCAGCATTCTCTCGCAACCAGGTGAAATCGGGTAAGACCAAGTCAATGCCATGCATATCGGCATCGGGGAACATCAACCCGCAGTCGATGAGCAGAAGTTTGTCTTCCTGTTCGATCACCATGCAGTTGCGACCGATTTCGCCAAGACCACCGAGAAATGCGATACGAACGGGAGCGCTCGTCACGTCATGAGTCATTACAGGCCCGCGGCTCTCGCCGCTTCAAGTTCGGACCAAACTTCTCGGGCTCTCTTCGCCACAAAATCCGCTGGTGGTCCCATCGGCAGGCGGCACTGGCCAACTTCTAATCCAAGATGGTTCATCATCACCTTGCTCGGAATGGGATTCGGCGATTCGTCCCCGGTTTCATAGGCAAAACTCGGCAAAAGAGTTTGATTGACTCGCCGAGCCCCTGCAGTGTCACCGACAGCCCAGTAATCGAACATCGCCTGGTGTTCAGGTGCCGACCAATGAGTCGCCACCCCAATCACTCCAACTGCGCCCACCGCGAGTAGTGGCAAAGTCAGGCCATCATCACCGCTGTACACCTCGAAACCTTGGGGTGCTTGGGCGATGACGTTGGCGGTCTCTCCCGGATTGCCGGCTGCGTCTTTGAGGGCTACGACGTTGTTCACCTCACGAGACAATTTCACCAAGGTGGAGGTGGCAATTTTACGCCCGGCTCGAACGGGGATGTCGTACACCACGACGGGAAGCGGTGAACTTTCGGCTACCGCTTGAATATGACCGTAGATACCAGACTGCGGTGGCCGGTTGTAATAGGGCGTCACCACCAATAATCCAGCCACGCCTAGCTTGGTGGCTTGCTGCGTCATGTGAATGGAATGGAGCGTGTCATTCGTTCCAGTTCCGGCTATGACGGGAATAGTGACCGCCTCGACAACTGCGGCAAAAAGATCCAGACGTTCCCGGTCAGTCAAAACCGGAGCTTCTCCGGTAGTGCCAGCCACGACCAGGCCATCGTTGCCATGGTCTTGTAACCAACGCGCCAAACGTTGAGCACCGTCGAGATCGAGTTCTCCCTGGGCATCGAAAGGAGTCACCATTGCGGTCACCACGCGCCCGAATCGAGCCATTAGAAGGACCCCTCTGCGGCACGATTAATTCCTTGGGTCAGAATCAGATCCTCGTGAAGTTCCATCCAAATATCGTGGAATGAACCACACATGACTCCAGTGAACATCGTGACCATCCCCTGGTCAACGTGAGTGACTGCCTGTTCAAGGCGAATCCCATAAGGCCTCAACCGCGGCACCTGGTCAGCCATCTTCGAGACCACTGGTTGCGTTTGCTCGTGAAGTCTTTGGAGGCGATCGATCACTGCGCGATCGTATTTCGCATCGGTGTGGTCATTCGGCGCGCCCTCGCGCAACTGCCAATCACCACACAAGGTTTTGAACGCATCATTGATTTCCAAGAACGATAGATAGTGGGGCTTCACGGCCTCTAAATCGAATTTTTGTACGTCTCGGGCCAACTCTTCGAGGTGGGCCTGGCGTCCGTCTGGTGTGAGTTGCCAAAGTGATCGCGCCTCGCGAAACACTGCCAAACCGCTCGAAGCCATATCGTGCAGCTTCCCTTCCACCACCGGGAATTCGAGCAACACCATGTCGACCAGCATTTCCGTTGGAGCGAATCCCTTAATGCGCAATGCGTGGTGAGTCAGGAACCCGGGTTCGGAACCCGATTTGCCATCCACTACTGGTTGTGCAGCCATATCACCTGAGCGTAGTTGTCGCGCCCAGTGAGCGAATGACTGATACCGCCCCAACTTGGCCGATATGGTTCCCTCGTGCCGGAATCGTCGACTCACGCGACCCCACGTTCATCGTCTCAGGATGGAATTGACGCCGATATCGGCGCCAACGATCCGATCCATGTCGTCGTGCTCTTTGGGGGGCGATCGGCAGAACATGACGTCAGTTGCGTGACTGCCGCCCACGTCTTGCGCGCCCTCGATCTCGCCCGCTACACCGTGACGGTCATTGGTATCGACCGCTCGGGGACCTGGCATTTGGCCGAGTCGGTGATGACTGAATTGTCCTTGGGGCCAGACCACATCCCCGACTCTTTGACCGCACAAGGACTGCCGGTATCGGCCTCTATGGTCTTGAGCGCGGTCCAAGCCGCCGGTCTACCCGTGGTGGTTCTCCCATTACTGCATGGACCCCAAGGAGAGGATGGCACTCTCCAAGGACTCCTCGAACTAGTGGATCTTGCCTATGTGGGATCAGGAGTTCTCGGGTCAGCCATCTCCATGGACAAGGCACTGGCCAAGGTGATCCTGGGGGCCAGCGGTATCCCGCAGCCGCGCTACTGCGCCCTCCACGAATCACGTCTTTCAGCGGCGACTGTCACCGCTGTCATCGATGATCTCGGGCTGCCTTGTTTCATCAAACCCGCCAATATGGGTTCGTCGATCGGCGTCTCCAAGGCCCGAACCAGAGTAGAAGTCGATGAAGCCGTCCAACACGCTCTTCGTTACGACCAGTGGATCCTTTTCGAAGAGGCGATTAACGGACGCGAAATCGAAGTTGCAGTTCTCGGCAATGAGGAACCTCGGGCCAGTGTTCCCGGTGAAATCATTCCCGCTCACGAGTTCTACGACTACGAGGACAAATACGTATCGAGTGGGGCCGAACTGTTGATACCAGCCTCGTTGACAGCCGAAATCAGCGAGCAGGTACGTGAACTAGCGCTCAAAGTTTTCACTGCTCTGCGCGGTTCGGGTCTGGCCCGAGTGGACTTCTTCTATGAAGAGAACGGTCGCGGCCTGCTCTGCAATGAAATGAACACCATGCCTGGATTCACTCCGATTTCGATGTATCCCAAACTGTGGCTCGCGTCCGGAATCGCCTATTCAGACTTGATCGATCGGCTGATTGCTCTCGCTCTCGACCATCACGCCCGACGTCGACGTACTACTGAGCGCTAGTCCCCCGCCAGCCATTACCAGTCGTTGGATCGTGATACGACTCACCGGTCACGGTTCGAGTGCTGAATGAATGAAGGCTGTCATCTCGGTACGCAACCGTCGCAAGCCCACGAGATCGTTGGTCCACCGCACCGACCGCAAAGCCTCTGGTTCAGTTGCCACACCCACCACCGTGGCGTACATCAATGCAATCACCATCTTCGGATCCCCACTCCGCAAGCGACCGGCCTTCATTTCGGCCTCCATCCACATCACGGCGCGATCGACCAGCGGCTGTAAACGAACGGTGAGAGCATCAGCGGTGTCGACGGGCAAACGACTGATTTGGCGGAGCAAACCCAAAAGGGCCGGGCGGCGAACCGCCGGACGAAAGACCGCCCTGATGACTGCGTCAATGCGCTCAAGTGGATCGTCCGAAGCCGAACGAATCGCAGCGTCGATGATGACCACTAACTCGGTGGCGGCATTGGACAACACTTCATGAAGCAGTTCCTCACGGGAGGCAAACCAATACAAGAGGGTCTGCTTGGCCACCCCCACCTCGGAGGCGATCTGATCCAGGCTGACGGCATCGAAACCCCGCGACCCGAAGAGAAGCGTGGCACTCTCCAAGATGCGAGCCCGGGTGTCCCCCCGGGGACTCGTCACAGCCTCTCGACGTGCCATAAGCCATTCCTACCAGGTCCAACACCCTTGGGGCCGATTTTCTCTACCATTTGGTAGAGACCTGTGCTAGAACGCAAGGGTGATCGTCGACAATTTGCAGGGGAGACGCATCGCCATCACCGGGACCACCGGATTCGTTGGCACCGCTCTCGTGGAACGGCTGTTGTATGCCGTCCCCGACTGTCAGGTCGTCTTGCTGATTCGCAACGGGAAGCGGACGCCGGCCCAAGAGCGTCTTCGACGCGAGATCCTGAAGAACAATGCCTTTGATCGGCTGCGAGCCCGGCTCGGAGATCGCTTCGATGCCGAAATGTCCGAACGCATCACCGTGGTGGCCGGCGATGTCGGCACCGATGGTTTGGGGCTTTCCCCCGAGGATGCCCAAGCGTTCGCCTCCTGTGACATCATCATTCACTCAGCAGCCAGCGTGTCTTTCGATTCACCTCTCGACAGTGCTGTTGAAGTGAACCTGCTCGGTCCCACGCGTATCGCCCAGTTGCTCCAATCACTTGGTCCGCAGGCTCCGCGCGGGTTCCCCCACCTCGTTGCGGTGAGTACGTGTTACGTGGCCGGCAACCGTCGTGGTCACGCCCCCGAAGAATTGGTCAGTGCCGGACCGTTCGACATCGGCTTGAATTGGCGCAAAGAAGTGACTGCCGCCCGACGTTTGCGGGGCGATAGTGAAGCAGCCAGTCGCTCTCCCGAATTGCTCAGTCGGTTCCGTGATGAGGCGCGCCAAGAACTCGGCGCAGCCGGCGCTCCGGCACTAGCGGCCAAGACCGAACAGAACCGCGAGCGATGGGTGAAAGACCAACTCGTAGAAGCCGGTCGCTCGCGAGCCGCCAGTGTGGGTTGGCCCGATGCCTATGCCTTCACCAAGGCCCTTGGCGAACAAGCACTCACCGAATCCAAAGGCGAGATCCCGGTCAGCATCGTGCGACCGTCGATCATCGAATCGGCACTAGCTGAACCCTCTCCGGGTTGGATTCGCGGCTTTCGTATGGCCGAACCAGTGATCATTTCTTATGCCCGTGGTCTTCTCGACCAGTTTCCCGGAGTTCCTGAAGGAACTGTGGACGTCATCCCCGTCGATTTGGTGGTGGCAGCGATTATCGCCGTCGCCGCCCTCGGACCCGATGACGCTCCAGCCATCACCCAGGTGGCATCGGGCTCGACGAACCCGCTGAAATACCGAACTCTGGTGGACAACGTGCGCGACTGGTTCACTGAACACCCGGTGTATGACTCCCATGGTCAGCCAATCGTGGTCGCCGATTGGAAATTTCCCGGCCGAGGGAAGGTTGAAAAGCAACTCACCCGAGCCCAAAAGCTGATCAGCCGCACCGAACGCGCCTTGCAGTCACT
>JBEIGJ010000139.1:0-5295 GCA_040381935.1 Acidimicrobiaceae bacterium | reverse complement strand
TCCCGGCTTTTACCGGGCTCGGCAGTCCCTGGTGGGATCCGTATGCCCGCGGCACCATCATGGGCCTCACCCGTGGATCCACACGCGCTCATCTGGCTCGCGCTGTGATCGAATCCATGGCCTTACAAACCCGCGACGCACTTCTCGCCATGCAAAACGCCGTCGGTCAGTCCCTGGCAGATGTGCGCGTCGACGGTGGTGCGTCGGTGATGAACCTGCTCTTGCAGATCCAAGCCGATCAATTGGGTATCACAGTCCGTCGCCCCCAAGACCAAGAAACCACAGCACTCGGGGCGGCATATCTTGCGGGGCTGGCCCATGGCCTGTGGCCCAACCTCGATGCAATCTCCGCTCAATGGAGCCAAGACGCAGTCTTTCATCCCGGCCCCGTTGATTCACCCGAACGCGTGGCCGCCGAAGCTTTACATCGTCAATGGCTCGAAGCAGTTTCTCGTTCTCGGCATTGGGCGACGAGCCCTGATGGACAATGAATCGCCCCGGACTCGATAGTCAGGCTCGATAGTCAGGCTCGATAACGGGAAAGTCATTCACGTCAACGACGACTGTGATGATCCCAGAGACGAGCCCACGATTCGAGCGATCAAATGCAGATGTTGTCGCTCTCTCCAGCGGAACGTGCCGCGCCGGCGTTGACAGACAATGGCGCCATTCAATTCCGGAATCCAGGCCCATGCCACATCGCCTAGGGTCACCGCGTCACCTTGCTCCAGGTGACGTGTTCCCTCCAGAAACGCCACGACCCATCCCAAATCGGGAACATCGCCTGAAACTGCCAGAGGCTCAAGCGTTCCCTGACGTAGAACAGCGCACCACTCACCTTCGAGCATGTAGCGAACCTGTGCACACATGTGCTGCAGACGTTCATCAGGGGGCGACTCCATGATGTTGGCCGCAACTTCCAAGGCCAGCACACTTTGATCCGATCGGTCTGGTGCAACCGGATGCACGTCTTCGATCGCTACACCTTCCACCGATGAAATCTCCACGACCATACCCTCGACCTGGTCGGCATTGGGAAGTTCCACCAACAGTTCATCGATGGCCATTCCCGCTCCCCGCTCGAGAATTTCGATGCCAATGACATCTCCCGAGGCGTTACCGATTGCCGCGGCCACACGACCCAGAGTTCCTGGCGTATCCGGTAACCAGAGACGCACAATGAAGGTCGGCACAAGCCGACTCTAGAGCCCAGCACGGACCACCGAGTCCGGATTTATCGAATGGGTGGACTCAGCCCAGTTTGGTTAGGCCGCGCTTCAGATTGCGCAATCCCTGAGCAATGCGCTGTTCGTTCTCGATCAAGGCGAACCGCGCAAATCCTTCACCGCCCGGGCCAAAACCCACACCGGGCGACAGCGCAACTTCACACTCGCGAATAACGTGCGAACAGAACTCCACCGACGACATTTCCACGTACGGTTCGGGGATGGGGGCCCAGACGAACATCGAACCCTTCGGTTTGGGGATCTCCCAGCCAATGCGACCCAATCCATCGATGAGAGCGTCACGTCGGCTCTGGTAGATGGCACAGACTTCTTCTGGATAATCCGCCGCTTCATTCATGGTTACCGTCGCCGCAATCTGAACCGGCTGGAAGGTGCCGTAATCGAGGTAGCTCTTCAACTTGACCAAAGCTTGGACGACTTCGGCGTTTCCGACCAAGAAGGCCACCCGCCAACCGGCCATCGAGAAACTCTTGGTCATCGAGTACAACTCGACCGCGCACTCTTTGGCACCCTCGGCTTGCAAGATGGATGGTGGCAGATAGCCGTCAAATCCAACATCGGCATAGGCGAAGTCGTGAACCACGATCATGTTCCGTTCGCGACAGAAATCCACCACTCGTTGCATGAAAGGAAGATCGACGCATGATCCGGTGGGATTGTGCGGGAACGAAATGACCAAGACACGAGGTTTGGGCCACCCGACGTCGTAGGCCGTTTCGAGGTTGTCGAAGAAGTCGCCAGCGAAATCGGACTGCACTCGCGGATCGGACAAACTGCGCATCGGAACCTGACGTAAGTCGGCTCCAGCAAAGAGAGGTCCATAGATATGGATGGGATAACTGGGGCTGGGAACAATTGCTGCATCGCCACGGTCCAGAAGAACCCACATCAAATGACTGAACCCCTCTTTTGATCCGATCGTGTTGGTGATCTCCAACTCAGGATCGAGTTCGACATTCCACTTGCGGCGATAAAGATCGGCCACGGCTTCGCGCAGTTTGGGTAAACCGCGCGACATCGAATAGCGATGGTTCCGGGCAATATGTGCCGACTCGCATAGTTTCTCCACGGCAATCGCCGGCGAAGGAATGTCCGGGTTTCCAAAACCAAGATCGACGACGTCTACTCCTGCGCGGCGAGCCTCGATCTTCAAGTTGTTGATGATCGTGAAGACGTAAGGCGGGAGGTTGGTGATACGCCGGAATTCCATGGCATTTGACGCTACTTGCTCCGTGTGGGAGAAGAGTGTCGATTAACGGAATTGCCCCCGTCGCTGAGAAAGGGCAGATGCGCGGCACCCACTGCTCCGGCGCGTTCATCCCAGGCGGCAACTTCGATACGCGGCTGGGGACGCAGGTTGGGGGCATAGAGCATCGCCGCGAAGCTTTGGCGTACATCGGCTAGAAAGAGCGGTGCTGTGCGGGCTACTCCCCCACCGATGACAATCACTGCCGGGTCGAGAAAATTGGTGATATTGGCCAATCCCAAGGCCACCCAGTGAGCGAATTCGATAAAAATCGAACGGGCCTTTTGGTCTCCATCAGCTGCCAAAAGCGCGAGGTCTTCACCCCGCATTCTTCCGGCGCCGAAAACATCATCGGCGCGAGCTTGGAGAGCAGATCCCGATGCCAATCGCTCCCAACATCCGCGTTGGCCACACGGACACTGCGGTCCACTGGGGTCAACCACCATGTGTCCGATCTCGCCAGCGAATCCGTGGCTCCCCCGAACCACTGCTCCATTGCAGATGATGCCCCCACCAATACCCGTACCGAGAGTCACCACCACGAGGTCGTCGATACCCACCCCTTGCCCCTGGCGCCATTCAGCAATAGCGGCACAAGTGGCGTCGTTGTCCACGCTCACCGAGCGCTCGAGTCTCTCCTGGAGTATGTCCCCGACCCGAAGGTCAGCAACCGCAGCCAAATTTGGCGAGGCGCGTAGCACCCCGTCGCGGGTCACCAAACCCGGCACTCCGACGCCCACCGGCAAGGGCGCCGTCTGGTCACCAGCCTGAGCCTCAAGATCGGCCACCACCGAAACGATGGTTGCCAAGACTCCATCTGAGCCGGTCGGCGCACCAACCGGAGTCGGCCGGCGTACTTCGGCGACGACGTCGCTCCCCGACCAAAGGACACCGAGACACTTCGTACCGCCAACATCCACCCCAATGGACATCGCAGGGTTGACATCGCGAGGATTCAGCAGATGAGGGAAAACTGATGAAGAATCGGAGGGGCTCACAAAGCCCGATCAACCGGCCGATTCGGCGCGAATTTTCAGTTCGCGGACCGTATTCAAAATTCGCACTTCCGCTCGACGCTTCACGAATCCCGGCAGTGGAACGATGAGTTCGATCGACAAGTTGTACGTCAGAATCACGTTGCCACTGGCATCAGGAGCAAACATATAGGCGCCATCCACGGCACGCATGATGTCTCCTTTGACCATCCTCCAGGCCAATCGGTGAGGGGCTGCGGCATAGTCATAGGCCAAGGTGTAGTGAGTGCTTCGCCCCAAGGCGGATGTACGGAATTCGACCTCGGTGGCGCGACCTTGTTCGTCACGAGCCATGACCACTGCCGATTTCACATCTTTGGCCCAATCTGGGTAGCGCTCGAAATCTGTGGCAATCGCCCAGCATCGTTCGTGAGGAGCGTTGATCGTGATCGTCAGCGACGCCGTATCAGCCATGTTCTAGTTCTAGCGCAGAACGACGGCTACTGCAGTCATTACCGGCTCTCGCGCCGAGGGAAGTTCCCGTGGACAGCAGCCCACAATCCATTCAGCCCAAGTCCGAGCATCGGGACCAAAACACCGAAAGCCAATGTGGAACCGGGACTAGAACCACCTTCGAAGCCCGTCGATGGCGTCGAACCACGGGCCAACGCCGCTGCCAGGGCAACGCCGGTTTGCACCAGGAGACACCCGTTCATGATTCTTTTCACAGTCCCCGGTATGGCTGGCCCCAACAGAAAATACAGTTCGGCCACGGACATTTCATGAGTTCGACTGCGTTGTACGGCCGACCAATAGCTCCAGATGAAAGCAAAGACTCCGACAGCGAAGAGAACGAGCGCGACGACAACTCCCTGCACCTTGGCAACTCCGTCGAAGACGACTGCCGCCCAAATCGCCGAGAGGGTGAAGAGCAAAGTCCCTCCCACATTGAGGCGCACGAAGAACCATCCCGGTGTCGTCATCGAACCACTTTCATTCGTCGAGCCATCATTATTCGATGATCGAATACTCATTGATCGACTCGCAAGACATGTCCCAGCCGGGCCGATAGGACGTCGTAGGAAAATTCGCGAATGGCCCGTTCCCGACCGGCCCGACCCATAGCTTGGCGCAACTGTGAATCATTCAAGAGAGTTTCCAAGTGCCGTGCCGCGCTCTGGGCGTCATTGGAATCACGAAGAACGAAACCAGTTTCTCCATCAACGACTGCTTCGGCCGCCCCACCACTCGATCCGGCGATCTGAGCCACACCGCAGGCGGCGGCCTCCAAAAAAACGATGCCGAAACCTTCTTGTTCCAAACCGCCCCATCGATTGCGACACAACATGATGGACACATCAGCACAGCCGTACAACCGCGGTAGGTCCGCGTGGGAAACTCGTCCCAAAAAGCGAACGGGAGCCTCGAGTTCGCTCGCCAACTTCTCTAATCGATCCCTATCTCGTCCGGCACCGGCAATGGCCAAGACGAAATGAGGACGGGTTCGGCCAAGCAGAGCGGCAACTCGAATGGCAGTGTCGAAACCCTTTCGCGGAACCAGACGGCTGACACCGAGAACCACTTCTGCTTGTTCATCGAAACCAAAATCAAGCCGTGTCGCTTGACGTTCACTGGTAGTCAATGGGCGAAATCGATCCGTATCGACACCCGGCGGGACAACGGTCAAGTCGAGAGTCCGTCCCGCAGCATGTTCGGCCTCGGCGGCCGGATATCCCCCGGCAGCCACAATGTGTTGGGCCCCGCGCAAGACCCGCCCCAGCAGTTGTTTCGAACCCGGCAACCTCCCTGGCACGGTGACCTCAGCCCC
>JBEIGJ010000138.1:0-5389 GCA_040381935.1 Acidimicrobiaceae bacterium | reverse complement strand
CGCAGAAATAGTGGATGTGTTCAGTTGGTTGATCGCTACAGGCGATGTGGACTTCATCGATATGTCCTTATGGGATGTACGTAAGGAAGCCGCCGATGAAGATATGGGTGGCCAGGGACTGCTGGATATCTTCGCCGGTCTCTATCGAGGCCGAACCAAGTTGGCCGCCGCGGGGAAGATCTACGGCGCTGCCGACGCGCAATGGGTACTGGATCAGGGTGCGGACATGGCCGTCATTGGTCGGGGCGCCATCTTGCACCACGATTTCCCCCATCGAGTCGAAGCCGACCGCAACTTCACTGTACGAGCGTTGCCGGTGACCAGGGCGGAGTTACGGGCCGAGGGCCTGTCCGAATCGTTCGTGGGATACATGAAGAATTGGCCGGGTTTCGTCGCCGAGGAATGAATTCCCACCTGTTCATCGGGCTCAACTCTCGAGGGAATATCCCGCTGCTCTCACGGCGAGTTCCACTTCGCGAGCATGTTCGGTACTTCGTACTTCCAAGACGGCACGTACTCCGGTTTCGCGCACATGGAGATCGACACCTTCGCGTAGGTGTTCGATATCAATGACGCTGGCTCCGGCTTGGGCAAAGACCGCTACGAGTCGGGCCAATCCTCCGGGCCGATCACTGACCCGGACAAACAGAATGAGTCGTCGACCAGACTGAGTTTCGTGACGTCGGATCAAACCGGGAACGACACCGAGATCGACATTGCCCCCTGAGAGCACCACACAGGTCGACCCTTTCGCCGATGGATCGATACGACCCGAGATCAGCGCTGAGACTCCAACCGCACCAGCGCCCTCCACCAGGAGTTTGGAACGCTCCATCAGGATCATCATGGCATCCGCCACGGAATCCTCGGTCACCGTCACGATCTCATCGAGCCATTTTTCGATGAGAGGGCGAGTGATATCGCCGGGTTGCTTCACCGCGATGCCATCGGCCAAGGTGAGCACCGCGCCCGAAGGAACCGCGCCAGTCACATAGGGAGCGCAGGACTCGATCTGCACCCCGATGACCCGTACTTCGGGACGGTGAAGTTTGACCGCCATTGCAGTGCCGGCCGCCAAGCCACCGCCTCCGAGCGGAATGACCACCACGGCCAGATCATCGATGTCTTCGACTAGTTCCAATCCCATGGTGGCTTGACCGGTGACCACAACGGGATCGTCATAGGGATGACAGAAATGCAATCCACCCGCATCGGCTCGAGAGCGAGCAGCCGCCACGGCATCTTCCAACGTGGCGCCACTCTCCATGACGCGCGCCCCGTAGGCGCGACAGGCAGCCATCTTGGCGATCGGAGCGTTGGTGGGGACGAAGATCTCACAGGGCACACCGAAGGATCGAGCGGCAAAGGCGAGTGCTTGGGCGTGATTGCCGGCACTCCCGGCGGTGACCCCGGCCTGGACTGCAGGCCCGAGGGAGTACAACTTGTTCATGGCTCCGCGGATCTTGAAACTTCCTGTGCGCTGCAGATTTTCAGCCTTGAGCACAATGGCGTTATCGGATGACGCACCAGACACGATGGCGTGAATGGCCGCTGATGTGGTGACGGGAGTGTGCTTGACCACGGAACGGGAACGTTCTCGGGCCGTTGCGATATCGGCGATGGAGATGGGTACTGCGCTCATTGCTGGTTACCGTATCGGTCGTGCGTTGTCTGGTTGTTGCCAATGCTGCCGATGCGGACAGCGGATTCGTGGGGGAGCGGCTCCGTCATCACGGTTACACCCTGCATGAGGCCCATCGTGAGCGCCCCCAGGAGTGGCCCGATCTCGACGGGTACGATCTGGTGTTGTCACTGGGATCGGAATGGAGTGTCTACTGGGACGAGGTTGCCGCCTCGGTGAATGCTGAGAGCCAGTTGATCAGGGAGGCCGTCTCTCGTCGGGTGCCGGTTTTGGGTATTTGTTTCGGATCCCAAATGGTGGCCCACGCCCTGGGCGGTCGGGTGATGCGGGCCGCTCGACCCGAAGTCGGGTGGCACATGATTGAAACTGATCTTCCCGATGTCGTTCCCCCGGGTCCCTGGTTGCAGTGGCATTACGACGTTTTTGAGACCCCTCCAGGTTTTCACTGTCTGGCACGCTCAATGGCCGGACCCCAAGTCATCCGGTCGGAGCGGGTCCTGGCCGCCCAGTTCCACCCCGAGGCCACCGAGACCATCTTGGCCCGCTGGTCATCGGGAGATGGAGCCCTTGAACTGGAGCGGATGGGATTGAACCGGGAGACGTTCATGGCCCAGACCCGATCCGAAGTAGTCACAAGTCGGCGGCGCAGTGATCTGCTGGTGGATTGGTTCGTGGAGTCCGTGGCCGGATAGCACGCTCGAAGTGACCGGTGCGACCTCGGCTGACCGATCACATGCAGGGAGAAGTTAGGAGTGGTCCGGGGCCCCGTAGTAGGTTCTCACCGATGTCGGAGTTTCTCAGGTCCTACCTCGTCGTATTCTGGTTCGGGCTGGCGGCGCTTCTCTTGGCTTCGTTGTTGCTTGGTTTGGCGGTTCTGATTCGCCCCTCGCGGCCGAATGCGGAAAAGCTATTGACTTACGAAAGTGGCGTTGACCCGGTTGGTGAGGGTTGGTCTCAGAGCCAGATTCGGTATTACGTCTTCGCCTTGCTTTTCGTCATCTTCGATGTCGAGGCGGTGTTCATCTTCCCGTGGGCCACTCAACTCGAGCGGTACGCGGTATTCGGGCTGGTGGAGATGGGTATCTTCGTTGGAGTTTTGTTGTTGGGTCTCGTCTATGCCTGGCGCAAGGGCGTCCTGCGCTGGGCGTGAAGGACAAGGAGTCACATGGGTCTCGTTGATCGCGGGCGGTTACCTAAACCGCTCAATGCGTTATTGAATATCGGTCGTTCCTACAGCTTGTGGGTCTATCAGTGGGGATTGGCCTGTTGCGCCATTGAAATGGGCGCAGCTTTTGGTTCGCCGCGTTATGACGTGATGCGACTTGGCGTCATTCCCTTGCCGGCTAGTCCTCGTCAGGCTGATCTGGTGGTCATCTCGGGAACGGTCACCGACAAGATGGCCCCGGCCATCAAACGACTGTACGAGCAGATGCCAGAACCCAAGTACGTCATCTCCATGGGGTCGTGTGCGAACTGCGGCGGACCCTATTGGGATAGCTATTCGGTCACCAAGGGTGTGGATCAGATCATCCCCGTTGATGTCTATGTGCCCGGTTGCCCGCCGCGACCTGAAGCCCTCTTGGAAGGCGTCGTACTTCTCCAGCAGCGCATTCGAAATGAAGATATGGGTGCCCGGTGGCGTGGTGAGGGTTATAAGCCCATCGTGGTGGGCGGCTCTTCCCGCGATGTCACGGCTCGCGAGATCTCTCCGGTTGAGGTGAGCTGAATGTCATCACCTGAGTCGACGACAACTGCCGATGGAGCAGTGGCTGCCATTCCTGGCGATACCTTGCGCCAGCGCATTGTCGATGATTTGCGCCAGCGTCTGGGCGAGGACCTCGTCGACAGTGTGGTCAAGCCCGGCGATGACCTCTGGGTGCGCGTCACGGCCTCATCGTGGCGGCGCACGGGTGAGGCTCTACGCGAGATGGGCTTTGAGTACTTCTGCTTTCTCTCGGCTATCGACTGGCTGCCCTCGCCTTTTGGCAAGGGTGAAGATGACCCCACAGCACCGCCGGTCGAGCGGGATGACACCATTCGCCAGGGTTATGCCGGAGGGTCAACACGTCTGCAAATTCTGGCTCGGGTCGTGAACCCGGCGACTTTCGTCGGCGTCACATTGAAATGTGATGTCGCTGATGACAGCCCCGTGGTCGACTCGTGGGTCTCGGTCTATGCCGGAGCCAACTGGCACGAACGTGAGACCCACGAAATGTTCGGCATCTCTTTTGCCGGACATCCTGATCTCCGCAATATGTACCTCCCCACCGAGTTCGAAGGACATCCATTGCGCAAGGACTTCCCGCTGCTGGCCCGCATGGTCAAGCCGTGGCCGGGCATTGTCGACGTAGAGCCGCTGCCCGGGGGCGGGGACGACGAAGAAGGTGACGAGTCATGACTTCGACCGAATCACTCCTCGACCGCCAGCAGATGGCGTACATCGCCTCACAAGCGGCCGATGCGCGGGTCAATATCGAGTTGGAGACCGAGGGAATGACCCTCAATATCGGACCCCAACACCCGGCGACTCACGGCACTTTGCGCATCATTGCTCGCCTCGATGGTGAGCAAGTCGTCTGGGCGGAACCGTCTTGCGGGTACATGCATCGCGGATACGAAAAACTGACCGAGGTCCGTACTTACCCGCAGGTGACTGCGCTGGTGAATCGCATCGACTGGTTGGGTTCGTTCGCCAACGAGGTGCCGTTCATCCTGGCGGCCGAGAAGTTGATGGAGGTCGAGGCCCCGGCACGTGCGCAGTGGATTCGCACCATCTTGTTCGAACTGTCGCGTATCGCCAACGTGTCGTTGTTCCTTGGTGACTTGGGCGTGCAGATGGGCGCTATCACGCCGGTGTTCATGGCCTTCCGGGACCGTGAATACGTGTTGAACCTGATTGAAGGAGCGACCGGCGGACGATTCCACCCCAACTTCGATCGCATCGGCGGTCTCAAGGACGATCTGCCAGCCGGTTTCATCGATGAGACCCGCGCGGTCATGAAGAAGATGCGGAATTTCTGCGATGAAATCGAAAATCTTCTCTTCGGTAACGAGATCTTCCAGAGTCGGACCCGTGGTATCGGCGTCATTCCCAAAGATGTAGCCCTGCAATACGGTCTATCAGGGGCCAACTTGCGTTCGAGTGGAGTGGATTGGGACATTCGCCGAGATCAGACCCTGCCGATGGCCTGGGACAAAGTGGATTGGAAAGTGTGGACCCACCCCGATGGCGACAGTTTCGCTCGTTGCTGGGTGCGACTCCAAGAGGTTCGGGAGTCGACGCGTATCGTCGATCAACTACTCGACTCCATTCCCGCGGGGCCAGTCATGGCCAAGGTGCCGCGCATCATCAAGGTTCCTGAAGGTGAAGCCTGGGTGTCGACGGAAAATCCTCTCGGAGAGATGGGCTACTACGTGGTCAGCAAGGGTGATCTTGGTCCGTTCCGCGTGAAAATTCGTTCGGCCAGTTTCAACAACATCTCGATTGTGCCCTGGTTGCTCAAGGGCGTGTATGTCCCCGACATCATCACCATCTTGGCTTCGCTCTACTTCATCTTGGGAGATATCGATCGATGAGTTCTTTGATCGCGGCCGACCTTCCTTATTGGACACAGACCCTTTTGCGCGTCTTCGGTGGAATCCTGGCGGTGCTTTTGCCCGCGGGAACCATTGTGTATCTCTTCTTGTTCAAGATGATGTCGTTCATGCAAAGCCGACTTGGGCCGATGGAAGCCGGTCCGTACGGTT
>JBEIGJ010000137.1:0-5516 GCA_040381935.1 Acidimicrobiaceae bacterium | reverse complement strand
AGGTCCTGCTCTTGGACCTGGTGTTCTCGATCGACTCGGTGATTACTGCTGTCGGTATGACGCAATACATCGGAGTTATGGTGGCCGCGGTCCTGGTGTCGATCATGATCATGTTGTTGGCGTCGCGCGCTATCTATGAATTTGTCAATCGCCACCCAACAGTCAAGATGCTGGCGTTGTCGTTTCTCTTACTGATTGGGATGACGTTGGTTGCTGAAGGGTTGGGCCAGAAGATTCCCAAGGGGTACGTGTATTCAGCAATTGCCTTCTCGGTGCTGGTGGAAGCATTGAACATCCGATGGGCGGCTCGAAGAAAAAGTGCTACGACTCCTGTACATCTCCACCAGAAAATCTCAGTTGAATCGTCAACGTGATGGAGATCAGAGTCATGCCGGGTCTATACGTTTGAGTCCACCGTCGAGCGACAACGTGTAGAGCTCGCCGTCTGGACCTTCAGCGAAGGACGTCATCACGTTCCCTTTTTCTGATATTGGCAGACGTTGTAGACCATCGCTGCCCATGGCGTAGATAGGGCCGGTCATGTCACCGAAGATGAATGCTCCCTGCAGGGACGGAATTTTCGAACCGTGATACACATACCCGGCAATAATGGCCACCCAACTGGGATGTTCAAATTGATAGAGCGGCTCAGTGAAAGTGATGTCTCGACCACCTGGTGAGCGACGACCAAACCCTTCGTAGAAATACCATCCAAAATTCTGTCCACTTGTTCCAGCGGGAATGTGATCCAGTTCTTCCATCACGTTTTCTCCGACATCGCCGATGTAGATCTCGCCATTGGCGCGATTGACAGTAAAGCGATGGGGTTGACGCAGTCCTTTGGCAAAGAGTTCGGGAAGTTTGTTGGGATCACCGACGAACGAGTTATCGGAGGGAACACTGTAACCAACACCATCCGGATTGGGGATGATCCGCAAAATGCTTCCTAACAATGACTGATAGTCCTGGGAGGTGCGACCGGCGTTGCCTCCTCCGTCGCCAAAGGAAGCATAGAGATGTCCCAGATCATCAAAGACCAACATCCCCGCTTTATGGCTGAGACCGGGCTGCTCGATGAAGATGACGTCACGCCTCGATGCCGGGTCCGGCCGACCATCGACGAGCGCGTACGACACGATATGGCTGTCGTTTTGGCGGTCGGTGAAGTTCAAAAAGAGACGCCCATCGAGGGGGTTCACTGCTACCCCGAGCAAACCCCGTTCAGATCCGTAGACGAAAAGGGTCACCTCTTCGGTGAGATCGAGGACAAGTTCCGAGGACGAGAAGTCCGGTGGAGAGCGAAAAACTTGACCGTCTTGGGTAATGGGGTAGAAGTACCCTTCGATTTGGTTCCAAGCCATTCCGAGTAGGTGGGCAATGTCCAAAAGGGGAGTCAGGGTGACCTGCACATCGGCCAATGAGGCCACTGGAGGCAGGGGATGATCGGCTGGGACGGGAAGTAGTCCTGATGGCAAAGTCGTCGTAGTCGTTGTCGCCGCCACGGTTGTCGTCGGAGCAGCAGATGTCGTTGGCGGCACGGTCGAGGTGGAGGTCTCGATAGTGGTCTGTGCCGAACCACCACACGCTGCAATAGCCAGCAGTGCGCCCCCGGCACAGATTTTTCCCATGCGCATTGCGAACTCCTTTTGCACGGTGCCTTCAACCAACGGTCGGACGGTAAAAATCATCCTAGACTTGTCCGCATCGGCGGCGATGAAAGTGGGTCACCTGACATGACAAAGGATCGGCGGACTGCTGCTCAGTCGTTGGTTGAAGCGGCAATCGAGGGCATCAGATTGCGGTCGGCCCGCGTGGTCGTGGTGGGTCAGGGATACGTGGGTTTACCGGTGGCGATGCGGGCTTCAGCCGTTGGCTTCCCTGTTGTCGGATTTGAAACATCGCTGGACCGGGTCAAATCCTTGGCTGCCCATTCGAGTTACATCGGCGATGTAACCGATGATGAATTACAGCGGGCCTTGGACGCCGGGTACCGACCGACGAATGATCCAGCCGATTTAGCCGGTTTCGATATCGCGGTCATCTCAGTCCCCACCCCCCTGCGTGAGGGGCTTCCCGATCTCGGGTATATCGAAGCGGCTGGACGCGATTTGGCGCGGCACTTGCGTCCGGGAGCCTGTGTGATCCTTGAGTCCACCACGTATCCGGGAACGACCACTGAATTTCTGGTGCCGATTCTCGTAGAAAACTCGGGCCTCGATCCCGATGAATTTTTCGTTGGGTACTCCCCGGAACGTATTGATCCGGGTAACTCTGTCTTCGGTTTGGTGAATACCCCCAAAGTGGTGTCCGGGTCCACGGCTGAGGGCCTCAGCGTTGTCGATGCTTTCTTCTCGGCCCTGGTGGATCGCACCGTTCCCGTTGGGTCGTGCTCGGAAGCCGAGCTGGTCAAATTGCTGGAAAACACATTCCGCCACGTGAATATCGCGTTGGTCAACGAGTTGGCCATGTTCGCTCGCGACCTTGATGTCGATATTTGGCGAGCGATTGATGCAGCCTCGACCAAGCCCTTCGGTTACATGCGATTCACGCCCGGACCTGGCGTTGGAGGTCATTGTCTACCTATCGATCCCAGTTATTTGGCCTGGCGCGTCAAACAACACCTTGGTCACACTTTCCGCTTCGTGGAATTGGCCAATGACATCAACGAGCACATGCCTGATCACGTGCACACTCGCCTGACCGCGCTGTTGAACACCCATCGTCAAGCCTTAAATGGTTCGCGAGTTCTCCTCCTTGGTTTGGCGTATAAGCGCGGCACGAGTGACTGGCGCGAGAGCCCATCGGTGATGGTTGCCGAGCGCTTGGCTGCTAGCGGCGCAGACATTCGCTATTGCGACCCGTACATCCCCGATGTCAACGCAGTGGACGTGCGGTATCCACTCGTGCCCTTTACTGCCAAGGAACTTGAAGCCTCAGATGTTGTCGTGGTGCTCGTCGATCATCCTGAGTTCGATCCACTGGTGATTGCCAATCATGCCCGTCTGGTGTTCGATACGAAGAACATCATGCGTGGAACGTCATTCACCGGAGAGATTCTCTGATCCCGTCGGACGGAGGAAAACGCCCGGTTGATTGATAGTCGCCTCGGTCACGCGCCCGGCGGGGTTGGTGTAGAGAATCGAGACTGGCAACGGCCGCACCATTGCTGGGATGCGGATCGAGATCGGTATGTGCGAACCAGTGAGATCAGAGTTCTCGATCCGGCCGTCAAAAGTGAGACGCAGCGTTTCGGTTTGACCAGGATCTAGCAGGACGAAGAAACTACTGGCGATATAACCCGCCTCTAACCCCACTACAGGATCGATCACCTCATCGCCAAAGATGGATGAGGATGGCGCGAAACGGGAGTAGACGGTCACCATGAGTTGGTTGGTTCCTGGCGGCAGATTGACGTAATTACCAATGACTCCTTCGGGCCAACCAGTTGTTGGTGCCGAGTTGGTGAGAGTGACATCGAGCGTTCCCTCGAGGCCACCGGCTGCTGTCACGCCGAAGGAGTAATCCATGGATGCATCGAGGAACAATTCGAGTTTGCTGGCACTCGCATTGTTGAAGGCCAGAGCGATGGCATCACCGTTGACTGGTTCAGGAAGGGCGCCAGTGAACGCAAGTCGTTCAAACAATGTCTGCTCATCGGGACGCACGGCATAGCCAACGATGCGATTTTCTCGCACTGCGGGCGCTAGCCCTTCCACGAGTTGACGCGGTCCAGGAATGCCCCCATCCAAAAGTGCATCGACGACCGCTCGCGAAAAGCCTTCGAGAACGTCCACACGATCGACGTCTGCAGCGAGACGGTATTGATCAAAGAGGAGAAACTCTTCGGCATTGGTCACGTCCAAGGGCATGGTGACTCCAGGTACCGATACTGGCCCGGTGAAATTCAAAAATGTCGTCAGCGCAGTCGTATCGAGGGCAAAGACACCATCCACGCTGTCGCCCCCACTTTGGGGATAGAGCTCGGCGATGACTTGCGCGGTCGAAGGAAAATGCGCTGAAACGGTGATATTCGACCAGACATCTCTGTCCGTTGCCCCGGCCGGACCGCTAGTGAATCCGTAGCGTCCCCATGTATCAATGAAGTCCTCGGGACCGCTGATTTGACGTTGGCGATTCCCGGCAGTGTTCAACTCGCTGGTGCGGCCAAGTCGGGCCAATGTCAGGCGTCCCTCATCCGCCGAGAGTTCAGCCCAACTGCCCATGAAACCGCCGGTACCGCGGGCCTCTGCGGGAGTGGTGAAGGCAATGAAGTAGCGGCGAGGTTCGTCGCGACCTAGGAGTGCAGGTAAATGAGTGAGTGTGGCGTCAACGTCTTCGATCCGAGAACGCTGTTTTGAGACCTCGCTGCTCAACTCAGCGACTTGATCTTGGATGGGAGCAATGAGCCACATCGAACGGGTATTGGCCACGGTGTTATCGATTTTGTCGATCGCGTTGCGAAGAAGACCGACAGATGTCGAGGCCCGGTCCATGGCCCCGAGGTCAAAGGCCCCGTTGACTGGTTGCAGTGAATCCAGGTCCAAACGGTCCAGTTCGGCGACGATGACGTCCACCAGTTGCGCGGCGTCGTTGCTCAGATCATCGACTGCTCGCCGATGTTGGGCCACGACAGGTACGGCGCGAGCGGGTTGAGTCCAAAAGGCATTGATCCGGTACCGAGCCAGCTGGAGCTGTCGCGATGCGTCATTCAAAGTAACTGCTGCTTGATCTAGATCCCCTGACGACAACTGAGTCATTCCGGACTTCAAGTTGTCGATGGCTTCAATCAAATTGTTGCGCGCCGCCAGTGCGCTGACCGACATGATGGTACCGGCGACGATCGCATAGACAATGAGAGCGATGGCGAAGCCGTTGATCAAACGTTGTTGCTCCTCTGTTCTCCGACGCGTGCCGCTGAGGTAGATCAGTACGGCGGCGATCAGACCGATCACCGTCGAAAGACCGGCGAATATCTCTAGTTCGGATCGCAGAAGAACGTTCAGTGTGATGCCCGTTGCCACCGAGCGCATGACACTGTGGTTGCGTTGGCGAATTCCGATCCGAAGTGTGATTCCCAAGGCCAAGCAAGCGGCCAGCGCGAGGTCGAGCCGCAAGCTGATGGCCAAGGCCGCTCCACTCGTCACGATCAATACCCACCAAGAGGCAGCGGCACCAATCCAGGTGAGTAGGGCGACTCCCAGACAAATGATGACTGCATCGATGGTTTGGCTTCCCGTCGGTGCAGCTGGTGTCCAGTAGGCCAGCCCGCCGGCAATCAAGGCCAGGGGCACAATGTCCCGATGAGCCACGACTACTCTTTTAGTGCGGCGTTCTTTTTCGGACATGCAAACCCAATAATAGATGGATACTCAGTGGCTCCCGGTGCATAGGAGATTGCCGTTGAGGCCGATTTGCCCCGTAATCAAGGATGATGGCTATCGAGGGTGAAGTAGGGCTGTCCTTGTGATGAAATGGGCGAAACAGTTACCTCAATAACTCGGCAAGGCGCTGACAGT
>JBEIGJ010000136.1:0-5562 GCA_040381935.1 Acidimicrobiaceae bacterium | reverse complement strand
GGAGCTTTGACCGAACAGAGTCAGCCTTCACCGGTGGACAACATTATTCGAGTTGGTTCGTGTGTCAACCTCGATAGCCAGTTGCGTGAAGCACGTGAGGTTTCCTGCGACGGTCCCTATGACGGGGAGGTTTCCCAAATGGTTCCGTTCGATTCGTCGTGCCCCACTGGCACCGAGGCCTACAGAGATCGGCAAGGTTTGGGTGTGGTCTGTATTGACCAAAGCGAATGAACCCCTGACCCCGAAGCACATCAATATGTTGGATTGTGGCCGATAGCAAGGAGGTGGGGAGCCGGTCGACTCCGGTGGTAGGGTGCAAGCCCGTTGGGGCGATTAGCTCAGTCGGCTAGAGCGCCACGTTCACACCGTGGAGGTCGTGGGTTCGAGCCCCGCATCGCCCACCCAATACCCCAACCCGCCCGACACTCCGTTGCGGAGAGACGGTGCCGCAAAGCACGTTCGAATGTGCCGATGGTCGATTCGAACGCTCGGAGCCCGTTTCGGGGAGTAATTTGGCCGGGTGCGCAGAACGTGTGAAAGGTCGGGTTGCGGACAGCCAGTTGCTGTCATCTACGGGCAGGAATCCGTGACTCCGGACGGGCTGCAGCAGTTTTGGATCGACTCGTGGTCTCCGGATTTGGCCGAGGCCCTACCTCCTGTCGGTGCCCGAGGCGTGTTGTGCGCCGCACACGGCGAGCAGTTGATTCCACCTCGAGGCTGGACGTTGGTGGATCGACGCGATGCCATCCCTCGACTTTTCAAACCTCGATTAGTGGTGGATCATCGGGCTGCTACGAGCAACCCAACGCCCCAGGAGTCGCGTCGGCGCCAAGGAGATCGAACTGCTCCGGTCCAGCGGCGAATCAGTGACGTACCGCGCCCTCAACTGTTCAATGAAATCAATAGCGAGTCTGAAGTCGATGTCGATCGTTTGGTAGATGGCAAGGATGATCCTGATCGACTTTCGAAAGATCCCGCGAAGTCTCTCGTCGACCAGAAAGCCGACCGAGAAAATGAGGAATTGGACTTCGAAATCGACGGTCTACAGAATCCATCCGGTTCGCTTTTGCGGGATGCGTTCCGACGGGCGCACAGTGGGAAGCGAGACGCGACTAAGGAATTACTTCGCCCAACGTCGGCTCCAACGGCCCAAACGGTGTCGGCTGATTCCGATGGTCTGTGAGCCTGTGGCGGTGAAACATTCGTGAACTACGAAGTTGAAACTGACCTACCGGTGGGCGTCCATGTTGTCTTACCGTTCATCGAAGACCTCACGAAGTATCCCCTGTGGATGGGTCTTGTCCATAACGTCGGGCCAGTCGACGACGGTGGCGGCTATCAAGTGGAGTTACGAGGAAAAATTGGGCCCTTCGCCCGCTCGAAGAGACTCAGGATGGTCCGCGTCAAGCAGGCACATCCATTGACCATCCGTTTCGAACGACAAGGGGGTGACAGTCGGGGACACGGTCGGTGGGTTTTGCAGGCCGTCGTCCAAGCCCTGGTCGAAGGAGCCGCTCCGATGACTCACCTCGCGATCACCTTGCATTACGAGGGTCGCCTGTGGTCCCCAGTGGTGGAGCGAGTGCTGGCCGATGAGATCGAGCGCAGTAAAGCCCGATTGCGCGAACTGGTGCTAGCAGCAGGTGCCGATGAAAGGTGAGGGTGTCACCCCCCAAGGTTCAGATAGCCCACGCTGAATACCGTCCGGTCGGTCTTTTTTCGAGGTGCAATTTCAAGCCGAAGCACTCCGATAGCAGCGATGAGTTCAATACGTCGTCGAGTATCCCTTGGGCCATCACTGCGCCTTTGACTAGGTAAAGAAGGTGCGTCATTCCTGGGGGAATTTCATCGACGTGATGCGAAACCAAAACCAGAGGTGGGGCTGCTGAGTCTGTGGTGAGATCGCCCAAAGCCTGTACGAGAAATTCACGGCCACCAAGATCAAGCCGGGCGCTGGGTTCGTCGAGAAGAATGATCCCCGGATCAGTCATGAGAGTGCGCGCTAAGAGAACTCGTTGCTGTTCCCCCGAGGAAAGGGTGCCGAAACTTCTTTCCGAAACATGTTTCACGCCCATTCGCTCCAAACAGGCCAGCGCGCGGCTCCGATCATCACTGTCATACTCGTGCCACCAGGGTTCGAGAGCCGCATACTTTGCGGTCATCACCACGTCACCAGCACTCAATTGAGGGCGCAGCGTCGACGCCAGGGAAGCCGACATATAACCGATGCGGCGGCGCAGCATCCTGACATCGGTCGTTCCGAGACTTTCGCCAAGGACCCTCACCGTGCCTGCAGAGGGATGCTCATGGAGAGCGGCAATGCGCATCATTGTGGTCTTTCCTGATCCATTTGCTCCCAGGATCAGCCAGCGCTCGTCAGGTTGGACGATGAAATCCACATCGGTCAAAATCTGCTGCTCATCACGGGTGAACGAGACGGATTTCAGTTCCAGACGAGCGGACATCGTCTCAGGCTAGGTCGCAAGCGCAGAGCACCGATGTTGGGTCCAGAGGCTCTGATGCGCGAATGTAGGGATTGTGAGTGCTCAAAAGCCGTCTGGACAACCTGCACCAGTCCCAGATTCGGCACCCCAGGATCAGAACTCTGATCTCGCTCAAGCATTGGCGGAAGTCCTGGGTGGGGGTGAGATTTCACACTTGACGCGCTTGAGTGGTGGTGCAAGTCGTGAAACGTGGAGTTTCCAGTCGGATGGTCGACCCCTCATTGTTCAGCGACAGCGGTCCGGTGATACCAGAGATATGGGTGTGGAAGCTGCTGTGGTGCGCGTGGCATTTGCATCCGGTGTTCCGGTACCCGAGTTGATTGCCAGCGGCGTCAACAAAGAAGGCTTTCACTACATGATCTTGGCCCATATCGAAGGCGAGACTATTGCTCGGAAAATACTTCGTGACGAACGATTCATCACCGCTCGCCAAGTGCTCGTTCCGCAGATGGCTTCGGCGTTGGTGTCGCTCCATTCCATTGATCCTGATCTCGTTGAGGGATTGCCGACGATGGATCAGGTGCAGCAATATCGCCAAACGTTGGACAATTTGAATGATTCACTCCATCAGGCTCACCCCGCCTTTGAGTTGGCTTTTCGTTGGTTGGAAAAGAATCGACCCGAACAGACGCGGCGTTGCTTGGTGCATGGTGACTTCCGCTTGGGAAACTTGATGATCGGTGAGGATGGATTGCGGGCCGTCCTTGATTGGGAGTTGGCCCATGTCGGCGACCCCATGGAAGATTTGGGATGGCTATGCGTTCGGGCGTGGCGCTTTGGGGCGACACCGCCGGTGGCCGGTCTTGGAGAGTATGAAACACTGATGGCGGCCTATGAGAGTGCCAGCGGACTCAAGGTTGACCGAGATCTGGTCCGATGGTGGGAAGTTCTAGGAACTTTAAAATGGGGAATCATGTGCATGATCCAAGCCAGTGCCCATCTCTTAGGCCTGATGAGAAGTCATGAGATGGCAGCCATCGGACGCCGAGTGTGTGAGAACGAATACGACCTTTTCTTGGCGCTTGAAGGCCGATGGGATTCTCTGAAAATCCGATGAGACAGGAGGAACGGTGATGCCCGATCACTCTGGGAAAATCGATGTCGGCGTCGACATTGCCGGCGCCGATCCGGCTGATGACGAACGGCTTGTCTCACTTCACGATTCGCCGTCGATGCAACAACTCGTGGAAGCCGTGCGCGAATGGATGGAACGAGATGTCCTTGGCGCCACGACGGGCCGAGTTCAGTTTCATACTCGGGTTGCGATCAATGCCTTGGCGATGGTCGAACGCGAACTGCAGTTCGGTCCTTCACAACGTGATCAACATCGGGAGCGACTGACGAGCTTAGGATTCGCTGACGATACGGAGTTGGCAGCGGCCATACGGCGGGGAGAACTCGATGATGACATCGATCGAGTTGTCGCAGTGGTGCGAGCCGATGTGGACGCAAAACTTGCGGTAGCTAATCCTGGCTATTTCGTCGCTGAGAATCGATAGTCACCGCGACACCCGGCTGGCCTGCGGCCGTGATGACTGGCTGGCCTGCGGCCGTGATGACTGGCTGGCCTGCGGCCAGCTGCCCACAAGCGCCGTCGATGTCAGTACCCCGATTGCGACGCACCGTGGCATTGACGCCCAGGTCGATCAGTCGTTCGCAGAAATTCCGCACATGGTGCATGGCTGAACCGCGAACCTCATAACCGGGTGTGGGATTCAATGGGATTAGATTGATGTGGGCGGGCAAAGGAAGTGACCGCGCCAGATCGGCCAACTGGACAGCATCCGATGGTCGATCATTGACCCCGGAAATCATGGCCCATTCGAAAGTGAGGCGCCGGCCCTTGGCTTCCAGATAGTCAGCGCAGGCATCCATCAAGGCCGGAATGGGGTAGCGACGATTGATGGGGACCAGTTCGTTGCGCAACGTGTCATTGGCGGCGTGCAAACTCACTGCCAAGTTCACCGGCATGGGACGAGCCGCGAGGCGACGAATTCCCGGGATGATCCCCACTGTGCTGACCGTGAGATGGCGAGCCGAGATGCCGAGATCATCGTGGGCCCGCACCAATGACTCCCAGACTGGCTCTTCATTGGCGAGGGGTTCGCCCATCCCCATGTACACCAGATTGCTCACACGACGATCTAATTCTTTGGCCCGCTGAGCAGCCCGCATGAATTGCTCGACAATTTCGCCGGTGCTCAGATGACGGGTGAATCCCGCCTGACCAGTGGCGCAAAACCCACAGGCCATGGCGCAACCAGCTTGAGTACTGACGCAGACCGTTGCCCGATCGGCGTACAGCATGAGAACAGTCTCGATACGACTGCCATCGTGCAATTCCCAGAGAAACTTGATGGTGTCTCGAGTCTCGGACTCGACTTCGGCTACCAAAGTGAGGGCTAGAGGGAGGAGATCGGACAGGGTCGCCCGCAGATCCTTGGGAAGAGCAGTTAGTTCTTCTGGGGCTCTCAGTTCCTCGTAGAGGCCATGCCATATTTGGTTGACACGAAATTTCGGTTGCCCATCCAAGAGTTGGGTGACATCTTCGCGCGATGCTCCATAGCGGGTCAGTGTCATTTTGGTCCTGTCATGTCGTTGTCTTGATGTCGTCGATCGAAGTGCACAGCTGCTCGAATTCATTCATACGGGCTCGAAGTACATCGAGACTCGACTCCCAGAATGCCTCCGATGTCACGTCGATGTTGAAGGCCGCACCCAATTCTTCCCCCGATGCCATGCCGCTCCGACTCAAGAAGTCGTCATATCCCGCCCGAAAGGCATCGGGGTCGGCGGAGAAAGTGGCAAAAAGGCCGAGACCGAAGAGCAAACCATATGTATATGGCCAATTATAAAAATGGCTTCCGTAATAATGAGGTTTCAAAATCCACATGTACGGATGAGCGGTGGAGTGATCGAGACCATCACCGTAGGCCGCAGCCTGACTCTCGATCATCAGGTCATTGAGTTCGTTTACACCGAGGGTCCTCTTCTTCCGACGAGCGAAGACTTCGGCTTCGAAAAGAAATCGGCTGTGGATATCGACCACTACCTGGGT
>JBEIGJ010000135.1:0-5569 GCA_040381935.1 Acidimicrobiaceae bacterium | reverse complement strand
TCACCACAGCACCGATCCCCATAGTGGTCGGCATCCTTTTCCCACCCCTGAGGACTTTGCCCAATCCATGGCTCGACTTGGTATCGGCGACGACACCCACGTCATTGCCTATGACGACACCGGAGGAATGACCGCTGCTCGCCTCGTTGTCATGTTGCGCATGATTGGACGACCAGCATCATTGATGAATGGCGGACTGCGCGCCTGGACAGAGCGCTTTGGGGATGTCCTGGAAACTGGAGCAACAGTGACACGCGAACTGGCCACTCGCACTCCAGTGCCCTGGCCAGCAGACCGACTCATCGATGTTCGCCAGCTACTCCACATCGTCACCAACACCGAATTGCGAGAGCGCCCAGTGCTACTCGACGCGCGAGCCGCAAACCGATTCGAAGGCCGAGCACCAGAAGCGGTACCCACACTCGATCCTCGACCCGGACACATCCCTGGAGCAGTCAATGCACCATGGTCGGCCCTCATCGACTCCGAGACTGGTCTTTTTCGAGCGTCGTCTGAGATCGCTCAGCATTTTTCCAATCTCGGAGTCACCGATGACTCTGACCTCATTGCTTATTGCGGATCCGGGATCTCTGCTTGTCTCAATATTCTTGCCCTCGAACACACCGGTTTTCCTCCGGCGAGACTTTTCGTACCTTCGTGGTCGGGCTGGGCATCTGATCCCGCTCTACCAACTGAGATTGGTCCGGCAAAAGAAATCGAAACCAACACTGACAATGAACCACCATCAATTGGCATCGATGCCGTTCATGCCTTGCGTCGGGCCCGTCAACAACATCGCCTGGCCGAATTTGAGTGGTTCGAAGCCCTCTACCGCGTCTATCTCGCCGCTTTCGTCTTTGGTGGGGGCATCTTGTTCATCTCGGGATTCATTCCCGACGAACCAGTCTCACCATCAATCGCTGATGACATCACTACCTATGGTCCAGCCTGGTTGGGTCTCGTAGGCATTCTGGCGTTAGCACTTGGTTTGCGGTCGGGGAGCCGAGGCGGACCATTGGCGATCGAGGAAGCCGATGTGCACCTCATGTTGTTGGCGCCCGTGAGTCGACAACGTGCTCTCCTACGTCCTGCTGTGCAACGACTTCGAACTGTGACCTTTGGAGCCGCAGGAGTCGGGGCCGTGGCTGGTCAATTGGCTGGTCGTCGCTTGCCTGGATCGACCATGTCGTGGGCCGGGGCGGGAGCCATTTGGGGGGCAACCGCAGGTGCTCTATTCGTCACCGCGGCGTTCATAGCCCATGGTTTCCGACTACGTCACTGGATGAGCAGTGGACTGGGTGGTGTTCTACTCGCATGGCAACTGACATCGGCCACCACTGAAATAGTGGGACCCGGGAACCTCTACGGCGGTTTGGCGTTATGGGGCAGTCGCATCCGCGCCATCGAAGTTGTTCCGAGCATCGTCGTAGTTGTAGCGGCACTTATCAGTCTCATTCTCCTTGGCAGACAATCCTTGGAATCTCTCAGTCGTCGATCTGCACTGGTTGCTCAACTGCGTTTCGCAGTCACCTTGCAGGACTTGCGCACCGTCGCACTTTTACGTCGGCAACTCAGCCACGAACGCAGTCGTGCGCGTCCGTGGCTTCGACTTCGTCGTGGCTCTGGCCCACATGCTGAATGGCTTCGTGGCTGGCACGGCCTTTTGCGTTTTCCGAGCAGTCGCCTTGCCCGGCTTCTCACGTTAACGATTTTGGCTGGCCTGTGTTTGGTTGCAGCCTTCAACGGAACGACTGCAGCCATCGTGGGCGCGGGAATAGCCCTGTTCATCGTCGGGCTCGAACTTCTCGAGCCCTTGGCTCAAGAGGTCGACCAAGGGGACCGTACCGATGCCTATCCGAAAGAGCGGGGCATTATCTATCTTTCGTTGCTTGTTCCTTCATTCGTCATGGCTATCCCGATTGCTGTGATCATGACCCTCACTATGGGAATCATCAAACCCGATATGTGGATGACTGCTTTGATCATCGCTTTCCCGGCGGCAGCAGCTGGTATCGGAGGTGCAGCAATCAATATTTCCGCTGGTGCACCGGATCAGGTCACAACGACAGTTCAACAAAATATGATGCCCAGTGAAGTTGCCGGCACCGTCAGTCTGATCAAAGCCATGTGGCCGCTTGCACTGAGCACGGCTGGATCACTACCCGTATTCATCGCGCGCCGTGCTGCAGAGAACGGTGAAGGCCCCGAGGCTGCAGCTCTACGCATTGCGATTGCAGTCTTCCTCGGTCTCGGATTGATTATCGGCTGGATTCGATTCCGCGATGACATCAAAAAGTCCCTCACGCAGGCCGCTGCTGAAAGTCGTCAACAGTCACTTCGCTCTGGAGATCGTTCATGAGTCGTCATCCAAAACCACCCGGTCATTCGCCCTCGGACCATGTCGATGCTGACGACGTCCAACTTCCTCCGGCTGCAATTTCCGCCCGCAACTTGTCGAAAGATTACGGAGATGGTCCCGCTCTTTTTCCTCTGACCCTCCGTATCGAAAAAGGTGAACGAGTTGCACTGATCGGACATAACGGCTCGGGCAAGACCACATTTCTTCGTCTCGCCAGTGGTCTTTTACAACCAGATACGGGGTCGGTGAACATTGACGGTCACCCAACCGGATCGCTCGAGGCTCGCCGAGAACTCAGCTTTATTGCCGATTCGCCAACGTTTTACGATGATCTCTCCGTTTGGGAACATCTCGAATACACCGCACGTCTGCACGGCATGACTAGTTGGGAACAACGTGCTGCCGACCTACTGGGAACTTTGGGACTTTATGATCGGGCTGACGATCTTCCGAACCGATTCAGCCGCGGTCTCAAACAAAAGGCGGCAATTGCACTTGCATTCGTTCGTCCTTTCACAGTCCTTTGTGTCGACGAGCCATTTGTCGGCCTCGACGCCGACGGCAAAGAAGCACTTCTCAGCCTTTTCGACCAGGCTCAGGATGCCGCCGCCACATTGGTCGTTGCGACTCATGAACTGGGTTTCGTCACTACCGCACAACGAACCGTCGCTCTGCGCGATGGCCGTCTCATCTTCGACGGTGATTCATCGGATAAGGAAGCCCGGCGCCTTGTCGCTGCTGAGGACTGGACGTCCTCACAGGAGTGAGCAACGGTACACTTCTGAACATGCAGGAGTTCATATCGCTCAAGGTCGCAGCGGGTGACCACGCTGACTTGGCTACCCAGTTGACCACGATGTCAACACAAGGCTGGAACGTGGTCAACATCATCTCCACCGGCACAGAATTGATTGCCTACTTGGCACGATCCACGGTGCAACCGGTCTCCACCGCTGTTTCTGCACCGACAGCGGCACCCACAACTCCAACCGATTCAAACCCGGGCTGGGCCTCGACCGCAACGAGCACCAGCACTGCCCCGTCGGTGCCGGCTGATTGGTACAAGGATCCTTCAGGGCGCTTCGAGTATCGCTATTGGGATGGCACGAAATGGACCGACAACGTCTCGCGTGCTGGTGTCGCCCACAAAGACCCTCCAATTCCGTGACCTCCGCCGCTTCACGGTGTCAGCCCTACTGACTAGGTTGAAACTGTGCGCGATTCACCCATGCGGGCAACATCGGTCGGACACGCCGGCATCTTCGTCGAGACCACTGCGGGCTCAATTCTCTGCGATCCTTGGTTCAATCCGGCTTTTTTAGGGTCCTGGTTCGTCTTTCCCCGCAATGACCATCTTCCCCCGGCATTGCTGGAACGCATTCGGCACCCATCGTTTCTCTACATTTCCCATCTCCACGGAGATCATCTCGATGAGCAGTGGCTGACCGAGAACATCCCGCGCCATACTCCGGTTCTTCTTCCCGCCTATCCCACCAAGGAACTCGAGAACCGCTTGCGGTCCCTTGGATTCGCTGAGTTCATCCACACGTCCAATGGCGTCGAGCATGATCTCGGAGACGGGTTATCAGTGGCAATCCACGTGGAGACTTCCATCACCGACGGCCCGGGCGGCGATTCCGCCATCGTTATCAGCGACGGGAGGAATCGTTTGGTGAACCAGAACGATTGCCGACCAAGTGATCTTGCTGCTCTTGCCTCCCACGGGCCAGTCGATATGCATTGGTTGCAATTTTCCGGCGCAATCTGGTATCCGATGGTCTACGACGAACCAGTGGAACGAATGAGGGAGCTCGTTGACAACAAAGTTGCCAGTCAATTCAGTCGCGCCCTTCATTACGTCGAAGCCATCAACGCCAAAGTGATTGTTCCATCGGCTGGGCCACCATGTTTCTTGGATCCCGACCTCTTTCATCTGAACGTCGTGCGCGGCGATGAATTATCGATTTTCCCGGATCAGACCGAATTCATCAAACGGCTAGAAGCCAGCGGTAAACGGGGCATTCTCAATATTCCCGGGACAACGATCGCCATCAACGACGATTGCGAAGCAGACGTTGTCTCTGTCACCCATCCCATCGATGACATCCACGTCCGTGAAATTTTCGAAGAAAAGGAAAACTACCTTCGTCGATATCAAGCCGACTACGTGGAATACCTGGAGGACCTCAAAGGTCGCTGGCATCAACCAACCTCCAACTTGCTGCAGACCATCAAGGTGTGGTGGGAACCGCTCCTGACACTGGCTCCCACTCTGCGCCAAGCAATCGGGGCTCCGTGTCTTTTGCAGGCCGGGGATCTAGCAATACTCATTGATTTTCCAAAAGGAGAGATCCGTCCTTACAACAATGAGGAGATCGGATTCCGCTTCACGATCGATCGGCGTCTTGTCGAAACTGTTGTTGCCAATAACTCCGTCGACTGGAGCGACAAACTCTTTCTGTCCTGTCGCTTCACTGCGTGGCGCGCCGGTTCCTATAACGAGTATTTGTACAACTTCTTCAAGTCACTTTCGGTCGAACGAATGCAACGCACTGAAGCTGAAGCTCGCGAAAAAATCGCACCACCTCCACCTTCCGCTGAAATTGTGCTTGGCAACTACGTCATGGAGCGCTATTGCCCCCATCGTCAAGCCGATCTTTCGGTATTCGGACAAATCGAAGGCGAAGTCGTGGTGTGCACCCTGCATGGCTGGCGATTTGACGCCGAAACTGGTCAATGTCTGACTGCCCAGGACCGATCATTGCGAGTTCGGCGACATAGTCCTTCTACCCAATCGTCAACGTGACCATCCACATGGTTCCACTCTGAGATCGTTGCGGTCTCAACGTGTCAGAGACAGCCGATAAGCGAAGTGAAATTCCCCAGTCGGAATGAGGAACGCTGGATCGACATCGGGTCCACAACTCGCCGTTCCCACTCCGCGATGAGCGATATCCAGATGAACGACCAAACCTGATTGACGAACCAGTTCGGTGGAATCAGCCGCTCGAAATAGATCCTCATCTCGATAATGCGTGGCCGACATATGTAAACCTGCTGGAACCAAGGTCTCGATTCGTAAACCTTTTCCACCTGCTGACGGACGTAACTCCATCCAGCGGCAGTCGGTGCGCAATCCGAATTCCTGGGGAACCAGATACGGCAATTCATCGGGTTCTGCTTCCCAGATGCCGAGCATTGCTCCCCTAC
>JBEIGJ010000134.1:0-5573 GCA_040381935.1 Acidimicrobiaceae bacterium | reverse complement strand
CGTCCGGGAAACGACGTTGAATCACGTCCGAGAACCGACGTGTAATCACGTCCGAGAACCGACGTGTAATCACGTCCCAGAAACGACAAAGGGCGCCGACCACATGATGTGGCCGGCGCCCTTGGTGAAAAGGGTTCTGATCAGTCCAGTAGATCAGTCCAGTAGATCAGTCCAGATCGAAACGATCCAGGTTCATTACCTTGTCCCACGCCGCTACGAAGTCCTTGACGAACTTCTTCTTGGCATCGCTGCTGGCATACACCTCAGCGAGGGCTCGCAACTGCGAGTTCGACCCGAAGATCAAGTCGACGCGGCTGGCCTTCCACTTCACGGAACCGGACTTGCGGTCCCGACCCTCGAATGTCTCTTCGGACTTGTCCGTTGGCACCCACTGGAGTGACATATCGGTCAAGGTGACGAAGAAATCATTCGTCAGCACACCCGGGGTTTTGGTGAGAACACCAAGTTCGGATTGCTGATGGTTGGCGTTGAGGGCCCGCATACCGCCGACGAGAACGGTCATTTCGGGGGCCGACAGCGTCAGCAGATTGGCCTTCTCCAACAGCAGCTGCTCGGTGGTGGCGATGTGACCAGCCATCACGAAGTTGCGGAAGCCATCGAAGGTGGGTTCGAGTACGGCGAAGGACTCGACGTCGGTCTGCTCGGCGGTGGCGTCAGTACGACCCGGGGTGAACGGGACCTCGACGGAAACGCCGGCATCCTTAGCCGCTTTTTCCACTGCCGCACAACCAGCCAAGACGATCATGTCGGCGAGTGAGATCTTCTTGTTCTTCTCACCGTCATTGAAGTCCTTCTGGATGCGCTCCAGAACGTCGAGAACCTTGGTGATCTCGGCGGGGTTATTGACTTCCCAATTCTTCTGCGGAGCCAAACGGATGCGGGCGCCATTTGCTCCGCCCCGCTTGTCAGTGCCACGGAAAGTTGAAGCCGAAGCCCATGCGGTGCGAACCAATTCAGACACGGTGAGTCCGGAAGACAGCACTTTGTCCTTCAGCTTGTCGACGTCTTTGTCGCTGACCAGCTTGTGATCGACTGCCGGCACCGGGTCCTGCCAGATGAGAGTCTCGGAGGGAACCAACTTGCCCAGATAACGAGCCTTGGGTCCCATATCACGGTGGGTCAATTTGAACCAGGCGCGGGCAAAGGCATCGGCGAACTGATCAGGGTTCTCGTAGAAGCGCTTCGAAATCTTGGCGTACTCGGGATCCATCTTCAGGGCCATATCGGCAGTGGTCATGATCGGGGCATGACGCTTGTTCGGGTCGTGGGCATCCGGAACCGCATCGGCCAGGGCTCCACCCTTGGGAATCCACTGCTGAGCTCCAGCAGGGCTACGGGTGAGTTCCCACTCATTTTCGAGCAGGAGCTTGAAGTAGTCGTTATCCCACTGGGTGGGGTTGGTGGTCCATGCACCTTCGATACCGCTGGTGATGGTGGCCACGCCGTGTCCCTCGCCCATGGTGTTCTCCCAACCAAAGCCCATGGCCTGGATCGGGGCACCTTCGGGTTCGCGTCCGACGTACTTATTGGGATCACCGGCGCCGTGGGCCTTACCGAAGGTGTGTCCACCGGCGGTGAGAGCCACAGTCTCTTCGTCGTTCATGGCCATACGGGCAAAGGTTTCGCGGATGTCACGAGCTGACAGCAGCGGATCAGGATTGCCATTGGGGCCTTCAGGGTTCACGTAGATGAGACCCATCTGCACTGCGGCGAGAGGGTTATCGAGTTCGCGGTCACCCTTATAGCGGTTGTCGCCCAGCCAGGTGTTCTCGCTACCCCAGTACGTCTCATCTGGTTCCCAGACGTCGGCGCGTCCTCCACCGAAACCGAAGGTCTTGAAGCCCATCGATTCCATGGCGGCGTTACCGGCCAGCACGAATAGGTCGGCCCAGGAAAGTTTGCGGCCGTACTTCTGCTTCACGGGCCACAAGAGGCGACGTGCCTTATCCAAGTTGCCGTTGTCCGGCCAGCTGTTTTGCGGAGCAAAGCGCTGCATGCCGGTGCCGGCACCACCGCGACCATCTTGAATGCGGTACGTACCAGCGGCGTGCCAGGTCATACGCACCATGAATGGTCCGTAGTGGGCGTAGTCCGCAGGCCACCAGTCCTGAGAATCAGTCATCAGGGCCTTCAAGTCCTTCATGACCTCATCCAGGTCGAGTGATTTGAACTCTTTGGCGTAATCAAAGTCGTCATCCATGGGATCGCCGACTGCAGGATTGTTGTGGAGAACATTGACGTTCAGCTGGTTTGGCCACCAATCGATGTTCCCGGTTCCCATGTCATGGGTGGTCATGGCCCCGGTCATAGGGCACTTGCCTTCGTTGCTCATAATTTCTCCTCTGTTTGAATTTCTTGATGTGTTGGCTTGAAGTGTTGTCTTGAAGTAGATGTCTTGTCTTGATGTCTTGTCTTAAAGTTTTAGTTAGTGATGGGGTGGATAGAGATCAGGTCGTTGAGGTCAGGTTGATAACGATCACATGGACGTTGTTGCCGGGGTGCGACACGCAGCGCAACGCCCCCAGTAGGCAACCTCGGCTTCGTCAATTTCAAAACCATTGTTGTCGGAAGCCTCGAGACAGGGCCGGTACCCAACGGCGCAATCGACGTCAACCACATGGCCGCAGTCTCGGCAGATCAAATGGTGATGATTGTCGCCGACCCGACTTTCGTAGAGCGCCGGGGATCCAATGGGCTGGATGCGCCGTACACATCCCTTTTCGACGAGCAAGCTCAGGGCGTCATAAACCGACTGGCGAGAAATTGTGCCGATTTCGGAGCGGGCGGCATCGCTGATGGCATCGGCAGTGCCATGTGGGTGGGCATCGACGGCCTTCATCACGGCGATGCGCTGTGGAGTGACGTAGACCCCGAGGTGGCGAAGGGTGGCAGAGAAGTCAGCGGGCACGGATTCAACAGGCACAGAATTGATCGTAGCGTAGAACTTGTAATCAGTCCAAATTTTGCCTGGAAAGAAGATACGGATGATGTGGCCAGCCAGTTTCAAAATGTCAATGTCGGAATGTCAACGTCAAAATGTCAACGTCAAAATGTCAACGTCAGAATGCCAACGTCAGAACGCCAATGTCAGAATAGAGAAGTGCCGATGTCGGATGATTTCCCCTGCGTAGCCCGGGCATGAATCCAACCCTGGTTGCAACCCTGGCGGCCGCGGGTGATCAGTTCAGTTCACTCGCTCTCGTCCTGGCCTCGGCCGCCATCGTGGCCTTTCTCGCTCATCGGGCTCATCAGCCGCTGATTGTGGCCTTCATTGCGGTGGGAATTTTGGTGGGACCCTCGGCCCTTGGGTGGGTGAACCAGAGCGAGCCCCTCGAGCTCTTCGCCGAAATCGGTATCGCGGTGCTGTTGTTCCTGGTGGGCTTGAAATTGGATCTGGACTTGATCCGATCGACGGGTCGAGTGGCCTTATTGACCGGTTTGGGACAGATTTTCTTCACTGCCTCGATCGGCTTCGCACTGGCACTCGTACTTGGGATGTCGCGAACGGTGGCCATGTATGTGGCGATTGCTTTGACGTTTTCGTCCACCATCATCATTGTCAAACTGCTCTCCGATAAACGAGAACTCGACAAGTTGTACGGACGCATTGCGCTCGGCTGTTTGATCGTGCAAGACATCGTGGTGGTCTTGGTGATGATCACGGTGAGCTCTTTGAGTTCCGAGGGTGGCAGCAACCTCGGCGTGCAATTACTGCGGATGGGAGCCACCGCGTTGGGGCTGCTCGTCGGCATGTGGGTTCTGATGCGCTACGTATTGCCCCGAGTGATGGAATTAGTGGCCTCGTCACAGGAACTCTTAATCGTCTCAGCGATGGCGTGGGCGGTATCGATGGCGGCTCTCAGTGATTGGCTGGGATTTTCAGTGGAGGTTGGAGCGTTCCTCGCGGGTTTTGCTATTGCGTCCACGCCGTATCGCGAGTCGGTAGCGGCGTCGTTATCGGGCCTGCGCGACTTTTTGTTGCTGTTCTTCTTCATTCAGCTAGGGGCCCAACTCGATTTCTCGGCTCTTGGTTCGCAAATCCCGGCGGCAATTGTGCTCTCGCTCTTTGTCATCGTCGGTAAGCCGATCATCATGTTGGCCATCATGGGCATCATGGGATACCCACGACGGGTGTCATTTCTCTCGGGTGTCGTTGTGGCCCAAATCAGCGAGTTTTCCCTGATCTTGATTGCCTTAGCTCAGCAGCTAGGTCATGTTGACAATGACGCCGTGGGATTGGTGACCTTGGTGGGGCTGATCACGATCGGCATTTCCACGTACATGATCAATTACTCGCACCGTTTGTTTGAACTTTTTAAATCGAGACTGGGTCTTTTCGAACGTCGCCAACTCATCGGCGAAGCTGATCCTGTTATCGAGGAGGCGGACTTCATTGTTTTCGGCTACGGACGGTTTGGCCGCCATCTGGTGGAGCATTTGGCGTGCGTCGGCCATTCCGTGATGGTGGTGGATTGGAATCCTTACGCCCGATTGCAATTGGACGATCCGTCGGCATCACAACGAGTGCGCCTGGTTTTTGGTGACGCCGACGATCCAGAGTTCCCGGGCACCCTCCCATTGAACGGGGCGCGCTGGATCGTGTCCACTATCAATGACGCAGATACCAATCGAGTGGTAGCCGAATCCGTCCGGCGTTGGGGGGCAACGGGCAAAGTCGCGGTGACCGCTCTGTCGATCTCCGATCACGTACGTCTGCAAGCCGGCGTTGAGCGCGGCGTGATCGACTTGATCTTGCAGCCCTTTGACGATGCTGCCGATGATGCCATTGCAGCCATGGCTCGTGAGGATTAACTATCCAACTCACGGGCCCGGTCCAGGTCGGGGTGGTGAGGCGGTGAGTATCCGCGTCTCCGGATCGAGCACTAGTTCCCAGCCACCTTCGTGGGCCGCATGATGATGACGTGAACACAGTGGCACCATGTTGTTGAGATCGGTCGTGCCGCCGTTTTCCCAGTATTCGATGTGGTGAATCTGGCAATGGTGATAGCTGACATCGCATTCGGGCATGGCGCAGGTGGTGTGTCGGGCCTCGAGGGCTCGGCGTTGAGCAGCCGAGGCCAAACGTTGAGTGCGTCCGATATCGAGGGGCACTCCGGCGCCGTTCAAAACCAGCGGAATGATGCCCGCATCACAGGTCATGCGTCGAATCGTCGCCACCGGTAGATCTGAACCAAAGGCGGTGCGATGGGTGGACGATGCCGACAAACCGTCGGTGAGTGTCTGTAGATCGATGTGCACGACCACGTCGGTGCGCACCCGAGAATCACGAGGCGCAGTAGAGCCCGAACCAGATGAGCCTGAGCCAGATGAACCCGAACCAGACGAGCCTGAGCCAGATGAACCCGAAACCAGCGCAACTAGAGCGTGGGCTCGGCGATGATCGTTTGGTTCAATCCACGGATGGTGATCAAGGGGCATGGCCTTATCTCCACCATGGAACAGAGCTTCGAGCGTGGTCTGCAATCGAGACTGCAACACGGCACCGGATTCAGGGTCGAAGGACCCCCGCAGTTGCAACATGCCTTCGGTGT
>JBEIGJ010000133.1:0-5728 GCA_040381935.1 Acidimicrobiaceae bacterium | reverse complement strand
GGCCCCGATGTTGTGGGCCGGCCGGAGATCGTTCCATTCGTTGCGAGCGTGAGCCCACCCGGCAGTCCGGTCGCCGTCCAGGTGTAGGAACCTGACCCTCCCGAGGCCAGCAGTGTTGCTGAATACAACACGTTAACTGTTCCGTTTGGTAGCGATGTGGTCGTGATGCTTGTGGCTGGTGCGACGGTCAAACTGACGGTGCGACTCGCGCTAATGGATTCACTCGTCACCGTTGCTTCAAAAGTACTTGTACCTACAGTGGTCGGTGTTCCAGTAATTGTTCCGTTCGGTGCGAGCGTGAGCCCACCCGGGAGTCCAGTCGCCGTCCAGGTGTATGTTCCGTTCCCTCCCGAGGCTTGCAAATTTGCCGAATAGGACACGCCCACTATTCCATTGGGAAGAGTCGACGTTGCAACGGCCAAGGGTTGAGGTGCAACTGGACCGGAATCGCTCCACAAAAGAAGGTTGGGAGAGCCAGTACCCGGAGACGTCACAACATTAGGAGTGGCCGCGGCTTTGAGCGCCGAGGTGACTGACGCTGGTGTGGCGGTGGGGTTGGCACCGAGATACAGCGCCGCGACACCGGCGACGTGAGGCGAGGCCATCGAGGTTCCGCTGTAGACCGCAGTTGCCGTATCACCTCTACTGACTTCAGAGGTGATGGAGCTGCCCGGGGCAAAGATATCGAGGCAGGTTCCGAAGTTGGAAAAGGATGAACGGGCGTCACTTGACGTCGTAGATCCAACAGTGATGGCGTTCGGGGCGCTCGCCGGTGAATAGTCACAGGCGAGGCGACTGCTGAAGAGGGAGTTGCCGTTGTTACCAGCGGCCACAACAACTGTCACGCCACTGGTAACCAGGTTTTCAACCGCAGTGTTCATAGCCGTGCTGAAACCACCACCAAGGCTCATGTTGACCACTGCCGGGCCGGTCCGGGTCTGAGCAATCCAGTCCAAGGCTGAAATGATGTCTGAATATGAACCCGAACCGAAACAATCAAGAACCCGCACCGGAATGATCGTGGCTTGTTTGGCCACGCCCCAGGTGGAACCGGCAATGGTGCCGGCCACGTGCGTTCCATGACCGTCGCAGTCCTCAGTACCGTCGGGGAAGGACGAGTAGCCAGGGAGAGAAACTCTGCCGGTGAATTCCGTATGGGTGGACCGCACTCCGGTATCGACCACATAGACGTCGACACCACTACCGGCTGAACTTGGATAGGAGAAGGTTTGATTGAGCGGGAGGGCCCGTTGGTCGATGCGGTCCAAACCCCACGTTGCCCCAGATTGAGTGTCGGATGCGGTAGCAATCTGGTCGCGTTCGATGCTGGCTACTCCAGGGATCAGAGCCAGAGCCTGGACTGCGGCATCGGGGAGTTCGACGATCAGACCGGATATCACTGACTCCAAGACATCGGGTACCACGATGTTTTGGGCGCGGAGTCGAGCGGCCTCAGTGCTGGAGTTCTTTCCTTTGACGAAAGTGACGATGTAGCGGGAGCGCCCGTCATTCTCAGCAGAGGCTGGTGCTGAGATCAACACGCCGGAGCCGGCAAAAACCAGGGCGGCAATGGAGAATCGAGTGAAGGAACGAATCGTGACCATGGTTCGAAAGCCTAGCCAATTGGATCCTCTAATGAATCCGCGAACCGTCTAGTCGGGCGATAAAGGCTCATTTGTACTGGTCGAGAAAAAAAGAGCCGAGATCACTGCTCGTTGTTAGTCAGGGGGTTCCTTCGTTGAGAGATTTCAAGAGCTGGATTTCGGCACCTTGGGAATCCGTTATTGCTCTGGCTAGCGCTGCTATGTCCTGGTCTTGACCGTCTTTGAGAACGGTCTGGGCCATGTCGATGGCTCCCTCATGATGGGCGATCATCCCAGCGATCCAAGCCTGGTCGAAGTCGGCACCGGTCAAGAGTCGCATCGCGTCCAGGTCCTTCAAGGTCAGCATGCCTTTCATCATCGAGGAGTGATCCACCGAACTGTCCGCATTCATTGGCTGATCGCGATCCGACAGCCACTTTTTCATGAAAGCAATTTCGGGGTCTTGGGCACCTTTGATCTGTGTTGCCAAGTCACGAACGGCATCACTGGCATTGGCTGCCGGGTTCAAAGCCAGATCGGCCAGCTCGATGGCTTGCTTCGGCGTTACGAAAACGACGCAGTGACTAGGGCAGCTGTAATTGCTAAGACCACGGCCCCAGTCGCAACTTCCAGTGTTCCCATACGGACGACGAGTGCTAGGCGCTTGTCCATGAGATTGGGGTTGTCTTTGATCTTGGTGGTCATGCGGCGGCGGTTCAAGTCACCCAGTCGGAGCATGATGGCCACGACGATGATTTTCAGCAGCAAGAGTTGTCCGTGGCTCTGTGTGAAGAGCGTCCCGATACCGCCATGTAATCGCAAGGTCTGAATGATGCCGGTGATAACCAGCGCGATAACGGCAATCTTGGCAACCTGTCCGTAACGCTCGAAGGAACGCCATAAGTCGCGGGTTTCCAGCAGTGGCGCAACAACGAAGACAAGAACTGCTAAACCACCGAGCCACACTGAAGCAGCAATGAGGTGCACCGTGTCAGCCGGAATGCCGATCAGTGGTAGTGATCGCGATCGCGAATGTCCGGTGTAAGCCTGTGTCAAGACATAAAGAACGCCGGTGATCACGATCAGTCGATGATCGCGACTAGTTGGTTTGCTTTGCAGGACAGTGAGTAGTTGATAAGCGAGCACTCCACCCAACATGGTCCGCACTGCGAACATCGAACCCGGTGTGGTGTCGAAAGCGTCGGTGAGGTGGGTGAGTGCACCGAAAACCGACGTACCGAAGACATCTCCCAGAAAGAAAAGCATTTGCAGCAGTGGGGCGCCGACCAGGAATCCAGCGATGATTTTGATCAGTGGTCGACCGCGCAGTGCGCCAAAGACGCCCTCGACGAGATGTAGTTCGGCTACCAGTAGCCCGCCCAAGGCCAAGAGCGAGAAATATCCGATCAGCCGTACGCCCCAACGCACCGGTTCCGGTGCTGGATTTGGGGGATCGCCCACGGTATTCGATATCGAATTACCAAGAACCCCTGATCCGTCAAGATTCGCAGTTCCGCTTGATTCTCCGACAGTGAATGAAACTCGCCCCGAGATGACGTGACCATCCACACTGACCAATCGCCAGCGGGCGGTGTTCACTCCCAATGATGTGGTTGGTAGGGCGAAGCGAATCTCCGATGTGCTGGCTCCATGGGTGGGAGAAGCCAATGTAGTAATCGGCCCATCAGGTCCGATGATTTCACCAGAGGCGGAATCGAGGGGAACTTCTTTGGTAAAGGTCACCAACCACTCTGTTGGCGACTCGGCGAGTACCGCACCTTCAGCGGGTGAGCTGGAAACAAATTCGTTATGGGCCGATGCGGGGGCAGCCATAACGAGGCTGAGACCAAAGGTCATCAATGCCACGGTACGAAGACGAGAACGAAGTAGCGCGCGCATGAGAGTGCAATGAGTGTACGGCACTTGTTTTGCTCACGAATTGCAGCAGTTGGGGAAGGGCCCATTACGCAGGGGTGATTAGAGTTTGTTTGTGATTTCGGAGCACCCTGAACCCTTCACTTCTGTCTGGTCGGCGCATTGGATCTGGTACCGACAACCGGCGATCATCATGGAATCGGCGACGCGACCGATTCTTGATCAACCCCGAGATCGTGTCGTGCTCTTGCGTAAGACAGTCGATCTCGAGACCGTGCCGGCAAATGCTCCGTGTCGGGTGTGGGTGGATGGACGCTACGTCCTGGTCGTCAACGGACAAGAGATGGCGCGCGGACCGGTGCGCAGTGATCCCCGCCAAGCGCACTATGACTTCGTCGATCTTTCACCGGCTTTGGTGCCAGGTCGTAATGTCATTGCGATCACGTCGCGCCATTTTGGACGGGCCACATCATGGTGGATGCCAGCACCACCGAGTTACACCTTGGGTGGCGGCGGTGTGGTCTTCGAGGCAGTGATTGGTGAGATGCTGATCACCAGCGACGGCACATGGCGCGCCGCTCCGGGTGCCGCCTGGTCGCCGGTGGCCGTTCCCGGTGATGTGGCCAGTTTGCCTTTGGAATCATTCGATGCCCGTGTACATCCACACACCTGGCAGGAACCAGGCTTCGATGACTCCGAGTGGCGATCAGCGTTCGAGATCACGCCGTTTCACACCGGTGCGCACGGATTTTTGTCGCCTCCGAGTGAACCTTTCGGGGCATTGTTACCTCCGGTACGCATGACCTTTCCCGATGGGGCGCGACATCGGGCAACGGTTGTCTCCAGTCATCGGGTTCCAGCCACTGAGGTGGTCGTCGATCCGGTCCGCCAAGTCCTGGCCGATCAAAAGTTTCTCCGGTCTGCATCGGGACCCAGAGTTGCCCCTGATGCCGACGGTTCGGTATTCCTGACGGGCTATGACCTCGGATTGATTGCTGCTGGAACCGTTGAAATGACCGTCACGGGCGCCATTGCCGGCACGATGATTGACGTCGCCGCTGCCGAACATCGCCACGAGTCGGGGACGATCGTGCCCCTTGGACAGCATGCGGGATACCGATATATATGTAGTGGTCACGCACCAGAGGTTTTCGAGACCTTCGATCTGATCGGCACTCGGTTTTTCCAGGTCAGCGTTCGGATTCCCGAAAATGGCACATCCCCGGAACCAGTTGTCGATCTTGTCGTACACGATCGTCATCGCCAGCGCCCTGAGGGAGCCAGTTTCGAGTGTTCGGATCCACTCTTGAATGAGATCCACAAGGTTGGTCTGCGGACTGTCGACCTCTGTGCTCTTGATGCGTACGTGGATTGTCCTACTCGCGAACAGCGGGCCTGGACCGGGGATTCAGTGGTGCATCAGATGGTGGATCTAGTGAGCAATCCGGATTGGTCGATGGCCATCTGGCATCCACACCTGGCCCTGATGTCGCGTAGCGATGGCATGTTGCACATGGCCGCAGCGTCGGACTTCGCCGAGGATGATCGCATGTTCATTCCCGATTGGTCACTGCATTGGGTACGCAGCGTTTACAACCTCTATCGCTACACCGGCGATCGGGAATTGATTGGGAATTTCTTGCCCACTGTCGAGCGTGTGCTGCGCTGGTTCGAGTCGTATCGACGGCCCGATGGACTATTGGAAAATGTCACCGGTTGGGTCCTACTCGATTGGTCGAGCGTGTACAGCGCCGGATGTTCCTCCACCTTGAATGCACTGTGGGCCCGAGCTCTCGAAGATCTGGCCGAGATGGCGACGTGGTTGGGCAATGCCGGTACCGCGCAGTGGGCCCAACAGCGTTATGAGGACATACGCACAGGCTTCGAAGTTTTCTGGGATGAGTCTCGTGGTGTCTATATCGATCACATTGTGAGTGGCATTCGTCAACCAGCGGCTGCCCAACATCCTGGTAGTGCGGCACTGGCCGCGGGAATCGTTCCCGCCAACCGTATCGAGAGTGTCATTGCCGGACTTTTGGACCGATCGCGATTGATTCGACATTCATGGGTCATGGATTCGGTCACGGTCGATGGTGGGTCGAAGGGTTTCGTTCATCTCACCACGGGCTATCCGGCTCCAACATGGGATGTCGAGAACCAGATGGTGGAGGCACAACCTTTCTTCCGTTATGTCCTTCATGACGGACTGGTCCGCTCTGGTCGGGCTGATGTCATTGTCGATCTGTGTCGCGACTGGAAAGTTTTCCTTG
>JBEIGJ010000132.1:0-5842 GCA_040381935.1 Acidimicrobiaceae bacterium | reverse complement strand
GTTGACGCTCCGTTGAGCATCCCGGCGCCCGATGATCAAAAACCGGCAAAGGTCTCATCCATCAAATCCACCAGCTCTTGGTCGTGCACCGTCTTGGAACCAGTAGCCGGACTGCCACTTTCGACGCGCGCCACGTGGCGCAGGTCGTAACCCTGATCCTTGATACGCCAGAAGCGGTGTTCCACGAAATGCCACGGGCCCATATTGCTGGGCTCTTCTTGTAACCAGACGACTTCTTGAGCCTGGGGATAGGACTGCAGAATCGCAATCATCTGGTCGATGGGGAATGGATACAGCTGCTCGACCCGAACCACGGCCACCGCTGCCTGACGGCGATCACGTTCGGCTATGGCATCCCACGCCACCTTGCCCGAGCAAAAAACCACCCGTTTGACGGCATTGCGATCGGTCACAAAAGGATCATCGAGCACCTCTTCGAACGATCCTGACTCCAAAAGAGAGACCGGTGAACGAGACTGAGCCATCCGCAAAGGCTGCTTCGGGGTAAAGATCACCAGGGGCTTGTGCACCTTGCGGTGCATTTGTCGACGCAACACGTGGAAGTACTGAGCGGCGGTTGTGGCATTGACCACCTGAATATTGTCTTCGGCACAAAGAGTCAAAAAGCGTTCAATGCGCGCCGAACTGTGCTCTGGGCCTTGCCCCTCGTAGCCGTGGGGCAATAACAAGACAAGACCATTGCGCTGGTTCCACTTGTCTTCGGCTGCCACCAAATACTGGTCGATAATGATTTGAGCGCCATTTACGAAGTCACCGAATTGCGCCTCCCACAAAACGAGGGCCTCCGGATTGGCGTGGGCGTATCCATATTCGAATCCCACCGCCGCGTATTCACTCAAGAGCGTGTCGTACACCCAGAACTTGGCCGCTCCTGGTAATTCGGCAATCGGAATCCAAACGTTCTCGTTCACGTTGTCGACCAAGGCCGCATGACGTTGGCTGAACGTACCGCGTCTTGAATCCTCTCCCGCCAAGCGAACCGGGAATCCCTCTAGGACCAAGGTTCCGTAGGCCATTAACTCCGCCGTCGCCCACTCCACTTCGCCTTGTTCGTGATACATCTTCGAACGAGTTTCGAATTGACGACCCAATTTCGGGTGCACCGTAAAACCATCGGGATAGTTCGTCAATTGGTCAAAGACCTGGTCCAAAATCGACCGTTCCACACCAGTTTCCACATGCGGAAGGACTCCCACCGGAGCTGGTGGTTTCGACACCTTGGTCGGACTCGGCGCATGAGCCCGAGTTTCATCCAGAGTCGTTTGGAGTTTGGATTGAAAGTCGTTCAGAGCCTGTTCGGCCTCTTCGATGGTGATGTCGCCACGACCAACCAAGGTCTCCACATAGAGCTTTCGCACACTGCGTTTTTCAGCGATGGCTTTGTACATGAGTGGCTGGGTATAGCTCGGGTCATCTCCCTCGTTATGACCATGCTTGCGATAGCAGACCATGTCGATGACGACGTCCTTGTGGAAGCGCTGTCGGTATTCCCAAGCCAGTCGGGCCACCCGAACACAGGCTTCCGGATCATCCCCATTGACGTGGAAAATCGGTGCCTGCACAGTTTTAGCCACATCACTGCAGTACAAAGAGGACCGTGCGAATTGGGGTGCAGTTGTAAAACCAATTTGGTTGTTGATGATCAAATGAATGGTGCCGCCCACCCGGAAACCCATGGTGTCAGACATTGCCAAACACTCGGCCACAATTCCCTGACCGGCAAAGGCCGCATCACCGTGAATCAAAATTGGCAAAGCCGGGAACGACCCCGGGGGATCTATCTGATCTTGACGCGCCCGCACCATACCGAGAACCAAGGGATCAACAGTTTCCAAATGGCTGGGATTGGCCGACAGTTCAATCTTGATCGAACGTCCGGACTGACTGTGGTGGACACCCGAAGCACCTAAGTGATACTTCACATCACCCGAACCCTGCACGGTGGATGGGTCGACATGTCCTTCGAATTCGGCAAAGAGTTGGTCGAGCTTTTTGCCCATGACGTTGGCCAAGACGTTCAATCGACCGCGATGCGCCATGCCGATGACTGCGGAATCCAATTCCGCACCGGCAGCTCGAGAGAGGATCTCATCCAAGATGGGGATGGCACTTTCGGCACCCTCCAATCCAAATCGCTTTGTTCCGACGTACTTGGTCGCCAAAAACTTTTCAAAGGCCTCTGCAGCATTGAGACGTTCAAGGACTCGACGCTTCTCCTCTTTGGAAAGTTCGAATTGCACCCCTTCGAAATGCGATTGAATCCAGCGTTGCTCATTCGTGTCCTGAATGTGCATGTACTCCACGCCAATGGACCGGCAATACGCATCACGCAGAACATGCAGCAGATCACCCAAGGTCATGCGCTGGGTTCCAGCGACACCGCCAGTGAGGAATTCGCGATCCAAGTCCCAAATGGTGAGACCGTAGGTTGCGGGATCGAGTTCCACCGGCAACTTCGGCTCCTTCCAACGCAGCGGGTCGATATCGGATATGAGATGGCCCCGGACCCGATGGACGCGAATCAGTGTGCCGATCTGCAATTGCTTGTAGAGCATCGACTCTTCACGATCCGTCGGATTCACATCGACGCGCCATTTCACTGCTTCATACGGCACACCCAAACTCTTGAACAAGTCTTCGTAGAACGAATGTTCACCGAGTAACAACTCGTGCACTCGCTTCAAAAAGAGTCCGCTCTCGGCTCCTTGAATGATGCGATGGTCATAGGTACTGGTGATGGTCACTACTTTGGAAATACCCAAATCACCGAGTGCTCGCTCATCGGCCCCCTGGAACTCCGCCGGATAATCGATGGAACCCACGCCAACGATGACTCCTTGGCCCGGCATCAACCGCGGAACGCTTTGTACCGTTCCGATGGTTCCAGGATTGGTCAGAGTAATGGTGGCACCCTGAAAATCTTCGACTTGGAGTTTGCCCTGCTTCACCTTGCGAATCAGTTCTTCGTAGGCCACCACGAATTCGGAAAAAGACAGCGTGTCGGCTTGGCGTAGAACAGGGACCAGCAATGTTCGAGAACCGTCGGCCTTGGCCAAATCGACGGCAAGGCCCATATTGATTGATGAGCGGCGAAGAAGCTGCGGCTTACCATCGGGACCTTGGACGTATCCATTGCTCATCACCGGTACGGCGTCGGCAATTGCCCGCACGATGGCGTAGGCGATGACATGGGTGAAGCTGATCTTGGATTGGCCAGTGCGGCTCCGATAACCATTGATGACTCGACGATTGACTTCCAGCAACTTGGCCGGAACATTGCGGAAGCTGGTGGCCGTCGGAACTCCCAAACTGCGCTCCATATTGGCCACGATGGCAGCGCCAGCACCCCGGATCGGTTCACCACTGTCACTGGGAGCAGGTGACGCCACCGCCGCAGTGACCACGGGTGACTGAATCGCCGGAGCCGCAGACCCATTGACGAGTGCGGGAACGGTGATTGGGGCCGGAGGATGTAATGCCGGATTATCGGCAGTGAGCGACTTGTAATCGGAGAAAAACTCCTGCCAGGACTCGCCAACGGAGTGAGGATCCCGAGAAAACTGCTCGTACATCTCTTCCACGAGCCAGGAATTGGCTCCGAAATCGGTGCTGGCATCTAGAGGGTTCAGCGTTTCAGACATCACCGGAAACTGTACTCCTGGTTACCCCCTCCCAGAGGCGGCCATTCCGGGAAGTTGGGCTGTGCCGGAAACGACGTGATGCATACGACAGGAGGAACACGACACGATGCGACCGGCCACTTATAGATTGACGCCATGCGTACCCCCTTATTCTTCCGGCTTCAAGCTCCCCTGGCCGCCAGTGCCATGCTGATTGCATTGTCGGCCTGTGGCGGCGGCTCGTCCACTCCCTCCTATACGGTTCCATCCGAGGCTGATCTGGTAGTCAAGGCAGTTCCCAGCATTCGTTGGGATAAGACCGAATACACCGCCTCGGCCGGCGAGATCGACGTCTTTTTGGCCAATGACGACAGCGTCAAGCACATCCTGGTCATCATCCAAGATGACAAGGTCGTGGGAGATTTGGAACTCATCGTTGACAAAAAGGGTGACGTAGACAGCGGCACCATCAATCTCGAACCCGGCGAATACCGCGTCTATTGCACCATTCCCGGCCACGGAGCGATGAACAGTGTGCTCACAGTGTCCTGAGGCCTCCACCCATCGCTGACGACATCTGAAACGTAAGAAGGCCGCCCTGTTGGGCGGCCTTCTTCATTCGAAACACATTCGTCCCGGTTACGAGAACCTCACTGTCAGGCTTTGAGCAGGATCTCACTCAAGACGTAGAGAATGACGAATAACACGACCGAGGTGATGATGGCGTTCTTATGCGATTCATAAGGCCACAGCAACTTGTTCGTCGCCGCTGTTCCGCCCAGTTTGCCTAGGCAATTCAGTTCCAAAACCGCAGTGATGACACTGGCAATGATCACGAAGGTCCATGCTCCACCGGCTCCACCATCGAAGGCGCCACCGTAGAAGTGAGCAGCACCCACCATGAAAAAGAGCATCGGAATCGAAAAGATCAGGTTCTGTCGACTGGCCAGCAGGGCTCGACGTCCGGAGGCCGGCGCCTCGGCATTGGCTTCTCCACCCGATAGCACATTGGCCGCATTGGCCAAGACCACCTTTTGGTTCTTCCAAATAACCATCCACACATTGGCAGCCATCAGAATGCCCAGAATCATGCCCACGAAGATTGCGGCATCATGGGCCGTGTCGTTGGTGTCCACGTCCGACATGAAGTCCTGCATGTAGTTCTCGGTCACTCCAATGATCAACAGACCGAATACCAACGTGACAATCGCCGCCCAGCGGAACCACCACAGGCCACGACGAGCCAACTTGTCGATGGAGATATTGCGAGCCCTGGCCTCGTCGCCGTATTCGGCGAACGCTGGCACCTGTACAAGGTTGAAGTAGTACAAGAGGCCTATCCAAGCGATACCAGCCAAAACATGCAGCCAGCGCGTGAGGAAGGCCAAGCCCTCTTGGGTGAACAGTTCCATCAAAATCCTCCAAATGTCTTCACGACCGTTGATGCCTCCGACCACGCCTTCCGAAAAAGCACGAAGTGTGAAAGCAAGGCCACGGTAGCAAACCTCCCTCCAGCCGGAGTGGACCAGAGAGGACCAGCACACGGGAGTAGCCTGTCGTGCTGGAGGTTCCCCATCCCCATGGCTCACGAGTTCATCTACACCTGCTACAAACTGGCTCGCCACTATCCGCCCGACCGGACAGTGCTTGAGAACATTTCCCTCTCGTTCTACCCCGGAGCAAAAATTGGCGTCATCGGGCCCAATGGTTCGGGTAAATCGAGTCTGCTGCGCATCATGGCCGGCCTCGACGACGGATATTCGGGCGAGGCTCGCCTCACGCCTGGTTTCAGCGTTGGCTACTTGGCCCAAGAGCCTCAGCTTGATCCTGAAAAGGATGTCTTGGGCAACGTCATGGACGGCGTGGCCCCGGTTCAGGCACTGCTCGATCGCTACAACGAAGTGATGGCCATGTGGGGTGACCCCGATGCCGACTACGAAAAAGTCGGCGCTCTCCAGGCCGAACTAGAAGACAAGATCGCCGCCACCGACGCCTGGAGTTTGGAGCGCAATGTCGAAATTGCCATGGATGCTTTGCGCTGTCCCCCCAATGACGCCGATGTTTCGAAACTGTCGGGTGGAGAACGACGGCGTGTGGCCTTGTGTCGTTTGCTCCTGAGCCGACCTGATTTGCTGCTGCTCGATGAGCCAACCAACCACCTGGATGCCGAGAGTGTGGACTGGCTCGAGCGCTTCTTACAG
>JBEIGJ010000131.1:0-5863 GCA_040381935.1 Acidimicrobiaceae bacterium | reverse complement strand
GGTCATCGACCCGGACGCGTCGATCTGGATGATCCAATGTACGAGCGCCGCCGCTACAGCCGATGGGGAGCTTATTTTCAGAGCAAGTTGCCCAACTTGCTCTTTACTCGAGAGTTGGATCATCGCCTACGGCAAAGTCGATCTTCAACCGTAGCGGTGGCGGCGCACCCTGGAACGGCGCGCACCGAACTAGGCAAGTTGGGAACATCGATGACCAACACAGTCATGCGTACTTTCACTCCGGTTTTGGTACGCACCGGAGTTCAAGGTGCCGTCTCACAAGTACGAGCGTCCGTTGATCCGGCGATACGCGGTGGCGAGTTGGTTGGACCCCGTTATCAAATGTTTGGCGATCCAATCGTGGAGACTCCCAGTCGACGAGCGCGCAACGACCAAGACGCGCGGCGTCTATGGGATATCAGTTGTGATCTCACGGGTACCAAAATGCCCTTGTGACGATCTGCTTGTGACGATCTGCTTGTGACGATCTGTGGGTGGTATTCGCACTCACATCGACCACGATGCCGCGGTGGTCGCTGCCACTGACGCGGATATGAGTGATTTGATGCACGGTGATTTCCTCAGTGACTAGGGCATGATCGAGACCGATGAAGGGTCGGAGGCGACGCCCAACGGGAAATGTGGAGGCAAGGAATCGGCCCAACCGAAGATGAGCGCTGTGTAGGCCTTGTTTGTACAACTCCCGCATGGGAGGGTGCCAGTGAGTGGCGTTGTAGTCGCCGATGGCAATTGCGGGGCAGCCACTTTCCGTCAGGGACGCTCCGATGGCACGAAGGGACGGCTCCCAATCCCGAGTTTTCTGGCGTGATACGGGTGCCATCGGATGAATGGCCATGATTCGAACCCGTACATCATGAGAGATATGGACAGTGGCCACCGCCGCATTGCAGTCGTGCATTTTTTCAATCGATGACTCAGATAGGGGAGTTTTGCTCCACAGGGCAATGCCGCGAGGGCCATCGCATAGGTCGTGTAGGCGATGAGGCCAGTTGAGTGCCAGCAGGTGTTGGTCTGCCTGCGCAGAGAGATGGGCAGTCATTTCGCTGAAGGCAATGACATCGGCGTTTGTGGAAAAGACGTCAGCAAATGCTTGTGCGGGGGTCGTATTGGTGTGAAGCAAATTTGAATGAGCGACACGAAGTTGTATCGGAGGAGCACCTGGTGTCCCACGGTGTCGGTCTTGATGCCACCGACGGAGATTGAAGGCCAGCAGTGAGATCCAGAGCACTTGAGTTATTCCAAGGATCATCAGCAGCCACTGGCCAAGGACCGCGGATCCGATAAGGATTGCGACACTCAGAATTCCTAGAAGTGGAGTGATGGACTGCAAAAAGACGAAGAGGCGCCACCGTGAAATACGAAGAGCAATTGAGATCAAAACGATCTGGATGGATCCCCAAAGAGCCCAGAGAAAGAAAATCATCGTGAACGGTCAATCCTTCGCAACACGAAATCAACATACCGAGATCTGAACCACCACCGTGTGAGACATCTGTGTGCTCAATCACAGGGAAAATCCAACTAGTTTGGAATAATTCGAGGTGAGTGCAACTTTCTTCAGAAAGTCTCACAGTGGATCGGAGTACGGAATGATTGTCGGATTGGCCCTGGTGCTCCTCATAGTTGTTGTCGTTCTGATCACTCGCCGAAGTCGAGCTTCTTCGAAAATGCGCACTCTGAGTGGTGCCGAATTTCCGCTCGACAAATCCTCGAACGGCGGCTTTCCATCGGGCGAAGTCGGCCAAAACGACGATTCCATGATTCATCCGTATATTGCTTCGCTTCTTCAGCGTTGGACTGCGGCGGGAGTTCTCTCCGCAGAAAATGCCACGAGTATTCGCGACTTTGAACGACGAGTGGCTCGAGAGGGAGCAGTCAGCTCGTCAGTTCCAACTCGCAGATTTCCCGCAGTTGCCGAGGCACTTGGTTACTTGGGGGGTGTGCTCGGCATTGTTGGAGTGATCACTTTGGTTTCAAACTTCTGGTCGGATTGGCCCAGTGGACTTCGATTGGCGACCACTGGTGGAGCAACGTTGCTCGTAGTAGCGGCTGGGCGGTTTGTTCGCGAATCAGAAGATCAGGCTTTTGCTCGGATGAGATGGTTCTTATGGACTGTGGCGACGCCGGCTATTGGCCTGTTTGCCTACGTTTTGGCGCGGGATCTTCTTGATTGGGAACGCGGTTCCCAGTACTGGTTGATGATCGCCTTGGCCACTGGATGTCTGAACGGCATGTTGTGGGCCGGTCGCTTTCGGCCTATTCAAGAGGCGCTGACGTTTATCGGTCTCATGGTGGCTATTGGCACGGCAACTGGCGATGCCAGCGAAATCAGTTGGGCTGGAGTCGCGGTGTGGGCGAGTGGAATAGTCCTGGTCTCGATCACCTTGTGGCGCACATTCACCACACCAGTGATTCCGATGGCCATTGGTGCAGGGTCGATCATTGTTGGCGGGTACCTGACAGTGTCGGACTGGGAGGGCCTCGGGTTTCTTTTCGTCGCTCTTTCGGCTTCGGCCTTGGTGGGTTTGGCCACGGTGAACAGCAGTCCATTGCCATCCCAGTTTCGCGTTCTCTTCGGGGTCGTCGGCTCTATCGGCTTGGTGCAGAGTGTTCCGGGTGTCCTGGTGTACTACGCGCAAGACGCCGGAGTGATGACGGGTTGTGCGGTGTGGGTGATTGGAGTACTGCTTTTTCTCTTCACCCGAATTCGTCTGGTGCGGGCTCCGGTGGTGTTTCAGATTGTGGGTGGCGTATCGCTACTTGTTGGGCCAGCAATTACCGGTACACAGTCACTTACGGTGGCCACAATCAGTGGACTCCTCGTGGCGGTCGGGCTGATCGCAGTGGGAATTACCCCTGGTCGCGTCTTGATGTCGATGTTCGGCTTAGTTGGGCTCTTGGTTTATGTGCCGTGGACAATTGCCCACTTCTTCCCGGGGAAGGGACGAGTTCCACTCTTGATCACAGTGTCTGGTCTTTTGATCGTGATCATCGCCGTGGTACTAGCGAGGACATCGGGTCGTCTTCGCGCCGAATTACAGAATTCGCTCCATTGAATGATTTCGGTGCTCTCGAGACCGTTTCGCTGAGATCGTTTCGCAGTTACCGAGACCATTTCAGTGCTATTGAGACCATTTCAGTGCTATTGAGATCGGTTCAGTGCTACCGAGATCGTTTCAGTGCTATTGCGGCCATGACTCCGGCCAGTCCTTTGTGGGGCTGAGAGTCCACTGGGGAATTCGACGCTCCAGAAAGGCCGTCACCCCTTCGCGAGAGTCCGCAGTTCCCATGAGATGGTGATGGAGCGAAGTTTCGGCGGCGCCAATCGCTGATGCACTCGCGTTGAACGATTCCCAGAGCAAACGCTTGCTGATGGCGACAGAGAGAGGAGCCGTGTTGACTGCAATATCGCGAGCGATACCAAGAGCAGTCTCAAGGACATCGTCGGCAGGTACGACTCGAGATGCAATGCCGAGACGCCCGGCTTCCTCGCCGTCAAAGAGTCGTCCGGTCAACATCACATCGGCCGCAGCGGTCATGCCAGCCAATCGGGGCAAAGTCCAATGGCTGAAGGCATCGGGCATGATTCCCCGTCGCACCTGCACGATGCCGTATTTGGCATCAGCAGCCATGACCCGGAGATCACAATGGAGGGCCAAGGTCAGACCAATACCGATTGCATGTCCGTTCACGGCGGCAATGACCGGTTTGCGAATTTGCCAGGCCGTTGGTTCCACCGGACAGGCCCGAAACTCGGTCTCTGCGCGCCGGGCGAAGACATCAGAACCACTACTTAAATCTGCTCCGGCACAAAACGACGGTGGAGTGCCGGTGAGAACGACAACGCGGATGGAGTCATCGATATCAGCCCGTTGATACACGGCTGAAAGGGCGCGACCCATGGCGGCGGACAATGCATTGCGATGGTCAGGTCGGTGCAAGGTGGCCACTGCGATCCCGTCATCATCAATCGTGAATTGCACGTCCGGAGTGTCGAGATCCACGCGGTGGGGGCGACTCATGGGCGCACCTTACTGCGGTCGACCGAAGCCTGATCACCGGAGGCGGTGACGAGTCTCGCGTGACTCATGTCTTTGTCTGTGGGGACGACGAGATGGATCCAGTCGGGTTGAATTCAGGGGCGCTGGGGACCATGCGCCAACCCTTTTCGGAGAGATATTGATGACTTCTACTCTTGGCACTCAATCCAGTAGCGGATCGGCTCCTGGCTCTGATGGTGAGTCCGTCACCATCGAACTCGATAAGCGACAACAAGGTTTTGTTCTCTTCGCCGTATTGACCGCGCTAATTGCTGTTGTGGCATCGATGTCGGGTCTGAATGTTGCCCAACAGCAGATCGCTCTTGATTTGGGAGCATCTCAAAACGGCGTGCTATGGATCATCAATTCCTACACGTTGATTTTGGCGGCGCTCTTGGTGCCCGTTGGTGGCATTGGTGACCGATGGGGCCGTAAGCCGGTGCTCATCGTCGGAATAACAGTTTTTCTCCTCTCCAATGTCATAGCCATCGTGGCTTCGACGACCTCGACGATGATCCTGGCCCGCGTGTTGGCCGGAATAGGGGCATCGATGATCATGCCGGTCACTTTGTCGGTGATCACCTCCAGCTTCCCGGTGGAAGACCGGGCTCGAGCCATTGGCATTTGGGCCGGCTTCGCGGGCAGTGGAGGACTCATCGGTCTCTTCGTGTCGTCCTTCTTGGTCGATGTTTTGTCTTGGCGTTGGACGTATGCGCTGCCCATAGTGTTGGTCATCGTTTCAGCGGTGTTCACAGTGCGATACGTTCCGAACTCTCGCGAGCGCACTCATCATCCGTTCGATATCTACGGCTCGGTTCTTTCGGCCCTAGCGATTGGAGGTCTCGTCCTGGGTATTCATGAGGGCCCCGAACGCGGCTGGAGCGATCCCTTGACAATGGCGGGCTTCGTCGTTGGAGCAGTGGCCCTCATCGGCTTCGTCACCTGGGAACGACATATTGTTGCTCCGCTTCTCGATATCAGTGCCTTTCGCAATCGCGGATTGGCATCGGGATCGCTGACGTTGGTGGTGCTGTTCGCCGTCATGTTCGGCATGTTGTTGGTGCTCTTTCCGTTTCTTCAAGCGGTACTGGGCTGGTCGGCGTTGCGTTCGGCAGTGTCGGTTCTGCCCATGGCTTTGGTCATGTTGCCGATGTCGGCTATGGCGCCCAAGATTGCAACGCGTTTTGGCAGTCGTAACACCATGGTGGCCGGGGTGAGCATTTTTCTTCTGGGTCTGATTCTCTTGGCCGTGCAGGCATCAGTTGAAGGTGGCTATTTTTCGATTCTGCCCGGACTCATGGCCTTTGGGCTGGGCCTCGGCATGACCATGACCCCGGCAACCGCAGCTATCACTGAGACCTTGCCATCAGATAAGCAGGGCGTTGCTTCGGCTTTGAACGACACCTCTCGAGAAATCGGCGGAGCCATCGGGGTGGCGCTCTTGGGCTCGATTTTGAGTGCCGGTTATCGCAATAGTGTCGAATCGAACCTGACAGGCGTGTCGGAAAGCATTGTTGAACAAGCGGGTGAAGGCATCGCCAGTGCGTATACCGCAGCGGCCGATGCTGGTTCGCAAGGGCCAGCAATTATCGAAGCGGCGCAGTACGCCTTGGTCGACGGCTGGCGAAGTTCGATGATGGTCGGCATTGTGCTGGCCTCTTTGGTTCTGATCTATCTGGTTTTTCGGGGGCCAGAAAGAGCTTCTACTGTTTAATTGCGTCCGGGAAACGACGTTGAATCACGTTCCGGAAACGACGTGTAATCACGTCCCAGAACCGACGTGTAATCACGTCCCAGAACCG